>CAZMRX010000273.1:0-7263 GCA_964568755.1 uncultured Acidobacteriota bacterium | reverse complement strand
AGCTCCTTGCAGGCCGCGGCGCCGGGGATGTCGACGTAGTCGCCTTTCCAGGCCCTGTCGCGGATCACCCGGATCATGCGGACGAGCTCGTCGACCTCTTCCTCGTCGTTGAAGATGCCGAAGCTCGGGCGCACGGCCCCGGGCAGGTCGACCTCCTCGCCCGCCATCAGCCGCCGCCGCAGCTCGCCGGTGTCGGTGAGTCCCAGCAGCCGGTGCAGGTAGGGATGGGCGCAGAAGCAACCGTTGCGGACCGCGATCGCGGCCTCGCGGTTGAGGATGCTGGCGGCCAGCTCGTGCGGGATTCCCTCGATCGTGAGCGAGAGGGCGCCGATGCGGTGGTCGGGATCGGGGTCGCCGAGTACGCGGACGCCGTCGATCTTCGCGAGCGCCCGCATCGCCTGGGCCACGAGCACGCTCTCGTGAGCCCGCACCGCGTCCATCCCGGCCTCCTCCAGGAAGCGTAGCGCGGCCGCAAGCGCCACAGCGCCCGCGATGTTGGGTGTACCCCCTTCGTGCCGATCGGGAGATTTCTTGTAGTAGGCCTCGTCCTCCGTCACGTACACGACGGTGCCGCCGGCGGGAATGTACGGCGGTGCTTCGTCGAACAGCTCGGTGGGCCCGAAGAGGAACGACGAGCCGAACGGTGCGTAGGCCTTGTGGCCGGCGCCGGCGAAGAAATCGAGGTGGCCGGGATCGTCGTTCGGCAGCATGTCCACCGGCGCGTGGGCCAGCACCTGCGCGCCGTCGATCAACACCTTCGCGCCGTGGGCGTGAGCCATGCGCGCGATGCGGTGCATGTCGGTCAGGTAGCCCGTCACGTTGGAGGCGCCGGTGACCGCCACCAGCTTCACGTCGTTCGTTCGCAGCTTCGCCTCGAGGTCGTCGTAGTCGAGGGTGCCGTCGTCCTTGACGCCGAAGTGAACCACCTTGCCGCGGGAGCGGTGCGGCAGGTCGTTCGAGTGGTGCTCCATCAGCGAAACGAGCGTGATGCCCTCGCGGTGCGACATCACGTGGGATGCCAGGTCCAACGCCTGCGTCGTGTTGCCGCACAGGATGATGGTGTTGCCTTCTCGGCTGCCCTTGATGAAGCGGTAGATGTCCTCCGAGACGTGCTCGAAGCGGTCCGTCGCCATCTCGGACAGGTAGTGCCGTCCGCGGTGCACGTTGGCGTAGGAGCACTCCAAGAAGTCCTTGTAGGTGTCGAGCACGGGTGTCGGCGGGTGGGTGCTCGCGCCGTGGTCCATGTAGATGAGCGGCTTGGGCTCGGCCGAGCCCAGGACCTGGAAGCGCTGGCGCGTGATCGGGAACTGCTCCCGGATCTTCTGCATGTCGAGCATGGGGCTCTCCGAGCGTCGAGCATACCGCAGGCAGCGATCGCGGTCCTCGCAATGCTACGATGCCGCGATGCGCGGGCGCTTGGGCACGCTGTTTCTGGCGCTGGCAGCCACGGGCTGCGTCGTCTGGCCGGCCGGCTCGGGCCCGGGCGCACGCCCGATGGCGGCGGCGGACGCGCTTGCGCTCGTGGCGCGCGGACAGGCCGTGATCGTCGACGTGCGTGCACGCGAGGCCTACGAGGGCGGGCACGTTCCCGGCGCGCTCAACATCCCTGCGCTCGAGATCGAGGCGCGCGCCAGCGAGATCCGCCGGCTCGGCCGCCTGCCGATCCTCTACTGCGGCTGACCGAACGAGGCCTCGAGCACCCGGGCGGTGCTCACGCTTCAGGCCAAGGGGATCGACGCGCGCGTGCTCGCGGACGGCCTGCGCGGCTACCTGGCGACAGGCCACACGCTCACCGCAGAACCTCGGCATTAGAGCAACGGACTGCGGAGCGAGGTGGGATTCATTCCCCCGAGCGGAGCGGGGGGGTGAGAGGGGGGACGCGACGCAGCGTCCCCCCTAACCTAATAGATCGGTCGCCAGGTCGCGAACAAGGCGCTCAGCAGCGACAGCAGCAAGGCGCCGCTCACGAGCAGCGCCTCGTGCACACCTCGCGAGCGGACGACGCTGCCGAGCAGCATGAACACCGGGAACAGCGTCGCCGCGTAACGGCCGATCCCCTCGAGCGCGTTGCCGCTCAGGGGGACGTAGAGGCTCACGGCGACGTACGCGCCGAGCGCGAGCCCGAGCCGCCTGAAGACGCTCGGGGCCAGCGCGACGAAGGCTAGCGCCACCACCCCGTGCAGGAAGTAGTAGGGGGCGAGCGGGTCGGAGAAGAAGTACCCGTAGAGCCCGTTCCGCTCGAGGCCGTCGAGGAGCCGCATCAGCTCCACCCACGGCCGATTGCCGACGCTGTAGCCCCACTGGGACTGGGCTCGCAGCCAGGCGAGCGGGTCGCCCGCCAGCTGGTAGGCGAAGGCGCAGTAGGCTGCGAAGCCCAGCGGCACGAGCGCGAGCGCCGCCGCGCGCCGGGTGAGCTCGCCCAACCGCGGCCGCCCCGCGAGAGCGATGAGCCCGAGCGGCAGCGCGATCAGGATCCCGTTGGGGCGGGTCAAGGCCGTCAGGGCCCCGAAGACGCCCGCCCAGCCCCAGCGTGCGGAGAACGCCGCGGCCACGGCCGAGACGCTCGTCAGCAGGAACAGCGACTCCGTGTAGACCTGGGTGAAGAAGTACGCGAACGGAAACACGGCGACGTAGAGCACCGTCCGGCGCGCAGCCTCACGGCCGCCACAGCGCGTCTCGGTGAGGCGGTGCAGCACCGTGAGGCCCAGCAGGAGGCAGAGATAGGAGAGGGCGATGCCCGAGATCCAGAGCGCGCGGTCGCCGCCTCCGAACGGCCACGCCAACGCGCGCATCAGCAGTGGGTAGAGCGGGAAGAACGCGAGGCTGCTCTGGCCGCTCTGGCTCCAGTAGTAGCCGCGCTGCGCGATGTCGAAGTACCAGCCGGAGTCCCAGGCCGCGAATGTCTCCGCGAAGCGTGCCGACTCGAACGGCAGCGGAAAGGGCCTCGGACGGGCGGGGCCGAACAGCAGGTTGGCCAGGAACGAGGTGCCCTTGGTCAGCACGTGCACGCTCAGGACCGCCGCGAGCGCGTCGAGCGCCGCGCCCGCCCAGGCGCTGCGCGCTTCCAGCCGGGCGCGAGCCGCCCGAGCCCAGGCCCTGCCAGCGCCGATCTGACGCGTGAGCCATGACTCGTCCGGTATCGCCGCGCGGACCGCCACCAGCAGCAACAACACCAGGAACGGCTTCGAGAGACGGCGCACGCTCACGAAGCCCAGGTCGATACCGCCCACCAGCAGGTACAGAGCACCCACGGTCGCGTAGGCGACGATCACGCCGTCGACGATCGCCAGCGCCCGTTTCGCCAAGAGGCTCAGGGGAGGTCGTGCGGGCGAATCGCCTTTGTTCACTTCGCTCATCCGCGGGGGTGGCAGGATGCGGCCAAAGTGCGGTGAGCCTAGGCGAGAGGGGCCCCGGCAGGCAAGTGCCGGGGCCTCTGGAGGGTCGGTCTACTTCAGCGCCGCGAGCGCCGCGTCGTAGTTCGGGTCCTGGGCGATCTCGGGGACGAGCTCGGTGTAGATCACCTTGTCGTTCGCGTCGAGCACGACGACTGCGCGCGCCGCGAGGCCGACCAGCTTGCCGCTCGTGATCTCGACGCCGTAGTCGTGCAGGAACTGCCTGCTGCGGAAGGTCGAGGCGGTGACGACGTTGGCGAGCCCCTCGGCGCTGCAGAAGCGCCCCGCGGCGAACGGCAGGTCGCCGGAGATCACCAGCACCACCGTGTTCGGCAGCGCGCCAGCGGTCTCGTTGAACTTGCGGGCGGAGGCCGCGCAGATGCCGGTGTCGAGGCTCACGACGATGTCGAGAACCTTGCGCTTGCCCGCGAAGTCCTTGAGCGAGACGTCGCCCAGGTCCTTGCCGACGAGCGTGAAGGCCGGCGCCGTCTGCCCGACCGTGGGGAAGGTGCCGGCGATGTCGATCGGGTTGCCCTTGTGCGTGACTTTGGCCATTGCGGCGGATCTCCTTCTAGTAAGCCGTTGCCCGAAGGCGGAAGTCCCAAGCATATCCGAAGCGACCGGGCGGACGGACGGCCCGGCCAGGCTCCCGGCGACTGTGGCGTCGGGGTAAGATCCCGGCCGCGCGCGCGTCGCGCCTTCAGCCAGGAGCTCCCATGTCTTCTTCCTCCCGCCGCTTCGCCGTCTCGGTCCTGCTCATTCTCGGGCTCGCAGCACACGCTGCGGCTCAAGCGAAGCCGTCTCCGGCTGCCGGCGCTGCGCCGGCGACGACGCCTGCGGCGCTGGCGGCAGAGCACCTGAAGGGGCTCGAGTTCCGCAGCATCGGGCCCGCGATCATGGGCGGGCGCATCGACGACTTCGCGGTGGTCGAGAGTGACCCGAAGACCTTCTACGTCGGCACCGCCTCGGGCGGGATCCTCAAGACCACGAACAACGGGATCACTTTCGAGCCGATCTTCGACGACCAGCTCGTGTCGTCGATCGGCGACCTGGCGATCGCGCCTTCCGACCCGCAGATCCTGTACGCCGGGACCGGCGAGCCCAACAACCGCCAGTCCTCCTCCTGGGGCCACGGCGTCTACAAGACGCTCGACGGGGGCAAGACCTGGCAGCACGCCGGCCTCGCCGAGACGCACCACATCGGGCGTGTGCTCGTGCACCCGAGCCGCCCGGAGGTGGTCTATGTCGCGGCGCTCGGGCGCCTGTGGGGCCCAAGCCCGGAGCGCGGGCTCTACAAGACGACCGACGGCGGTCGCAGCTGGACCAACACGAAGTTCGTAGACCAGGACACCGGCTTCGTGGACGTGGCGATGGACCCGCAGAGCCCGGACACGCTCTACGCCGCCTCGTACCAGCGCCGGCGCACGCCGTTCGGCTACAGCGGCGGCGGACCCGGCAGCGGCCTGTGGAAGACGACGGACGGCGGGGCGACCTGGACGAAGCTCACCAAGGGGCTGCCCGAGGGCGAGATCGGTCGCATCGGGATCGCGGTCTACCTGCGCGAGCCGAAGGTCGTCTACGCGCTCTTCGAGCACGCGAAGGACGGCGGCATCTACCGCTCGGAGGACCGGGGCGAGACCTGGAGCAAGATGTCGGCGACGAACCCGCGGCCGTCGTACTACAGCAAGCTGCGCGTCGACCCGAACAACGACCAGCGCGTCTGGGTGATGGGCGCGCCGATGTACACCTCGGAGGACGGCGGCAAGACCTTCAAGACCGACGTGGTCGACAAGATCCACGGCGACTACCACGCGCTCTGGATCAACCCGAAGGACTCCGATCACATGCTCCTCGGCAGCGACGGCGGCATCCACCTGAGCTACGACCGCGGCCGCAGCTGGGACTTCGTCAACACCGTTCCGCTCGCGCAGTTCTACGAGGTCGCCGTCGACAACCAGCGCCCGTACCACGTCTACGGCGGGCTGCAGGACAACGGCAGCTGGTCGGCGCCCTCGCGCACGCTCTACCGGCAGGGGATCGCGAACGACGAGTGGGTGCGGGTCGGCGGCGGCGACGGCTTCTACACCGTCCCGGACCCCACGGACGCCGACATCGTCTACGTCGAGAGCCAGGACGGCAACGTCCAGCGGCTGCACCGCGCGAGCGGGCAGCGCCGCATCATCCGCCCCGAGCCGCCCGCGGGCGAGAGGTACCGCTTCAACTGGAACTCGCCGATCGTGGTCTCGCCCCACGACCCGAAGACGATCTACTACGGCGGCAATCGCGTGTTTGGCTCGCGCGACCGCGGCGACACCTGGACCCTCGTCTCGCCCGACCTCACGACGAGCGACAACGTGAAGCGCGACGCGACACCGATCTTCGGCAAGCCGGCGAAGGAGCTACTGTCGCGCAACGACGGCGTCGTCCACTTCGGCACGATCACGACCCTTGCCGAGTCTCCGCTGCGCGCCGGCGTGCTGTGGGCGGGCACCGACGACGGCAACCTCCAGGTCTCGCGCGACTCCGGCGCCACCTGGACGAACGTGGCCGCTCGCGTGCCCGGCGTGCCGAAAGGCACCTACGTGAGCCGCGTCGAGCCCAGCCGGAGCGGCGAGGGCGCCGCCTACGTGGCCTTCGACGGCCACCGCTCGAACGACTTCGGCGTCTACCTCTTCTTCACCTCGGACTTCGGCCAGACCTGGAAGAGCGTCTCGTCCAACCTCCCGTCCGGCGGCACGCTGAGCGTCGTGCGCGAGCACCCGAAGAACGCCGACGTCTTGTTTGCCGGCACCGAGCGCGGCCTGTGGCTGAGCTGGGACCGGGGAGGAGCGTGGTCGGCTCTGCGCGGCAAGAACCTGCCGACCGTGCCGGTCGACGACCTGCAGATCCACCCGCGCGAGGGCGACCTCGTGCTCGGCACGCACGGCCGGGGCGTGTGGATCCTCGACGACGCGAGGCCGCTCGTCTCGCTGCCTCAGGCCCGAGGCCAGGAGCTGCACCTGTTCGAGATCCCGACCGCGACCGAGTGGCGGCTCTACGATCACAAGGGCGACACCGGTCACAAGCACTTCCTGGCGCCCAATCCGCCCGAGGGCGCGCTCCTCACGTACTGGCTCGGCGCGAAGCCGGGTGAGAAGGACGAGGTCAAGATCACGGTGACGGACGCGTCGGGCGCCCTCGTGCGCGAGCTCAAGGGGCCGAAGCCGACGCTCGGGATCAACCGGGCGAGCTGGGACCTGCGCCGCGAGCCGCCGGTGAAGCCGGAGGAGGGAGCCCCGCGTGGGTTCGGCGGGCCGCCGCGCGGGCCGCTCGTCCTGCCGGGCTCCTACACGGTGAAGGTGGCCGCGGCGGGCAAGGAGGCGACGCAGACGGTCGTCGTCGAGGACGACCCGCGGATCACGGTCAGCGACTCGGTGCGCCGCGAGTGGTACGAGGCGCAGCTCGAGGCCGGCCGGATCTGGGCCAAGGCCGACGCGGCGGACAAGGCGGTCAAGTCGATGAAGAAGCAGCTCGAGGAGCTGAAAGCGTCGCTCGAGAAGAAGAAGGACACCCCGGAGGCCGTCACCAAGGGAGTCCAAGCTCTGCTCGACAAGGCGACGCCGCTCGCTCGCACGCTCAGCTCCGACACGCCGATGGGCTTCGCCGGCGCGCCGCTCGCGGCCGACCCGGACCCGCTGCTGCCGCAGGCGCGCCGGCTGGGCTTCGGTCTCGCGGGGTTCACGGGCGCGCCGACGCCGCAGCAGAAGATGGTGATCGAGCGCACGTCACGCTCGGTGGACGAGGTCACGGCGGCGATCCGAGCCCTGCAGCAGACGGACGTTCCGGCGCTCAACAAGCTGATCTACGAGAACGGCATCGGCCGGATCGACGC
>CAZMRX010000272.1:0-7268 GCA_964568755.1 uncultured Acidobacteriota bacterium | reverse complement strand
GTCGTAGTTGCCGGAGTAGGCGGTGATCTCGCCGTCGTCGATCTCGGCGATCCTCGAGACGATCCGGTTCATGAACTCGCGGTCGTGCGAGGTCATGAAGAGGGCGCCCGCGTAGCCCTTCAGGAAGCCCTCGAGCCAGAGGATCGACTCGATGTCGAGGTGGTTGGTGGGCTCGTCCATCAGCAGCACGTCGGGCCGGCCGAGCAGCACGCGCGCCATCGCGACGCGCATCTTCCAGCCGCCCGAGAGCGCGCCCACGTCGCCTTCGATCCTCTCGTCGTCGAAGCCGAGGCCGTGGAGCACCTCGCGCGCCTGGGCCTCGAGCGCGTAGCCGCCCTTGTGGTCGTACTCCTCCTGCACCTCGCCGAAGCGCGCGAGGATCTCGTCCATGTCGTCCGCGCGCGCCGGGTCGGTCATGGCCTGCTGCAGCGCTTCGAGCTCGTGGTGCAGGTCGCCCAGCCGGCCGCTGCCGGCGATCGCCTCGTCGAGCACCGAGCGGCCCTTCATCTCCTCGACGTCCTGGCGGAAGTAGCCGATCGTCAGCTTCTTCGGAACCGAGACCTCGCCCTCGTCGGGGCCTTCCTCGCCCACGATCATGCGGAAGAGCGTCGTCTTGCCGGCGCCGTTCGGGCCGACGAGGCCGACCCGCTCGCCCGGGTTGAGCTGGAACGAGGCCTCGACGAACAGCACCTGGCGGCCGTACTGCTTGCTGACGCGCGTGAACGAGATCATGGCAAAGGGACGAGGGTAACCCATAATTCGATTCGATGACCACGGCGCGAGCTCGGGCCGTGCCCGCGGATGCGCGCCTCCGGGCCGACATCGAAGAGGTGAAACGCATCGTCCTCGCGGGGCTTGGCACGCACCGAGCGCGCGTGTGGCTGTTCGGATCACGCGCGCAGCAGGCGGGAAGCAGGAGCTCGGACATCGACGTCGCCATCCTTCCGCTCGATCCCCTGCCGGCCGGCGCGCTCGCCCGGATCGAGGAGGCGCTCGAGAACAGCCTGGTCCTCTACCCCGTCGACCTGGTCGACCTCTCCAGTGCCGAACCGGCGCTCCTCGAGCGCGTGGAGCGCGACGGGATCCCGTGGAAGAGCTGAAGCGCCGCCTGGCGCTCGCGCGGCGCGCGCTCGGCACGCTGCGCGAGGTCCTCGCCGAGCCCAAGACGGCGATCACGCGCGATGCCGCGATCCAGCGGTTCGAGTACGGCTTCGAGACGACCTGGAAGGCTGCGCAGCGCCACTTGCGCGACGCCGAGGGCCTCGATTCGGGCTCGCCGGCGAGCGTGATCCGGTCCGCGCATGCGGTGGGCCTGCTCGACGAGGCCGCTGCACGGCTCGGCCTCGAGATGGTCCGAGACCGAAACCTCACGGTGGACACCTACAACGAGCGTCTCGCGGACGAGATCTTCGGTCGCCTGGGCGGCTACCGCGACTTGATGGACACCTGGCTCTCCGCGATCGAGCGGCGAGCCAGCCCCCGATAGCGGCCAGCGCGGCCGGTTGGCACGCCGCGCGTCTGCTAGACTCCGCGCAACCGATGCCCCTCTCGCCCGGCGTCCGTCTTGGGCATTACGAGATCGTCTCTGCGCTCGGCGCGGGCGGCATGGGCGAGGTCTACCGCGCGCGCGACGATCGCATCGGACGCGACGTGGCGGTGAAGGTGCTGCCGGCCGCTTTCGCGGAGAACGAAGACCGCCTGCGGCGCTTCGAGCAGGAGGCTCGCGCAGCGGGGCGGCTCAACCACCCGAACGTGCTGACCGTGCACGACGTCGATCTACACCTACTTCCGGGGGCTCGGCGACCTCTATCTGGTCGAGGGCCTGCGCTGAGCGCCGCCGGCGCGCCATCGGGCGACGGTCCGACGCGCGCTAGCCGTTACGCGCCGGGTTCCGCCATCGGCTCATGAGCACATCCGACCGTCGCTCCGTCTACGAAACCGGCAAAGGGCGACTCTGTCCGAAGTGCGGCTGGCCGGCCAACGATTGCCACTGCTCGAAAGCCGCCGAGGAGGCGGTGCCGGCGAAGCTGCGCTGCGTGCTGCGGCTCGAGAAGAAGGGGCGCGGCGGCAAGAGCGTCACCGTCGTCGCCGAGCTGCCGAAGAACCAGTCCTTCCTGGCGGCTCTCGCCGCCGAGTTGAAGAAGGCCTGCGGGACGGGTGGGACGGTCGCCGACGGGGCCGTCGAGATCCAGGGCGACCAGCGCGAGCGGCTGCGGCCGCTGCTCACGGCCAAGGGCTGGACCGTGCGCGGCTAGGCCCGCCCCCGGTCCGTGCCGCATCGTTCGAGCCGAAACCCACGAGTAACGACTACGGCAGTCGAGGTTGACTGCATCGGGCTCAACTCGGGGCGCCCCGAGCACCTCCCCGGCCGGCGTGCCGTCAGTCCTCGTGCGAATGCCAGGCCGTGAGCCGATCGATCTTGATAATGGATTGCAAAGTCGAGATGCCGTCGACCAGAATCGACGTCAGCCGCCTCAACCGAAGGAACAGCTCCCGAGCATCTGCGTGAGCGGAGCCTTCTGTCTCTCTCCGGGTGGGGCGCACAAGGAGGATTCCGTATGAAGCGTCGCGAGTTCACGAAGGTGATGGGTGCCGTTGCGGCCGGTCTGGCCGCCGGCTCGGTCGTCCGCGCACAGGACAAGCCGGCGGACAAGCCCGAGAAGCACATCTGTAAAGGCCACAACTCGTGCAAAGGCAAGGGCGGCTGCAAGTCGGGCGACAACGGCTGCGCGGGCAAGAACTCGTGCAAGGGCAAGGGCGGCTGCGCGTCGGCCTCCGCCAAGCACGACTGCAAAGGCAAGAACGACTGCAAGGGGCTCGGCGGCTGCAAGTCGGGCGACAACGGCTGCGCCGGCAAGAACTCCTGCAAGGGCAAGGGTGGCTGCGCCGTCCCCTCGAAGCACTAGAGCCTTCGGAACACCTCTCACTGCGCCATCGGGACCGCGGTCCCAACTTCTGCCTCAATAGATGAACAGCCTCGGGTTGCCCGACCTCGGCGTGGGGATCGGGCTGCGGACGGTCCACTTCGGCGAGATCCTCGCGGGCAAGCCCGCGCTCGACTGGTTCGAGGTGCTGTCCGAGAATTTCATGGACACCGCGGGCCGGCCGATGCACGTGCTCGAGCGCGTGGTCGAGCGCTACCCGGTGGCGCTGCACGGCGTCTCGCTGTCGATCGGGAGCACCGATCCGCTCGACCGCGGCTACCTGCGGAAGCTGAAGGCGCTCGCGACGCGCACGCGCGCCGCGTGGGTGTCCGACCACCTGTGCTGGACCGGCGTCCTCGGCCGCAACACCCACGACCTGCTGCCGCTCCCCTACGACCGGGCCACGCTGCGGCACGTGACGCGACGCGTGAAGCAGGTGCAGGACGTGCTCGAGCGGCCGCTGGTGCTCGAGAACCCGTCGACGTACCTGGCCTACGCGCGCTCGTCGATGACGGAGTGGGAGTTCCTGTCGGCTCTCTGCGACGCGACCGGCTGCGCCCTGCTGCTCGACGTGAACAACGTCTACGTGAGCTCGTACAACCACGGCTTCGACCCGCGGCAGTACGTCGACGGGGTCCCGGCGGACCGCGTGGTGCAGGTGCACCTCGCGGGTCACACCAACAAGGGCACGCACATCGTGGACACCCACGACGGTCGCGCGATCCCGGCGGTGTGGAAGCTCTACGCGCGGCTCGTCGCGCGGACCGGCCCGGTCTCCACGCTCTTCGAGTGGGACGCGAAGATCCCTCCGCTCGCCGCGGTGGTGAGGGAAGCCGCGAAGGCGCGCGCGTTTCGCGCGGCGACGCCGGCCACGGGAACCGATGGCGCCTGAGCTGGCGCTCGGCGGCCTGCAGCGCTGGCTGCAGGCGGTCATCGAAGCGCCCGGGCCTGTCGCTCGCGCGCTCGCCTCGCCTGAGGCGCGACGGCTCGTGCGCCCGGGACGCGCACGCGACGTCGTGCTCCCGTCGAAGCGCCTGAGCGCCGAGCAGCGCATCTCCGTCTACCAGGAGATGTACCTGCCGCGCATGCTGGATGCGCTCGAGTCGGACTACCCCGCGCTCGCGCACTTCCTGGGCCACGCGTGGCAGCGGCTCGTGCGCGACTACGTCTCGGCGCACCCCTCGCGCAGCTACACGCTGAACGAGCTGGGCCGGCGGCTGCCGGAGTTCGTGCGCCGGGCGCGCGTGAGGCGCCCTGCGTTCTGCCACGACCTCGCCCGGCTCGAGTGGGCGGTGACGGAGGTCTTCGACGCGCCCGAGACGCGCCCGCTCACCGAAGCCGATCTCGCGGCGGTCGCCCCGGGCGACTGGGAGCGGGCGCGGCTCGTCCCGGTGGCGGCGCTGCGGCTCGTGGCGCTCTCCCACGACGCGGGCGCCTGGCTCGACAGCCTGAAGGACGCGGCGCACCGCCACCCGAGAGTCGCGCGGCGCCCATCGCTGCTGGTCGTCCACCGCCGCGACTACGCGGTCCGGCGGCGCGAGCAATCGCCCGCGGCGTTCGCGCTGCTCGGCGACCTCGTGGCGGGAGTGCCGGTGGGCCGGGCGGTGGCGAGGGCGCTTGCGCGGCGAGGGGCCGCGCGCCTCGACGGGGCCGAGGCCGCGTTCCACCTCTTCCGCGGGTGGGCAGCGATGGGGCTGTTCCAGCGAGTGGAAACGGTGCGGGCGCGCGACTCGTTGAGCCGAGCGCGCGACTCGTCGCGTCGGGCACAGGAGTGATCGGGCGCCGGAGTCGAGGGCGGACCTGTGCCGGAGCCAACCAGTCACGGCATGGTGGGACGAGCCTTCGTGGGGGGCATCCCACCCCCCACACCCCCGGTGTCTAACGCGGCACGGGGATGTAGGGGGCCACGACGTCGTCGAGCGACCAGCGTTCGACGTCCTCGATCCGGGACAGCAGCAGGGCGTGGACTCGCTGATCGAAGCCGTCGGGTGGCGGGGGCACACGGGACTTCATCTCCGCGGCGAGCCGCTCGAGGCGGGCGCGGACTCGCGCGTCGCGCTCGCGGCCGGCGGCAGACTCGATCTCGGCCGCGGCGGCTCGCAGCGCCGCCGGGTAGCTTCCGGCCTTCTTGAGCACGCCGCGCCAGCGCTCGTAGACGAGCCGCTCGATCCAGTGATACTCCGCGGGCGGCATGCGGACCGCGACGAACGCGTCCATCTCGGCGCCCACCACACCGGTCACGTCGCGGATGATGCCGGGGACCTGCTGCAGCTCGTCGAGCGAGCGCACGTTCTTGCGGGGCAGGCTGTCGAGGCTCGGGCCGGCGCTCCGGCGCGCCGCCTCGACCCGCTCGCGCACCGCGAAGAAGCGGTCGAGCTGCTCCTTCGACAGCGAGTCCGGCTCCGGCCGCTTCCAGCCGACCTCGTCGACCATCTCGTCGAGCGCGGCCTGGGTGCGCTTCACCTTCTGGATCGGCTCGATCACCTGCGCGGCCTGGCGCAGGAGCGTGGGCGCGAGCAGCGCCACACCCACGCTCGCGACGGCGACGACGCCGGCGCAGCCGATCCCAACCTTGGCCAGTGTCTTCATGCCCGAGCTCCGACGGCTTCGCCACAGTCTAGTCTCGGAAGCTCGCCTTCTGGCTAGACGTCGGAAGCTCGCCGTCCGGGCTCGGGCACTTCGGTCCTCCGCCGACTGAAGGGCACCACGGACCCGGTCGAGATCGGTTTGACGGGTAGAGGACCTTCGGATAGAGTCGTGTGCTGTCCGTCTGGGCGGTTAGCTCAGCGGTAGAGCACTGGTCTTACACGCCGGGTGTCACAGGTTCGAATCCTGTACCGCCCACCAGGATCCTTATCCGAGGCCCGGCGCCACCCGAGCGGGGTGGTAGTTCAGCTGGTTAGAACGCCGGCCTGTCACGTCGGAGGTCGCGGGTTCGAGTCCCGTCCACCCCGCCACTCCTCACTTCGTTCGAAGTGACGGAGTGTCCGGGCCCCGCTCCCGCTCGCGGGTTACGAGAGTCACTTCGCCCACGGGGCGAAGCGCTCTCGTTTCTCGTCGCTGGCGCTCCGAGGCCGAGTCCCGTCCACCCCGCCATCCTGGAGCAAGTTACTGTCGTCCTGCTCCTCGTCCGGAGCGGGTGTGTCAGTAGGCTCACGCCGCGCGCGGAGACGAGTCCGCGACCAGCCGCTCCAGCTCCGGGCGGTCCAGCGTCTCGACCTCGAGCAGCCGAGAGGCGATCGTGTCGAGCGCGGCGCGCCGGCGCGTCAGCACCTGGCGCGCCCGCGCGTGCTGCTCCTCGAGCAGCTTGCGCACCTCGGCGTCGATCTGGCGGGCCGTCTCCTCGCTGAAGTTGCGCTCCTCGCCCAGGCCGGCGGCCGCCAGGAACCGCGACTGCCCCGCGCGCCCGAAGGTGACGGGGCCGAGCGACTCGCTCATCCCGAAGCGGCAGACCATCTGGCGCACCGTCTCGCTGGCGCGCTCGAGGTCGTTGTGGGCGCCGGTGGAGACGTCGCCGAAGGCCAGCTCCTCGGCGGCTCGTCCGCCCATCATCACGCAGACGCGGTCGAGCAGCTGGTCCTTGGTCATCAGGTAGCGTTCCTCCGACGGCAGCTGCAGCGTCACGCCCAGGGCGCCGATCGAGCGCGGGATGATCGTCACACGGTGCACCGGGTCGGCGTGGGGCAGCGAGAGCGCCACCAGCGTATGGCCGCCCTCGTGGAAGGCCACGCGTCGCTTCTCTTCGGGGTTCATCAGCGAACCCTGCTTCTTGAGCCCGAGCTGGAGCCGGTCGACGGCCTCCTCGAAGTCGCGCTGCCCGACGAGCGCCGAGCCCCGGCGCGCGGCGGCGAGCGCTGCCTCGTTGACGACGCGCTCGAGGTCGGCGCCGACCATCCCGGGGGTGCGCTGCGCGACCAGCTTCAGCTCGACCGACTCGTCGAGCCTGGCCTTGCGCCCGTGCACCTGCAGGATCTCCTCGCGGCCCTTGACGTCCGGGCGGTCCACCACGACCTGCCGGTCGAAGCGGCCCGCACGCAGCAGCGCCGGGTCGAGCACCTCCGGCCGGTTGGTGGCGCCCATCAGGATCACGCCCCTGGTGCCGTCGAAGCCGTCGATCTCCACGAGCAGCTGGTTCAGCGTCTGCTCGCGCTCGTCGTGGGCGGCGAGCGCGGCCACCCCGCCGCGCGACTTGCCGATCGCGTCCAGCTCGTCGATGAAGACGATGCACGGCGCCCGGTCCTTGGCCTGCACGAACAGGTCGCGCACGCGCGCCGCGCCCAGCCCGACGAACATCTCCACGAACTCCGAGCCGGACATCGAGAAGAACGGCACGCCGGCCTCGCC
>CAZMRX010000271.1:2158-7290 GCA_964568755.1 uncultured Acidobacteriota bacterium | reverse complement strand
ACGAAGGCCACCTTGTCGAGCTCTTTGAGGCGCTCCATCAGCACATCGCCGATCTGCTCTGCGTGCACCTCGCGGTCGGGGCTCTCCTGCACCATCGCCTCGACCTTGTCGACGACTCCCTCGAGCGCCTTCACCGGCACCGGGCGCTTCTCGCAGGCCCGCAGCAGCCCCGCCATCACCTTCTCGCGGTCGAAGCGCTCGCGGCGGCCGTCCTTTTTGACCACGAGGTGCGGGATCTGGTCGATGCGCTCGTAGGAGGTGAAACGGCGGCCGCACGAGAGGCACTCGCGCCGGCGACGGATGACGTCGCCCTCCTTGCTCTCGCGCGAGTCCACTACCTTGTCTTCGATGTGGGCGCAGAACGGGCACTTCAAGGTCGCACCTCCGAGAGCTGTTTGTCTTCGCGGGTCGCTTCAGCCACGCGCCCGAGGCTCAATCCCTCGCGTCCAAGCAGCACCAGGCCGAAGACGAGGATCGGCAGGTTCGAGAGCGCGTGGGCGGCTACGGCGGCGGCGGCGGCGGTCGAGCGCTCCACGCCGAACACCTCGGAGAGCGCCAGCAGGTAGAAGGCGTGGAACCCGCCCACCATCCCCGGCGTCGGGATGGCGACGCCCACGACCAGGAACGCGATCAGCAGGAAGGTCGCGTGGAACGGCAGCACGATCCCGAAAGCGGCGTGGTTCAGGTGAAAGCCGAGCGCGATCAGCAGCCACACCGCGAACGACTGCGCACCGATCAGGCCGAGGTGCGAAAGGGGCGCGCGCAGCACCGCGAGGCCGGAGGAGAAGGCCCGCAGCATGCGGGCGCCGGGCTCGGCGATGAAGCGCGGGAAGTGCGTGAGGATCCTCTCGATCAGGCCCGTGACGCGCTCGGCGTTGGCGTGCAGCGCGAGCAGGAAGCCGAGAGCGAAGAGCGCCGCGACGCCCGTCACGGCGCCGCCGACCTTCACCAGCTCCATGAGCCGGTTCTCCGCCTGCGCGCCGGGAGTCGGCAGGACGAAGAGGTACAAGGCGAACAGCGCCAGCACGGTGATCAGGTCGACGAGCCGCTCGAGGATGATCGTCGCGAACCCGGCGGAGGTGGATATCGAGGGGTAGCGCCGCGCCACGAGCCACGGTCGCACGAGCTCTCCCGCGCGCGGGATCAGCAGGCCCGAGGCAAAGCCCACCATGGTGGCGGAGAAGAGGTCGCCGAACCTGACGCGCCCGAGCGGCTTCAGCAGGTCGCCCCAGCGCCAGGCCCGGGCCGAGTAGGTCGCGATCGTCACGAGCACCAGGCCGGCGAGCGGCAGGAGCCGAGCCTCGCGCAGCGCGGTGCCCAGGGCCGACCAGTCCACTCCGCGGAAGAAGAATGCCAGGAGGACGACGGCAAGGACGGCTCCCCCGAGGAGCTGCCCCTGCTGGCGCGTCACCGCCGACCCGCCGTGCTCACAAAGCCTTCTCGCTCAGACACTTGATAGCCGTTTGCGACTTTACTACAATGCGGCGCCGAGCGTCAAACCGGCCGCTTCGACCCTGGGTTGCCACCCACTTCCGTGAACTCCGCCCGACCCGGGCGCGTTCCTCGGAGTGGCAGGGGAGATGCCGTGCCACCAGGTGCTCTTGAACACGACCGACGCCGATCTCCTGCCGGCCTGCCGGGGCGGCGACGAAGCCGCCTGGCGGTCGCTCGTCGAGCTGCACACGCGCAAGGTGTTCGGCCTCGCCTACCGCTTCACGGGGCGGGCGGACGAGGCGGAGGACCTGACGCAGGAGGTATTCGTCAAGGTGTACCAGACGCTCCACAAGTATCGCGAGGCGGACGGACCGTTCGGCGCGTGGCTGATGGCCGTCGCGCGCAACCACGCGATCGACCACTACCGGCGCGGCCGCCAGGAGCGGGCGCGACGGACGGAAGACCCGATCGTGCTCGAGACGGCAGAGGCGCACGAGGAGCACCCGATCGCGGGGCTCGAGCGGGAGGAGCGCGCGCGACTCGTGCACCGCGGCCTGCGGGCGCTGCCACCGGACCTGCGGCTGCCGCTCATCCTGTGCGACCTGCAGGGACTGCCCTACGAGGAGATCGCGAAGTCGCTCGAGGTCCCGCTCGGAACCGTGAAGAGCCGCATCAACCGGGCCCGCCTGGAGCTCGCGAAGCGGCTGCTGGGACGCCGCCACGAGCTCGTGGGCGGCGCGTCGTGAGGGCGTGAGGATGGACTGCCACAGGGCCGAGGAGCTGCTTTCCGACCGCCTCGAGGGCTCGCTCCACCCGATCCTGGGCGCGGAGCTCGAGGCGCACCTGGCGGGCTGCGCGGCGGGCGGGGTGCTCGCGGCGGCGCTCGCCGCGGCGGTCGCGGCGCTGCGCGCGGCGCCCGAGCTCGAGGCGCCCACGACGCTCGCCGAGCGCGCGGCGAGCGCCGCGCTCGCGCGAGCGCGCGTGATCGAGATCCGACCGGCGCTCGTGCTGCCGCAGTGGCTGCACGCCGCTGCCGCCGGCTTCGCGCTGATCGCCCTCGGCACGACGCTCGCGGTCGTGGGCCCCGAGCGCGGGGCGCGCGCCGCGCAGCGCCTCGTGGGCCAGACCGTGACCGCCGGCAGCAGCCTGCTGGAGCGGAAGGACCGCCTGCTGGAGGACGTCCGCGTGCTGGGCGTCGTCCTGAGCACGGCGTTCGAGGGCCGCATCGAGCGGGTCAACGAGCGGGTCAACGACTACAAGCGGCTGCTCGAGCGCAAGGCGAGCCCGCCGCCCGAGCCGAAGCAGGGCGGCGAGATCCGTCCGCGCGCCGTCCAGCTGGCCGCAGCTTTCCGAACCGGACGAGGCTCGGGCTCGTAGCCCTGGATGTGGAACGTGACGTCGAGCAGCAAGGAGAAGATGAGATGAGCAGCCAGTCCGGTCCCCAGATCGCGGCGCCGTCCCCCGGCACGCCTCCCGCGTTGCCGCCGGGAACGGCACCCTTCGTGCGGCTGCCGAAGAGCCCCGGGCTCGCGGCGTTCCTGTCGCTGTTCCCCGGCCTCGGCCAGGTCTACAACGGGCGCATCGCGCGCGCGTTCGTGTTCTTCTTCGCCTGGGTCGGGAGCATCTACCTGACCGCGAGCGGACACGAGTTCCCGTTCGCCTTCGCGATCCCGTTCGTCTACCTGTTCAACATCATCGACGCCTGGAAGGGCGCCCACTCGGCGAACGCGCGCTTCCTGGGCGGCCGCAGCGAGCCCGAGGAGCAGCCGGAGATCGAGTCGCCCGTGTGGGGCGGCTCGCTCGCGCTCTTCGGCGTCTTGATCCTGTTCAGCAACCTCGGCTGGCTCGACCTCGAGCGGCTGGCCCGCTGGTGGCCGCTGCTGCTGATCGCCGTGGGCGCCTACTTCGTCTACGCGTCGCTTCAGGCGCGCAAGGCGGGAGGGACCGCCGATGAGCCGCCCCGCCTTTAGCCCCGAGGGCGTGACGTTCGGCGTGTGCCTGGTGACGCTCGGCGTCCTGGGGACGCTCGCCAACCTCGGGAGGATCGAGCTCTTGCCGCTGCTGCGCACCTTCTGGCCGCTCGCGCTCGTGCTGTGGGGCGTGCTCGAGCTCGTGGACCTGTGGCTCCGCCGCTCTACTGACGGGAGGTCGTGAGGTGAGCGCACGCAAGATCGCGTTCCTGGTTCTGATCGTGGGCTTCGCCGCGACCGTCGAAACGGCCTGGAACGTGCGCGGGGACGTGAGCATCGGGCCGGAGGGCTGCCGCGTGATGGGCGGCCGCTTCTACGGGCCGTCGTGGACGTTCGAAGCCTCGGGCGAGCGGGCGGTCGAGGGCGCGACGCCGCGGCTCGAGATCCACAACGCCTTCGGCAAGGTGAGCGTCGTGAAGGGCGCGCCCGGAGTGGTGAAGGTCCGGCTGCGCAAGGTGGTGTTCCAGCCCACCGAGGAGAAGGCCAGGGCCTTCGCCGAGCGCATCGAGCTGCGGCTCACCGGCGACACCGGGCTCGTGCGGGTCGCCACCAACCGCGACGAGATCGGACGCCGCGAGGACACAGGCTTCGAGACCCACCTGGAGATCGAGGCGCCGCCCGAGACCACGGCGCTCGTGCGCAACGAGCACGGACGCGTCGAGCTCTCGGACGTCGCGGCTGCCGACGTGGAGGCCTCCTTCGAGGGCGTAAGCGTCGAGCGCATCGCCGGCGACGTCAAGCTCGAGGCTCGCCACGGCGACGTGGGCATCGACGGCATCGGCGGCGCACTCGAGCTCAACTCGCGCCACGGCAGCGTCTCGGTGGCCGGCGTCGCGGGAGCGTCCAAGCTCGACGTGCAGCACGGCGGCCTCGAGGTGGCTCGCAGCGCAGACCTGGAGGTCGACCTGGCGCACGGCGAGCTCAAGGCGGAGGGCGTCGGCGGGAGCCTGGTGGTGCGCGGCCAGCACGCCCCGGTGCAGGCCTTCGACGTCACCGGGCGGGCCAGCGTCGAGACGACGTTCGGCGACGTGCGCCTCGAGCGCGTGGGCGGCGACCTCGAGGTCCGGGCGCAGCACGGCGGGATCGCGGCGAGCGACGTGGCCGGCTCGGTCAACCTCGAGACGACCCACGAGGGTGTCACGCTCGAGCGGGTGGCGGGCGCGGTCGAGGCCAAGGTCGAGCACGGGGGCCTCGAGGCGAGGGGCCTCGCGCGCGGCGCGCGCATCCGCGTCACGGGTTCGGACGCGACCCTCGACGGCTTCTCCGGACCGATCGATCTCGAGGTCGAGCGGGGCAGCGCGCGGCTCGCGCCGGGCGTCGTGCTCGAGGCGGAAGTCGTGGCCCGCGCGACGCACGGCGACGTGCAGCTCGAGGTTCCCGATGGGAGCCGCTTCGAGCTCGAGGCCGAGTCGGTGCGGGGCCGCGTGAACGCGCCTCTCGAGGGCCTCACGTCCGAGGACGAGGGCCGCCGGGGCCAGCGCGCTTCCGGTCGGCACAACGGCGGTGGCGTGAGCGTGCGCTTGAAGGCGGACGGCGACGTGACGCTCGAGTCGCGGCCGCTCCGCTCGCGCGACGGCTGGGCGGTGGCAGCGCCGCGCGGTGTGAGGTCGACGCCCGAGGCCCCGGCCGTGGCAGTGAGCCCGAAGGCGACGCCCTCGCCTGCGCCTTCGCCGACGCCCTCTCCCACGCCCGCTCCGCCCGCCGAGAAGCCGGCCGAGCCGGGCGACT
>CAZMRX010000271.1:0-2058 GCA_964568755.1 uncultured Acidobacteriota bacterium | reverse complement strand
ACGCCCTCTCCCACGCCCGCTCCGCCCGCCGAGAAGCCGGCCGAGCCGGGCGACTCGACCCGGTAAGCCCCTCGCTCACAACGCGAGGCGCGAGCGGCTGACCGGCCCTCCGGCTGGCAGGCCGCTCGTGTGCTTTTCACCCTTGCCTCGCGCTTCGCGCTTCCTGTAGACTTCCCGCCCTCAAACGCCCACCTCACTTCCGAAACACAGATGACCGTCGACACCAAAGCGCTCCCGCTGCTCGAATCGAAGCTTCCAGGCGTTCCGCTCTGGAAGCGGGGCAAGGTCCGCGACGTCTACGACCTGGGCAGCGAGCTGCTCGTGGTCGCGACCGACCGCCTGAGCGCGTTCGACGTGGTGCTGCCGACCGGAATCCCCGGCAAGGGCATCCTGCTCACGCAGATGTCGCTGTTCTGGTTCGATTTGCTGAAGGACGTCGTGCCGCACCACGTGCTGAGCGCCGACGTCGCCGAGTACCCGGCGGCGCTGCGCGGCTTCGCCGACCAGCTCGAGGGCCGCTCGATGCTGGTGGTGAAGACCGACGTGCTGCCGGTCGAGTGCGTGGTGCGCGGGTACATCACGGGCTCGGGCTTCAAGGACTACAAGCGGACCGGCAGCGTCTGCGGGATCGCCCTGCCCGAGGGGCTGCGCGACTCGGATCGGCTGGACCCGGCGATCTTCACGCCGGCGACGAAGGCGGAGACGGGCCACGACGAGAACATCTCCTACGAGACGATGGTCGAGACCGTGGGACGCGAGCGCGCGGCGGAGGCGCGCCGGGTGAGCCTCGAGCTGTACGAGCGAGCCCGTGCGCACGCCGAGGCGAGGGGGATCATCCTGGCGGACACCAAGTTCGAGTTCGGTGTCCGAGACGGGCGCCTCATCTGGATCGACGAGGCCCTGACGCCGGACTCGTCGCGCTTCTGGCCGCGCGACGCGTACGCGCCGGGCCGGTCGCAGCCCAGCTTCGACAAGCAGTTCGTGCGCGACTACCTCGAGACCCTCGACTGGGACAAGCAGCCGCCGGGCCCCGAGCTCCCTCCGGAAGTCGTCGCGCGCACCGTGGAGAAGTACGTGGAGGCTCGAGAGCGCCTCCGGGGGGAGGCCCGCTAAGGGTCGGCCGCATCCCGGGCCCGCGGGGCCGGGGACGCCAACAGGGAGCTCGTTTCGTGAAGCAACAGCTGGAAGCGCTCGTCGTCGAGATGGTCGACAAGGGGATCCGTTTCTCCGAGGCGAAGCGGGAGTTCGAGAAGCGTTTCATCACGCGCGTGCTCCTGCAGCACCGCGGCAACCTCTCGCGCGCCGCCAAGGACCTCCGAATCCACAGGAACACCCTCGGCAAGAAAATCGAAGAGTACAAGCTGAATCAGTGACACTCCGGGGGGTTCGGGGGGGCGGGATGCCCCCCCGCTAACTGATCCTCGCCCGCTGTTGTCCGTTGTCCCTTGTCCGTTCGTCGTTCCTCCCTGTCCGTCGTCCGTTTCTCGTTGTCCGTCAGCAAGATCGTCCCCCGGCCTTGCCCCGGCCGCTCCGTCGGAGTCCGTTAGCAGTCGCCTTGACAGAGTGCCAATCGGCCTCTATATTCGTTGGCAGTCAACGTTTGCGAGTGCCAGGTGAGGGTCGGCTTCCTCCTCGGTCCGTGGATCGAGTGCGCACTCGGACGTTGCGGGGTTCCGCAGCTCGCGGACTACGAGAGGAGACAAAGATGGCGAAGGTGCGTCCGCTTCACGACCGTCTGCTGGTGAAGCGCATCGAAGAGAAGGAAACCATCAAGGGCGGCATCATCATCCCGGACACCGCGAAGGAGAAGCCCCAGGAGGGCGAGGTCATCGCGGTCGGCAACGGCAAGATCCTGGAAAACGGCACGAAGATCGCGCTGGACGTCAAGGCCGGCGACAAGATCCTCTTCGGCAAGTACTCCGGCACCGACATCAAGATCGACGGCCAGGAGTACCTCATCCTCCGTGAGGACGAAGTCCTCGCGGTCATCGGCTAAGGGACGGGGAAGAAAGACATGGCGAAGCAGATCACTTACGGAAACGACTCGCGCCAGGCGGT
>CAZMRX010000270.1:0-7364 GCA_964568755.1 uncultured Acidobacteriota bacterium | reverse complement strand
TCCGACGGAAAGGTGCTGCACCCGCCCGAGGTGGTGCGCCTCGACGGCGACGACCCGTACCTGGTGGTGGCCGCGGACAAGGGAACCGCGCACCTCTCCGACACCGCCAACAGCGTGTCGGCGCAGTACGGCTTCTGGCTCGGCGACGCCTTCGCCTCGGGGGGCAGCGCGGGCTACGACCACAAGAAGATGGGCATCACGGCGCGCGGCGCCTGGGAGTGCGTGAGGCACCACTTCCGCAACCTGGGGATCGACGTGCAGACCCAGCCGATCACGGTCGCCGGCGTCGGCGACATGTCGGGCGACGTGTTCGGCAACGGGGTGCTGCTGTCGCGCGCGATCAAGCTGGTCGCCGCGTTCGACCACCGTAACATCTTCATCGACCCCGATCCCGACCCGGAGGCGAGCTTCAAGGAGCGCGAGCGCATGTTCGCCCTGGCGCGCTCGAGCTGGCGCGACTACGACACGAAGCTGCTGAGCGCTGGCGGCGGCGTCTACGACCGCTCGGCCAAGGCGGTGGCGCTCTCCCGCGAGGCGCGCCGGCTGCTCGAGATTGAGGCGGAGGCGCCCTCGGGCGAGGAGGTGATCCGCAAGATCCTGACCGCCCGCGTCGACCTGCTCTACAACGGCGGCATCGGAACCTACGTCAAGGCCGAGTCGGAGGGGCACGGCCAGGTCGGCGACCGCGCCAACGACCGCGTGCGCGTCAACGGACGCGAGCTGCGGGCGCGGGTGGTGGGCGAGGGTGGCAACCTCGGGCTCACGCAGAAGGGGCGGCTCGAGTACTGGACCGCCGGCGGTCGGCTCAACACCGACGCCGTCGACAACTCGGGCGGCGTCGACACCTCCGACCACGAGGTGAACATCAAGATCCTGCTCGACATGCTGGTCAAGCAGGGCCTGGTCAAGGGCCGCGACGAGCGCAACCGCATCCTGGCGGAGATGACCGACGACGTGGCGCAGCTGGTGCTGGCGGACAACGCCGGCCAGGCGCTGGCGCTGAGCCTCGACAGCCTGCGCAGCGTCAGCCGCTACGAGGAGTTCGTGGCGCTCATCGACGACATGGCGGGCGCCGGCCTGCTCAACCGCCAGGACGAGTCGGTCCCGTCGCGCGAGGAGCTGCTCGCGAGCCCCCAGCGCCAGCGCGGGCTGCCGCAGCCGCTGCTGTGCGTGCTGCTCGGCTACTCGAAGATGTCCGCCTTCCAGCTGCTGCTCGAGACCGACTTCCCGGACGGCCCGGCGGGCCGGCCGCTGCTCGACGCCTACTTCCCGCGCCTGCTGCGCGAGCGCTTCGCGGCGAAGTTCGAGGAGCACGTGCTGCGGCGCGAGATCGTGGCCACCGCGGCGGTCAACTACCTGGTGAACCGGGGCGGCGTGCTGCTGCTGCCACGGCTCGAGCAGGGCGCCAGGAACGGAATCGGCGAGGCGGTCGCGGCCTGGATCGAGGTCGACCGCGAGGCGCAGGCCCAGGCGCTGCGCGACGCGCTGGCCGCCGCCGGCCGGCCAGCCGCCGAGGAGCAGGCGGGGCTCGTCGAGATCGAGGACGCGCTCGAAGCGGCTGCGCGCGAGCGGCTCGAGGGCAAGAAGAAGGCCGGCGCCGCGAAGGCGCTCCGCGCGATCGGAGAGCGGTTGGCGCTGTGACGGGCGTTGGGCGGCCGGGGATGAACGCGGGCCTGTGCGCCGCGTTCCTGTGCTCGGGGGCCGCCGCGCTGCTGTTCGAGACGCTCTGGTTCCGCCTGACCGGCCTCAGCCTGGGCAACAGCGTCTGGGCCTCGAGCGTGGTGCTGGCGGCGTTCATGGCCGGCCTGGCGCTCGGCAACGCCCTCGCGGCGCGCTACGGTGGCCGCGTGGAGCGGCCGCTCGTGCTGTTCGCGTGGCTGGAGGCCGCCGTGGCGGTGCTGTCGCTGTCGCTGGTGCTGACGCTGCCGGCGCTCGGCGCGTGGCTGGCGCCGGCGCTCGCCGCCTTCCAGGACCGGCCGCTGCTGCTGCATTCCGGCCGTGCCGCCGTGGCGTTCGCCCTGCTGCTGCTGCCCGCGACGGCGATGGGAGCGACGCTGCCGCTGCTGACGCGCGCGCTCGCGCCGCACAGCCCGCGCTTCGGGATCGCGCTCGGGCGGCTCTACGGCTGGAACACCCTCGGCGGGGTGGCGGGTGCGCTCGCCTCGGAGACGCTGCTGGTGCCGCGCATCGGGCTCACGCGCACCGCGTTCTTCGCCGCGGCTCTGAACCTGGTGGCGGTCGCCGTGGCGCTCGCGCTCGACCGCGGTCTCGGCACGGCGGCCGTCGTCCCCGCGGCGCCGGCCGAAGCCGCTGCGGACACCACGGCAAGCGGGCGCACCCGCCTGGCGCGGCTGCTCGCCGCCGCCGTCCTGGCGGGCGGGATCCTCCTGGCGCTCGAGGTCGTGTGGTTCCGTTTCCTGGAGCTGTTCGTGTTCGGCACGCAGCTCGCGTTTTCGCTGATGCTGGCAACGGTGCTCGCGGGCATCGCGCTCGGGGGCCTGGCCGGCGCAGCCTGGCTGCGCGTGCGCGCGGAGGCCCCGCGCGCGCTCGCGATCCTGGGCCTGCTCGCGGGCGTCGCTACCGTCACCAGCTACGCGGCGTTCGAGCCGGCGCACGCGCCCGCGGCCGGGGAAGCGGGACGGACGCTGTGGCTCTCGCTGCTGCTGATGCTGCCGACGTCGCTCGTGTCGGGCGTGCTGTTCACGCTGCTCGGGGCCGCCGTCCGGGAAGAGGTGCGCGGCGACGCTGCGGCGGCCGGCTGGCTCACGCTCGCCAACACCGTGGGCGCGGCCCTCGGCGCGCCGCTCGCGGGGCTGCTGCTGCTGCCGGGGCTGGGCGTCGAGCGCTCGCTGTTTGCCCTGGCCGCGGGCTACGGGCTGCTGACGCTCGCGGTGCTGCCCTGGAGCCGCGGCCTGCCGCGGCCCGCGCTGCTCGCCGCGGGCGGCGTCGCGGCGCTCGTGATGCTGCTGTTCCCGTTCGGCCTGATGCAGGGGCGCTTCGTGCGCCGGTTGGTGGCCCCCATGGCGGGAGACGGCGGGCACGTGGTGGCCTTCCGCGAGGGCCCGAGCGAGACCGCGATCCTGCTGCAGGTCGACTGGGGGGGCGCCCCGGTCTACCAGCAGCTCGTCACGAACGCGCACTCGATGACGAGCAGCATCTTCTACGCGCGGCGCTACATGAAGCTGTTCGCGTACTGGCCGCTGGCGCTGCAGCCGCAGGCACGGCGCGCGCTGCTGATCAGCTACGGCCTCGGCAACACGGCCGAGGCGCTGGTCCGGGCGCCGGGTCTCGAGCGCATCGACGTGGTCGACACCTCGCGCACGATCCTGGCGCTGAGCCCGCTCGCCGCGCGCGGCGGGGCCGGGGACCCGCTCGACGACCCGCGGGTGCGCGTGCACGTGGAGGACGGCCGCTTCTTCATGCGCGCGGGCGGCGAGGCCTACGACATCATCACCGCCGAGCCGCCGCCGCCGCACGCCGCGGGCATCGCCAGCCTGTACTCGCTCGAGTACTTCCGCCTGACGCGCAGCCGGCTGGCGCCGGGGGGAGTCGCGACGCACTGGCTGCCCGTGAACCAGCTCCCGCTCGCGGGCGCGCGCGCGGTGGTGCGAGCGTTCTGCGACGCGTTCGAGGACTGCAGCCTGTGGTCGGGCGCCGGCTACGACTGGATGCTGGCCGGCACGAACCGGGCCACCGCCCCTGCGGAGGCGGACTTCGCCAGGCTGTGGGCCGAGGCCCGAACGGGCGACGACCTGCGGGAGATCGGCGTCGAGCATCCCGAGCAGCTCGGGGCGCTGTTCATCGCCGACGCCGGGCAGCTCGCGGAGTGGGCGGCAGGTGCGGCGCCGCTGGTCGACGACCATCCGGGCCGCCTCGGCCGCGGCGGGGCGGGGCCGGGGGACGCCGCAGCCTACCGAGAGCTGCAGCAGCCGCAGGCGTGCGCCGAGCGCTTCCGCTCGAGCAGCGTCGCGCTGCAGCTGTGGCCGCAGGGCGTGCGCGAGCGCAGCTTCGCCTGGTTCCCGTGGCAGGGTGTCTTCAACCGCGACTACGAGGCGGCCGCGCGGCCCGAGGCGCTCGCCGAGCTGTGGGCGGTGCTGGAGGCGACGCCGCTCGTCACGCTGCCGCTGCTGCAGCTCGACAGCGAGCCCCGGATTCGCGCGACCGCGCGCAGCCGCCACGTGGAGGGCGGGGTACACCCGGCGCTCGCCTTCCACCTGGGAGCGGCCGCCCTGGCGGACCGCGACTACGCCGCAGCCGCCCGCTTCTTTGCCGCGTCGCGCGAGGAGGGCAACGCCTTCCACTCCCCGCGCCTGCTGCGCGCCTTCGCCCTGGGGCTGGCCGGCCGGCGCACCGAGGCCCTGGCGGCTGCCGAGTCCGTGCCGGGCGACAGCTTGCCGGCCCACGCCCGGTCGTGGCGCGGGTGGCTCGTCGAGCGCCTCGCGGACGGCGCGAGCGGCGCCCGCGCGGGACCGTGAGCGCGCGCTGCCTCTTCGTCTCCGACCTCCACGGCCGCGAGCCGCGCTACCTGAAGCTGCTCGCGGCGATCCGGGCGGAGCGCCCTGCCGCGGTGTTCCTGGGCGGCGACCTGCTGCCGTCGGGGGCGATCGTCCCCGGCCACGGCTTCCTGCCCGACTGGCTCGGGCCGCGGCTCGGCGCGCTGCGCGACGCGCTCGGCGCCGCATACCCGCGCGTGCTCGCGATCTTCGGCAACGACGACCCGCGCTGCGAGGAGCGCGCGCTCGGCGAGCTCGAGGCGGAGGGCCTGCTGGAGCACATTCACGGCCGGCGCGTCGAGCTGCTCGGTGTGCCGGCCTTCGGCTACGCCTGCGTGCCGCCCACGCCCTTCACGCTCAAGGACTGGGAGCGCTACGACGTCTCCCGCTTCGTCGACCCCGGCAGCGTCTCCCCCGAGGAGGGCTTCCGCAGCGTGCCCGTGTCCGAGAGCGAGACGCGCTGGGGAACGATCGCGCGCGATCTCGAGGCGCTCGCCGGCGAGGTCGATCTGGCGCGGGCCGTGTTCCTGTTCCATGCGCCGCCGCACGGCACGGCGCTCGACCGCGCGGCGCTCGACGGAAAGGCCGTCGACAGCGCGCCGCTCGACGTGCACGTCGGCAGCATCGCAATCCGGCGCTTCATCGAGGCGCGCCAGCCGCGCTTGACGCTGCACGGCCACGTCCACGAGTCGGCGCGGCTCACCGGGGCGTGGCAGCAGCGCATCGGCCGCACGCTGTGCCTGTCGGCGGCCCACGACGCGCCCGAGCTCGCGCTCGTGCGCTTCGATCTCGACGATCCCGATGGCGCGACGCGGGAGATCGTCTAGCCGGCCTGTGGCTCAGCCGGGGTGCTGCGCGCCGCACCCCCCAGGACGAGCGGGCGGGCCGCGTCGGTGACGGCGCCGATCTTGGCGGCGAAGCTCGAGCCGCTCTGGACGTCCGCGTCCGTCACGTAGTGGACGTCGAGCAGCCCTTCCGTGCGGTAGCCGGTGCGCAGCTCGTTCATCTCGGCGAGCGCGCGGCTCCAGCCGTCGAGCCAGACCGCGAGCGTCCCGCGGCGCGCGTCCTCCGCCTCGACGTGGAGCAGCAGGTCGATGTCGCTCGCCGGACCGGCCGTGCCGTTCTTGGTCGAGCCGAACACGTAGGCCGCCTTGACCCCGAAGCGCGCCGGGTCGATGAGCGCCGCGATCCGCTGGGCCATGCGCAGCCGCCAGCGCCAGTGGTCCTCGGGCCGTGACTCGACGGGCGGCTCGGCGCCGCGGGCGCCCTCGCCGCCGGGCACGGGCGTCGCCAGCAGGCCCACGGCCTCGTCGAGGTCGCCGTTCATCAGTATCCGCAGCACGCGGCCACCGCTCGCGCCCGCCACGTCGATCACCCGCAGCACGTCCGAGAGCGCCTCGAAGTCGGGAGCCAGGCTCGCCAGGGCGTTGGGCGCGCCGCGGAAGAAGCCCTCGTTGAAGACCACCTCGGGGTCGTCCGGGTAGAGCGGCAGGTAGCGGATGTTCGACTCGACGAGGTCCTGGAAGAAGTGGGTGCCGAACGAAAGGTCGGGGATGTAGCCGCCCTTCTGGCGCGCGATCTCTATCAGGATCGCCGCGTTGCTGATGTCGGCGTACGTGACCGGGACGCCGAGCCGGATGTCCCCGCGGCTGCCCCAGCGGCCGGGGCCCATCAGCGCGAACTGCCGCTTCGGCAGCAGTCGGTTGAGCCGCCCCACCGCCCGGCCGATCTCACGGATGCGGTCGAGCTCGAGGCGCGTGTACGCCTCGGGATCGACGTAGACGACGTGGCTGAGCTCGCTCAGGCGCCCGTTCGAGACGTAGCGCCGCGCCGTGAACAGCACCAGGTCCCGCGGCAGGTCGCGCGGGATCGGGACCGGTGCGGCGCCCTCGGTGGCGCCCTGCGGACGGCACTGCAGCAGGTACGTGTCGCGCCCGTCGCAAGCGAACTCGATGTCCACGGGCGTCTTGAGCTTCTCCCGCAGCACCTGCAGCAGCGTGCGCATGCGGGTCACGAACGGGCTGTCCGAGAGCAGGCCCTCGAACGTCAGCACGATCCCGTCGCGCGCGAAGTCCACGAGGCCGACCGGACGGCGCAGGTGGTCCTGGTCGACGATCGAGATCATCTGGCGCACGAAGGGCATCTCGTCGCCGAAGCGCTCGAGCAGCTCGCGCATGTCGACGGTCTCGAACACCCCCGTCTCCAGGTTGATCACGTCCGCCTTCTTGGGCGAGTAGCGGCGGGCTTCCTCGGGGGTCTGGTTCACCCGCAGCCCGGGCTTGCCGGGTGCGACCAGCACGGGATAGTCGTCGGACAGGCGGTCGACCGCGCGCGTGCCCAGGCCGGGCACGATCCGCAGCAGGCCGTCCTCGCGCTGGATGCGGGCGGACCACCGGAACTCGTTGTGGGAGAACCCGACTCCCGAGAAGGCGGGCATCCAGTACGGGCCGACGCGCGTCCCCACCACCTCCTGGATCAGGATGCCCATCTCCTCGTGCAGGTCGAGCAGGCCCCGCAGCGCGCGGTACTCGATCGGGTCGGGGCTGAACACGGACGCGTACACCTCCGCGATCGCGTCGGTGAGCGCCGCCAGCCGCTCGCGCTTGCTTCCGGTGTTGGCGAGGAAGAGGCTCTTGTACTTGCCGGAGAATGCCGCGCCCAGCCGGTCCTCGAGCAGGCTCGAGCTGCGCACGATGATCGGTCGGCCCTCGAGCTCGTCGAGCACGTCCGACAGGCCGCGCAGGATGTCCGGCGAGAAGAACGAGTTCTTGAACAGCTGGACGATGTAGGGATAGTCGAGCCGCACGCGGTCGGGATCCACGTACTTGCGGTTGTAGACGTCCTCGAGGTCGTTGTGGTGGATGAAGTCGA
>CAZMRX010000269.1:0-7419 GCA_964568755.1 uncultured Acidobacteriota bacterium | reverse complement strand
AACCAGACGAGCGTTGAGCATATTGGACGCTCGCAGCTTATCCCGGTGTTCGACGGACCTAACTGGAGCGAGCGAAGGCTCTCCCAGGACGCCGTTCTTCTCCGTGAAGCCGCCTCGGCAGCAGCGAGTCCGAGTAGTTCTCGGGGGTGACCAACGTCACTGCAACGTGCGCTCGACTCCGACAGGATAAGGTTCTTCGTTGCGCTCCCGTTTCGGCTGGGGCGCTCTCGGACGTCGGCCAGGGGCGCGAGGTAGTGCGATGCCGGGCCTGCTGAAGCACGTCGACGGTGCCCCTTACCTGCCTCACAGGGTCTGCGAAGTCCTTCGCGTCTGCTGGTCGTGTGGTTCCACCCACGCACTTCGCTACCAAACCCAAGTGGAGCCGTCTCGATTGACACGCGACTATGAGTGTCCCTACTGCAGCGCGCGAAATGAAGACCTCTGCGATGGGGAACTCGAGGTCAGGTATGTTGGGTTTCCACGGGGCCGTCGAACAAGGGGATGAAGCAGACGAAGCCGGCGCAAGCGATGGAGCTGCGCAGCTTATCGCCGGGGTGATCCACGGACGCCAACACGTTCTCGGAGGGCGAAGCCTGGTGGTGGCGGAGGTGCACTATGGGAATGTCAGCAGGGCTGATCTGGCCTGAGGCGCTTGACGAAGAAGACGACGACCACGGCGATCCTGACCAGCCCGGCTTCAGCAGCCCTGATGACATGGCTCAATGGCTGATGGCGCTAATGGACGACGACTCCGAGGCTGACTTGAGAGCGCTCGGGTGCGCCGCCCTGCTGGCCTACTACACCGAGGGCATGGAGTCCGATGCGGTTCAGTGGACGTCCCCCGCAGAGCTGTCCGCCGCTGCCGAGCGGTTGGCGGGCATCGTTCGCATGGGGGGCTCCACGGCGGCGCAACTTCTGGATGCCTACGTTGACTACTCCCAGACCGGTAAGCCTGTCGATACGATGCTGCTCGAGGAACTTGAAGCGGTACGGAACATGGCTCGGTGGGCCGAACAACATGGAAAGACCCGGGTAGCGTTCGAGATCAATTGGTAGGCGGCTTCACGTAACGAGGTCCGAGCATCCTCGCATGCGCCGTAGAACGATGAGATGCAGCGGACGAGCCACGGCCGGCATGCAGGCTCGCCGCTGACCTCAAGTGTTCGGCCGACAGTGGCGGGAGGGACAAAGTGACGATCGCTATCCGTGGATTGTGTCCCCTGCTACAGGTGTTCGACATGCCTACATCGCTTCGTTTCTACCGCGACGTACTTGGCTTTGCTGAGGTCCAGAAGTCCGTGCAGGGCGACGAGGTGCACTGGGCCTGGCTTCGGCATGCTGATGCGGAAGTGATGCTCAACACTGCGTACGACGACGGAGAGCGACCGCCAACTCCCGATGGGTCGCGAGTCGCCTCCCACGCTGATACCTGTCTCTTCATGGGGTGTGAGGATCTTGAGGGCGCGTACGCCTATCTCATCGCACAGGGAGTGACCGCCCAGCCACCGAGGGTCACGCCATACGGCATGAGGCAGTTGTACGCGACCGACCCTGATGGCTACGGGCTATGCTTCCAGCGGCCAGCCGAGCAAACGAGCCAGCGGAGCTAGCTTCTCGGGGGAGCGACGATGCAGCCGAACAAGGAGTTGAAGCTGGCGAAGTGCGGTCAACTTCGGAGCTTCGCAGCTTGACTCCAGTGTTAGGCGTCCTCTCCGGGTCGAATCGATGGCCACTGACCCATCTGGCGGAGTGAACTTGGCAGTCTGTAGCATTCGCGTGTTCGAACCCGCGGACGCCCAGGCTCTGTGGGAGTCTGCTCGCGAGTCGGTTGCCGAGGTGCATCGATGGTTGGACTGGTGCCATCCGGACTACTCCATGGCGGAGGCTGAGGAGTGGATTGGCTCACGTGCTCCGCTTGCCGCCGAAGGGCGTGAGTACACGTTCGCGATCGTCGGTACCGATGGACGGCTTCTTGGGGGGTGCGGCCTGAACCAGATCAACCGCATCCACCGATTCGGCAACCTGGGGTACTGGGTCCGCACATCGGCTACTCGGCGGGGCGTGGCAACCGAGGCCGTGCGCCAGGTTGCGGACTTTGCCTTTGGGAACACCGACCTGGTGCGGCTGGAGGTCGTCTGTGCCGTGGGAAACCACGCGAGTCAGCGCGTTGCCGAACGCGCCGGGGCGGTGCGCGAAGGGCTCCTGAGGCACCGACTTCTACTGCATGGCCAGTCCGTCGACGCGGTCATGTACAGTCTCGTGCGCAGGGAGTGAGCGGCCGCCGAACCAGGGTTCGGTTTCGTCAGTCCCGGCGACCGGCCAACGTCGCGAGCACGGAGTCGCGCATCGCGGCCGCGCGCGCGGCGAGGCGCTCGGCCTCGTCGCCGGTGGCGCGCCGGAAGGCCTCGTCCTCGATCCCGGGCAGGTTGATCGCGACGTTGCGCGACGCGCCCCAGGTCCCGGCTTCGAGCGCACGGGCGCCCACCTCGAGGTCGGAGCGGGAGGCGAAGTTGCCCTCGCGCGCCATCTCGACCATCGCGTCCCAGCAGCGGTCGGACGTGCGCATCACCTCGAGCGGCACCTGCACGGCGGCCTTGAGGCCAGCCTGCATCGCGTCGTGCCGGGCCTGCTTCTCCTCCGCGGTCTCCTTCGGCATCCCGACCGCGGCCAGGTACGCGTCGAACGCGCGCGTGTCCTTGTCGATCAACGGCAGCAGCGCCTTCATCGCCTCGTCGAGCGGCGGGATCAGCCGGCGCATGACCGCGTCCTTCGCCTCGAACTTGCGCTTGCCGTAGGTCATCCAACCGACCATCGCGCCCAGAGCCGCGCCCATCGCCGCGAGCAGCGCCGAGGCGGAGCCGCCTCCGGGGGCCGGCGAGCGCGCGCCCAGCTCCTCCACGAACGCGCGCACGCTCATCGACGCGAGCGGCTCGTCGTCGTCCTTCGGCACCATGTACTCGATGATGCGCTTGCCGGGCACGAAAGGCGAAACGGACGACAAACCCAGCCGCTCGACCGCGAGCCGGATCTTCTGCCGCTCGTCCAGGATGAAGAGTCCCTCCTTCGCGATGTAGTGGTCGGCGGCCTGGAGCAGCGCCTGCAGCGGGATCAGGCCCACGAGCTCGGAGCCCGCCACGGCCAGCCCGAGCGCCCGCGCTGCCTCGACGCAGGCCTCGAACGCGACGTGCGGCGGGGTCGTGCGGTAGTCCTCGAGGTTGATCGAGACCTGCGCCAGGTCGTACTCCCCGACCCACCAGCCGATCGCGCGCACGGCCTTGAGCTTCCCCGGCTGCCTGGGACCGCGGCCGGCCTCGCGGATGTCGAGCGCGATGCGGTGTGCCTGCTCCTTGGTGCCGAGCACGTTGACGTTGTACGCGATCAGGAAGTCGCGCGCTCCGGCGCATGTCGCGCCCCACTCCGGCACGAACGCGGCCGGGCCGTAGTCCGGCTTCCACTCCGGCTTCGCGAGCCGCTCCGCCAGACCCTCGTACTCCCCCGCCCGGATCTGCTGCAGCGTCCGGCGGTGCTCGGCCCGCGCGGCATACCCATACAAGAAGACCGGCACGCCGAGCTCCTCGGCCGCGCGGCGGCCGAAGTCGTTGGCGAGGCCGGCGCATTCGTCCATGGTCGCGCCCGAGACGGGCACGAACGGGCACACGTCGAGCGCACCGACCCGTGGGTGCTCGCCGCCCTGGGTGCGCATGTCGATCCGCTGCCTCGCGACGCGCGCGCCGGCGAGCGCGCCCTCGACGACCGCCTCGGGCGCCCCGACGAACGTGTAGACGGTCCGGTTCGTGGACGCTCCGGGATCGACGTCGAGCAGCGTGCAGCCGGGCGCCTTGCGGATCGCCTCGGCGATGGCATCGATCACGGCCCGGTCGCGGCCCTCGGAGAAGTTGGGCACGCACTCCACGAGCTTCCTCAACGGTCCTCCTGCCAGCCGCCACAGTAGGGCGGGGATCGCACCCGGTCAAGCCGCGGCCAGAGCGTTGGTGCGCCGCCGGCGGCCGGGGTGCGGGCCACGCGCGGAGGACGATAATGCCGCCATGCGCCTCGCTCTCGCAGTGGTCGCCGCCACCCTGATCGCACCCCCTGCCCCCACGCCCGTCGGCCAGCCCTCCCCGCCGGCCGCCGGAGCGCGCCTCGAGCCGTTCCCGCTGCGCGACGTGCGGCTGCTCGACGGGCCGTTCCTCGACATGCAGCGACGCGGCCTCGCCTACCTGCTGAGCCTCGACCCCGACCGCCTGCTCCACAGCTTCCGCGTCAACGCCGGCCTGCCGACGAGCGCCCTTCCCTACGGCGGCTGGGAAGGGCCGAAGGTCGAGCTGCGCGGCCACAGCCTCGGCCACTACCTGACGGCCTGCGCTCTCGCCTGGGAGGCGACCGGCGACGAGCGCCTCCGCACGCGCGCCATCGCGATCACGTCCGCGCTGCGGCAGGTGCAGCTCGCGCTCGCGGCGCGCGGGGCCCGCCCCGGGTACCTGTCGGCGTTCCCCGAGGAGTATTTCGACCGGGTCGAGGCCCGGAAGGGCGTCTGGGCTCCCTACTACACGCTCCACAAGATCCTCGCGGGCCTGCTCGATGTGCACCGGGCCTTCGGCGACCCGGCAGCGCTCGAGGCCGCGAAAGGTATGGCCTCCTGGGTGGGCCTGCGCGCGAAGGGGCTGAGCGATGCGCAGTGGCAGGAGATGCTGCAGACCGAGTTCGGCGGCATGCAAGAGTCGCTCACCGACCTGTACGCCGTCACCCGCGACCCCGAGCACCTGCGGCTCGCCCGGCTCTTCGACCACCGCGTCGTGTTCGACCCCCTCGCGCGCGGCGAGGACGCGCTCGACGGACTGCACGCGAACACGCAGGTCCCCAAGGCGATCGGAGCCGAGCGCGACTGCGCGCTCACCGGCGAGGCGCGCTACTGCCGCGTGGCGGAGACCTTCTGGAGCAAGGTGGCGCTCGAGCGCTCGTACGCGATCGGCGGCCACAGCGAGGACGAGCACTTCTTCCCGGTGACGCACTTCTCGCGCCACCTGGGCGAGTCGACCGCGGAGACCTGCAACACCTACAACATGCTCAAGCTCTCGCGCGGTCTCTTCCTGCGCGACGGGCTGCCCTCGCGCATCGAGTTCTACGAGCGGGGCCTCTTCAACCACATCCTGGCCTCCAACGACCCGCAGACCGGCCTCGTCTCCTACTACGTGTCGATGAAGCCGGGGGCGTGGCGCACGTACTCGACCGCCGAGGACTCGTTCTGGTGCTGCGTCGGCACCGGAATGGAGAACCCGGCGCGCTTCGGCGAGGCGATCTACGCCCGCTCCGCGGACACCCTGTACGTGAACCTGTTCCTCGCCTCGGAGGTCGCTTGGCGCGAGCAGGGGCTGCGCCTGCGCCAGCTCACGCGCTTCCCTGAGGCCGAGAGCTCGCGGCTCGAGCTCAGGCTCGATTCGCCCCGACATTTCTCGCTGCGCGTGCGTCGGCCCGCCTGGGCGACCGGCGGCTGGAGTGTGAGCGTGAACGGCCGCCTGCAGCCGCTGGGGCGCGAGCCTGGCAGCTACGTGTCGCTCGAGCGCGAGTGGCGCGACGGCGACGTCGTCGAGCTGCGCCTGCCGATGAGCTTGCGCGTAGAGCCGATGCCGGACGATCCTTCCGTCGTCGCCTTCCTCCAGGGGCCGATCGTGCTCGCCGTCGACCTCGGCGGCCTGGGACTGGACGGAGCCAGGCGATTCGGGCCGTCGGCGCCCGAGCTCCGCGCGGACGAGGCGACGCCGATGCCGGCGCTGGCGGCAGCCACGGCGAGCGCGGCGCTCGAGCGCCTCGAGCCCACGGGCGCGCCGCTGACGTTCCGCAGCGCCGGCACGGGTCGGCCGCGGGACGTCGTGCTGCGGCCCTTCTACAGCCTCTACGACCGGCGCCACTCGGTGTACCTGCGCGTCGAGTCCGACGAGGCGCGGGCCGCGCGCACCGCGCGCGAGCAGGAACAGGCGCAGGCGCGACGTGCCGTCGACGCGCGCACGGTCGACACGGTCGTCGCCGGCGTCACGGCCGACGAGGAGGCCCACGGCCTCGAGCAGGAGCGCGCCGGGGTGTGGTCGCTCGAGGGCCGCAGCTGCCGCAGCACGCGCTACGGCGGGTCGTGGAGCTACGCGTTGCGCCTGCCCGAGAGCGGGCCCGCAGCGGTGCGCGTCACGTACTGGGGCGGCGAGACGCGCCGGCACAGTTTCGACGTCACGGCCGAGGGCGAGCCGCTCGCCACCCAGGCGCTGTTCGACGACCGGCCGGGCGAGCTCTACGAGGTCGAGTACCCGCTGCCGGAGCGCCTCACCCGCCGGCGCGGTCTCGTGCGCGTCGGCTTCCGCACCGGGCCCACCCAGTCGACCGGAGCGGTGTTCGAGGTGCGGATCGTGCGTCCCGCGAGCCCGGCTCCCTGAGCCGATCCCCCCGGAGGGGCCCGGCCGCACCGGTTGACCCCGAAACCCGGTGCGGCCGGGGGGAGCCCCCTCCGGCGAGCGGTTGGATCAGTTGAAGGTCACGGTGTGGGTGTGGGCACCGTCGTTCGTCGACTCCTTCGACACGCGCGTGCCGCCCGCGACCTGAGCCACTTCGGCCGCGCTCAGGCTGACGCCGTGAGTGTGGCCGTCGCCGACCGTGAGCGTCAGGCTGACCGCGGCTCCGGCCGTGAGCTGCGCGGCCGTGATGACGACGGTGTGGCCGTGGTTCGTGCCGATGGCGCCCGCCTTGTCGCCGGCGCCCGTCGAAGGCGTCGGGTTGCTCGGGGTCGTTGGATTGCTGCCGCCGCCACCGCCGCCGCACGCCGAGATCGTGATCGTGACCCCGCTCAGCGCCGCGAGCACCGCGGCCAGCGTGAACTCCCGTCGGTCGAGCGTCTCTCGCTCCCTCATTCACCCTCCATCCAGACCTCGGATGAGAGACGAGAGGCAAGCCCCGTGCCACAGCGCTCTCGCTTGCGGCGCAACGACATGAGTACGCCGGCCACCGGAGTGGCGTTACGAAACGAGTAACCGCGTACCAGGCCGGTAAGCCGGGTCGTCGTCGATCAGACCCCAGGGGGGCGGGCCGCCCGCTCGCTCAGTCGATCTTGTACTTCCCCAGGTAGTAGCTCAGCGCGCGCTGGCTGATCCCCAGGAGCTCCGCGGCGTCCTTCTTGACGCCCTGCGCCTGCCGCAGGGCGCGGCGCACCGACTCGCGCTCGGCCCACTCGACGTTGTCGTGCAGCCGCGCGGACGGCAGGCCCTGGGCGGCGACGCCGACCGGCGGCTCCCCGACCTGGATCGCCGAGGCCTCGATCACCGGTCCCGTCGCCAGCACTACGGCGCGCTCGAGCGTGTTCTCGAGCTCGCGCACGTTGCCCGGCCAGTGGTAGGCCGCAAGCCGCTCCCGCGCCGCGGCCGACACCTCCTCGATGCG
>CAZMRX010000268.1:0-7432 GCA_964568755.1 uncultured Acidobacteriota bacterium | reverse complement strand
GCCTGGGTGGCGCGGTTGAACTTGCTGCGCTCGAAGTCGTAGCCGCCCACCATGGCGCGCACCGCGCCCGTGCGCACGTCGAGCGCCAGCAGCGCGCCCTCGACCTTCGGCTCCTGCTCGAGCTGCAGCCGCGCCTCGCGCCGGCCCCCGGCGTCGGACAGGCCGAGCACGCGGAACGGGGCCACGGCGCCGCGCGGCAGCACGTCGGCCATGCTCGTGCGCCGCGTCCAGGCCACGTCGGCCGGGGTGAGCCGCCCGCGGTAGTCGCCGAGCTGGACCACGGCGCTCGCGCGGTCGGAGGCGATCACGACGCCGCGCACGACGTCGCCCTCGCCGAACGGCCAGTCCCACTCGACGAGGTGGAGCGGCTCCGGCAGCAGGCCCTCCGGGGTCAGGATGCTCGCCTCGGGCCTGACGAAGCCGCGCGCGCGCCGGTCGACCGCGCGCAGCCCGTCGCGCAGCGAGCGCACGGCGGCGCGCTGGGCGTTCGGGTCGAGCGTGGTGTAGACGCGCAGGCCGCCCTGGTAGATGCGCTGGCTGCCGTACTCGCGCTCGAGGTGCTTCCTCACCTCCTCCAGGAAGTGGGGCGCGATCGAGGGCGGGTCGCGCCGCTGGTGGAGCGCGATCGGCTTCAGCTTGGCCGCCTCCGCCTCCTCGCGGGTGACGTACTTCTCGTCCGCCATGCGGTCGAGCACGTGGTTGCGGCGCTGCATCGCGCGCTCCGGGTTCTCGATCGGGCTCTGGCGCGCGGGGCTCTGCGCGATCCCCGCCACGAGCGCCGCCTCCTCGAGCGTCAGGTCCTTGACCGGCTTGCCGAACAGGAACCGGCTCGCGGCCTCGACGCCGTAGTTGCCGTGGCCGAAGTAGACCTGGTTGCAGTAGAGCGTGAAGATCTCTTCCTTCGTGAAGTTCTTCTCGATCTGGAACGCGAGGATGACCTCCTTGATCTTGCGCTCGTAGGTCTTCTCGGGCGTGAGGAACAGCAGCCGCGTGAGCTGCATCGTGAGCGTCGAGAAGCCCTGGCCGCGGCGCCCCGAGCGGAGGTTGGCGAGCGCGGCGCGCGGGACGCTCCACGGGTTGATGCCGAGGTGCTTCCAGAAGTCCTCGTCCTCGACCGCCACGATCGCGTTTCGCAGCACGGGCGGGATGTCGCGGAACGCCACCACCACGCGCTTCTCGATCGCGAACTCGCCGATCACGCTGCCGTCGCTCGCGAACACCTGGGTGATGATGTTGGGCTTGAAGTCCTCGAGCGAGGTCACCTGCGGCAGGTCGCTCTCGAAGGCGAAAAAGACGCCCAGCAGCGCGCCGCCGATGACGGCGGCCACGAACAGCGCGGTCACGACCACGCGGCGCAGGGTCAGGACGCGCGGCGGAGCCGCGGGAAGCGCCATCACCGACGATTATGACGCGAGCTCGCGCCCTGAGGCCAGTTGGCCCGCCCGCGCCCGCGCGTGCTCAGTAGGCCAGCTCCTCGGCAGCCGGGTCTTCGTGTAGGGCGGGCCCAGCCAGGGGAGCGCCACCTGGCCGCCGTGGGTGTGACCCGCGAGCGCGAGGTCGACCGGCACCGTCCCGGCCAGGTCCATGACGAAGTCGGGACCGTGGCCGATCACCACGCGGATGCAGTCGCGAGGCGCGCCGGCCACGAGCTCCAGCAGGCTGCGCGTGCTTCTCCCGTGGCTCATCGCGGGCGTGAGGCCGAACAGGCAGAGGCTGCCGCCGGCCGGCAGCGCCACGTCGACTCGCTCTCCCGAGAGCGTCCGGACCGGCGTGCGCTCGAAGACCCGTCCTGCGCGGCCGCGAGGCGCAGGCGAGCGCGGGCACGAACGCCCAGCGCGGGCGCCTCGCGCGAGCCAGCAGCACGGCGATCCCCGCGCACAGCGCCGGAAGCTCGCCGAAGAGGGCCTGCGACAGCACGCTTGACCGCGGTGAAGCCGTTCGAGCTGACGGCCGCGGCCACGACGGCGAGCGCCAGCGCGACCGCACCCCACAAGAGCGTGTCCTCGGCCGCGGCGCGGGCCCACGCCGGCGTGTCAGGCTGCGAGCCGAGCCGCCGGGCCCAGCGCCGTGCCACGACTACGGACGTCGCGATCACGCCAGCGTGGAAGATCGCGGTCCCGAGCCAGAAGCGCAGCGCCATTCCCCAGGGCTATGCAGGACGCATGCCCGGAATCGGGTTCCGATCGGGTCGAGCGACCGTCGCCTTAAGTCGCGGACGCCGCTCGTCGGGATGCGGAAGGGGTCCGAAGGAGGGCCTGGAGTGGCACGCGCCCGGACGCGGCGTGTCGTGGCCGGACGACCACGGTGCGCGGCTGGAGTTGCGGGTCAGCCCCGATCGCGCGGAGGCCGGGCCGCCGAGCGCTGGCCGCCGCCTGACCGCTGTCCGCCGCTGTTCGAACGCTCCCCGCCGCCGCTCGGGCGCGCGGCCGAGTCCCCGCGGGACGGTCGCGAGCCGGACTCGACGCGCGGCGGGCGCGGCTCCGAGCGCTGCGACGCCGACGAGCGGTAGCGGCCCTCGCCGCCTGTGCTCGGACTCCTGTCCGCTTCGGGCCGGCTGCGCCGGCTCGCCGTCGCGCGCGGCTCCTGGCGAGACGCCTGGCGCGACTCCTGCTGGCGCAGCTGCTCGCGGACGCTGCTCGTCGGCCGTTCGGCCCGTGGCCGGTAGCTCCCGCCCAGCTCGCGCCGGCTCGCGCCCAGCTCGCGTGCGGCCGACGAACGCGACGCGCTCGACGCAGGGCCTGGCGCCTCGCTGCGGGGCGTCTCGCGCGACTCGGCGCGGGGTGGTGCGTACCAGGGCGCCGCCTGGGGCGCGCGCGGGCGGCTCGCAGAGCGTGCCTGCGCCTGTCCCGTCGTCGGGGTGGAAGCCGCCGAGCGCCCGGTCGAGAACGCCTCGCGCTCGCCCGCCGCCTCGGCGCGAGAGCGCTCTCGCCGCAGCCACGGCGACGGGATCGTGGTCTTGTTGTCGACGGCCAGCTCGCGCACGAAGTCGCCCGGCGTCGGACGCCGGCTGATCGCCCGCGCCGTCGTGTTCGACGCAACGAGCGATCGCCCGTTGCGGGACGGCCGCTGGTTGGGCGAGTCCGCGACCTGCAGCGCTCCCGGATCGATCCCCGCGAGCGGCATGCGCCGCCGCGCCACGTCGCGGTGCCCGAAGTCGCCCTCGCGAACCACGTTCCAGCCCCCGTGCCCTCCGCGGCGGGGAACCGCGTAGCCCCGGTTGTGCGAGCCCCAGCCGTAGACGGGGCGGTCGCGATAGCCGAGCGGGCACCAGCCCACGTAGCCTCCGCCCACGCCCCAGCTCACCCAGCCCGGGCCCCAGGTGCGGCCGGGGGCCCAGTACCAGCCCACCCCGACCGAGAAGCCCCAGCGGCCGTAGTGGAACGGCGCCCAGCCCCAGGTCTCGTACGGCACCCAGGTCCAGCCGTACGGCGTCCAGCTCCAGTGGCCGTTCGAGTACGGGCTCCAGCCGGCGGACACGCGCGGCGTCCAGACGTACCCGACCGACGCCTCGAAGCGCCAGCTGCCGTTGCGCTCGAGCTCTCCCGCGTAGGGATCGAGCTCGGCGGGCAGGTACTCGGACGAGCGCGACGCCCAGCGCTCCTCGCCCTCGCGCGCCTCGTCCCAGCGCGCGAAATCGTCCTCCGGCGCGATGTCGAAGGCCTCCGGCTCGAGGGCGGCTGCGCCCCAGCGCAAGGAGGTCCGCTCGCCCGCCGAGAGGCGCACGCGGGAGCGGCCGTCGTCGATCACGGCGTCGCCCCGGTACGCGCTCACGCGGGTCTCGCCGGCCTCCACGTCGACGCGGACCATCGCCTGGTCCAGCAGCTCGACGGAGCCGGCCGGCGTCTCGATCTCGAAGCGCGCGGACTCGGGCGCGCGCACGCGGGCGATCAGGCTGCCCGACCAGAGCCGCAGCACGATGCGCTCGTCGCTGCCCTCCTCGTGCCCCGCGTAGTCGAGCTTGCTGCGGCTGTCGAGGCGCACGAGCGTCCCGTCGGGGAACTGGAACTCGACCCGGCCGCTGGCGTCCGACCACACGCGGTCGCCCGGCAGGAAGGGCAGGTTCGCAAGCGCCTCCTCGGCGCTCACCTCGGTGGCCCGGTGCAGCGTGACTCCCGACTCCACGAAGCGCACGCGCCCGTGGCGGTAGCCGTCTTCGTCCGCGGCTCGGACGACGGACGGCCCGCCCAGCGCGGCGACGAAGCCGGCGGCGGCGACGAGGGCGCAAGACCGCATGGCGTGTTCTCCAGGGAGCGTGGCGCGCTCCGTATGCCGCAAGAGCAAGGAGCGTGCCGTGGAGCAGGCCGAGGTAAGTGACGGAGGAGGAGTCTGTTGACGCTGCTGGAGAGCTGCTGCGCTGTCCCGAGGCGAGGGCAGGAGCGTCCTCGTGCGAGAGCAGGCGCGGCGACTTGCTCCTCCGGGCCCGCGCCTGTAGTATGGTTTCTTCGTCCGCTGCCGGAGTGGCGGAATTGGCAGACGCGCACGGTTCAGGGCCGTGTTGGCTTCGGCTAGTGTGGGTTCAAGTCCCACCTCCGGCACCATCCTCATAACGGAATCCCCGATAGACAACGCAGACAACCTCGAAAGCCGGGTGCTCGACAGCGTGTCGAGCCTCGGCAAGCCGGTCTCCGTGCGCGAGCTGGTGCGCGGGCTCGGGCTCGAAGGCGAGGCCCGCCGGGAGCTCAAGGCCGTCCTGCGCCGGCTGATCGACAAGGGCGCCCTGGTGAAGATCCGCGGCGCGCGCGTCGGCCTCCCGGATCGCATGAACCTGGTGGTGGGCCGCCTGTCGTGCAGCCCCGCCGGCCACGGCTTCGTGATCCCCGAGGTGCGCCGCGAGGGCCAGGCCGACCTCTACGTGGCCGCCGCGAACATCCGCGAGGCGCTCCACGGCGACCGCGTGGTGGCGCGCGTCGAGCGCCGCGGGCCGAAGGGGGCCGAGGGGAGCATCATCCGCGTCCTGGAGCGGGCCAACCAGCGCATCGTCGGCCGCTACGAGAGCGACGGCCGCTTCGGCGGGCGCGTGGTGCCCTTCGACCGGCGCGTGCTGCACGAGGTCTTCGTGCCGGCCGGCGAGGAGGGCGGCGCGCTTCCCGGTACGATGGTCGCGGCGGAGATCACGCGGCCGCCGACCGCCACCCGCAACCCCGCTGGACGCGTGACCCAGGTGCTCGGGCAGCTCAGCGACCCGGGCGTCGACCTGAAGGTGATCGTCGCGAAGTACTCCCTGCCGGACGCCTTCCCGCCCGAGGTCGAGGCCGAAGCGCTGGGCGTGGCGCGCCCCGTCACGGCCGCCGCGGCGGCGTCGCGGACGGACTTCCGCGGCTGGCTCACGGTCACGATCGATCCCGAGACGGCGCGCGACCACGACGACGCCGTGGGCATCGAGCGGCGCCCGGACGGCGGCTATCGGCTCGCCGTCCACATCGCGGACGTGGCTCATTACGTGCGCGAGGGCGGGGCGCTCGACCAGGAGGCCTACCTCAGGGGCACCTCGGTGTACTTCCCCGACCGCGTGGTGCCGATGCTCCCGCACGCGCTGTCGAGCGACGTGTGCAGCCTGGTGGAAGGACACGACCGGCTGACCCAGACGGCGGTGATCGACCTCGACGCCAGGGGCAAGGTCGAGCGCACCGCCTTCCACGACGGGCTGATCCGCAGCGCGGCGCGCCTGTCCTACCAGCAGGCCCAGGCGATCGTGGACGGCGACGCTGCCGCCCGCGCGCGCTTCGCCCCGCTCGTCGAGCCGCTGCTGGCGATGGACGAGCTCGCGAGGAAGATGCGCGCGCTCCGCTACGAGCGCGGCTCGCTCGACTTCGACCTGCCCGAGCCGAAGCTGGTGCTCGACGCCGCGGGCGAGATGACCGGGATCGTGCGGCACGAGCGCCTGGGCAGCATGCGGCTGATCGAGGAGTTCATGCTGGCCGCGAACGAGGCCGTGGCCGAGGCGCTGCACCGCGCGGGGGCGGGGGCGCTCTACCGGATCCACGAGCAGCCCGACCCCGGCCGGATCGAGGAGTTCGTGGACCTCGTGGCCTCGCTCGGCTACCGCATGCCGGCCGACGCGGCGACGGTCCGTCCCGAGCACTTCCAGCTGGTCCTGCGCCAGATCGCGGGCAAGCCGGAAGAGAAGCTCGTCTCCTACCTGCTGCTGCGCACGATGAAGCTGGCGCGCTACCACGAGGAGAACCTCGGGCACTTCGGCCTCGCGACGGAGATGTACGCCCACTTCACGAGCCCGATCCGGCGCTACCCGGACCTGGTGGTGCACCGGGCGCTGCGGGCGCTGCGCCGCGGCCGGGACGGGGAGCGCGAGGCGTGGCTGAAGCAGAAGCTGCCCGAGATGGGCCTTCACCTGTCGGAGATGGAGCGGCGGGCCTCGGAGGCCGAGCGCGAGCTCATCGAGTGGAAGAAGGTCCGCTTCATGGCGGGCAAGCTCGGCGAGGTGTTCTCGGGCTACGTCACCGGGGTGCAGGCGTTCGGCCTGTTCGTCGAGCTCGAGGAGGTCTACGTGCAGGGGCTGGTGCACGTCTCCTCGATGAACGACGACTACTACCGCTTCGACGAGCGCGCCCACCTGCTGAAGGGCGAGAACACGGGCCGGAGCTACAGGCTGGGGGACCGGGTGGAGGTCCAGGTCGGGCGCGTCGACCTCGAGCGCCGCCAGATCGACTTCGCCCTGAAGGACGTGCTCGCGCGCGCGGGCGGAAGGCGCCCGGCGCCTGCCTCGGGAGCCGCGGCCCGGGCCGGCAAGCCCCGCGGCCTCAAGGCCGCCCGAGGCCGGGCCCAGGCGCCCCCGCCGGGCCCGCGCCGGGGCGGCAATCGGACCCGCCGGGGCCGTCAATAATGACAGTTGGACTTGGGGCGGCGGGTGTCTAGAATGACAACCCCGTAGCCGGCAGTACCCTGCAACCCGTCGAAACGGAGCCGACACTTGACCACTGGAGCCCAGAAGCCGCCCGCCCGCAACTCCGACGTCCGAATGGTGGCGCTCAACCTCTCGGCGAAGGAGCTGGTGTTCCTGCAGAAGGTGACGCGGCAGGAGTACCACTTCATCACCGACGACGAGCAGCAGGCGCGGCTCAAGCTGCGCGACAAGCTGGTCGAGGCCTCCTTCGACCAGGAGCGCGGGCGGGTGGTGCTGAACCTGAGCCGCGACGAGCTGCTGTTCCTGATCAAGGTCGCGCGCGAGAACTACTCGTTCATCGCGCGGGCGGAGAAGGAAGCCCGGTTGGCACTCGCGGCCAAGCTGCACAAGACCGCGGAGTCGGTGTTCGGCGTCACGACCCGCGAGGACTGAAGCGCTCCTGAGGTCCTTCGTCGTCGGGACGGCGGGCCACATCGACCACGGCAAGAGCGCGCTGGTGCGCGCGCTCACCGGCACCGACCCCGACCGCCTCCCCGAGGAGAAGGCCCGTGGGATCTCGATCGACCTGGG
>CAZMRX010000267.1:0-7459 GCA_964568755.1 uncultured Acidobacteriota bacterium | reverse complement strand
AGGCTGTTCGCGAGCTGCTCGGCCTTCTCGAAGGTGCGTCCGCCCAGCACCGACGCGCGGGCGCCGCGCCGCACCATCTGGCGGGCCGCGAGCTGGCTCATCTTGCCCGCGCCCACCAGCAGCACCGAGCGGCCGCGCAGCGCGCCGAAGATCTTGGTCGCGAGCTCGACCGCCACGTGCGACAGCGACACCGCGTTCCTGCCGATCGCCGTCTCGCTGCGGGCGCGCTTGGCCGCGGCGATCGAGCGGGTGCGCAGGCCGTTCAGAACCGATCCCAGGCTCCGGGCCTGCTCGGCCGCCTCGTAGGCGTCCTTTACCTGGCCGAGGATCTGCGGCTCGCCGAGCACCATCGAGTCGAGGCTGGCCGCCACGCGGAACGCGTGCCGCACCGCCGCCTCGCCCTCCAGCACGTAGAGGTGCTTCTGGATCTCCTCCGGGTCGCGCTCGTGGTAGCGCGCGAGGAAATCCGCGACGGCCCGCGCCGAGCTCTTCTCGGAGCGGCCGTAGACCTCGACGCGGTTGCAGGTGGACAGGATCATGGCCTCGCCGAGACCGGCCTCCTGTCTCACGCGCTCGAGCGCCTCGCCGAGCTCGTCCTTCGGGAAGGCCATGGCCTCGCGTACCGCGACCGGGGCCGTCTCGTGGTTCAGGCCGACGACGACGATCACCGCGACGCCACCGACACGGCCGGCACCAGCGTCGCCCAGCCGAAGGTGAAGACCACCACCGCGAAGCCGGCGATCGCCAGCCACGCGGCCCGGCGCCCGCCCCAGCCCCAGCGCCAGCGCGCGACCAGGATCGCCACGTAGATGAGCCACGCGGCGACGGCGGCCCACTCCTTCGGGTCGCCCGTCCAGTAGACCCCGTGGATGCTGTGGTTCCAGAGGAATCCGGTCAGGATCGCGAGCGTCAGGAAACCGAAGCCGCCGAGCACGCTCCGGCCGCCGATCGTGTCGGAGCGCTCCAGGCTCGGGAACAGGTAGTAGAAGCGCCGCGGCGAGCGCGTCAGGAGCTCGCGCTCCTGGAGCAGGTACAGGAGCCCCATCGTGAACGCCACGAACAGGGCGCCGTATCCGAAGACGGCGAGGAACAGGTGGACCGGCAGGTACAGGCTCCCCAGCACCGGGTCCGCGCGTTCGCTCGCGGGCGTCAGGTTCGCGAGGAACACCAGCCCGAACACGAACGGGTAGGCAAAGAGCGAGGCCGCCTCGACGCGCGTGGTCACGTGCACGACGAGGAACACGAGCACGATCGCCCAGGCCAGGAACGCCGCACCGTCGCGCAGCCCCACGGCCGGGAAGTGCCCGGCCTCGCGGAAGCGGAGCGCGAGAGCCGCGGTGTGGAACGCGAACCCAAGCAGCGTCGCGACCAGGCTGACCGTGGTGAGCGCGCTCCGCCGCAGCACCGCGTGCAGCAGCGCGTGCAGCGCCCCCGCCGCGTAGAAGACGAGCGTGATCAGCAGATAAACGCGCGAGTCCATGCGATCTCGGGCCAATCTACCATGCCGCCTCCGGCGTCCGCTGCGGATCGTTTGCATGCTTTGGGCGGATCGTTTGCTTCAGGCCGGCGCCCCCGGACGGCGCAGCTACCGCTCTCGCCATCGCCCGCCACGCCACAGCATGAGGCGCACTCGGGCGCTGCCGCCGTTGACGCGCACGGCCGCCTGGGCCGAGTCGCCGGCGAGGTAGAACGTGCCCGGGGTCGCGGTTCCGAGCGGCGAGAAGGACAGGATGTCGGAGACGCCGAAGCGGACGGGGTCGCCAGACAGCTGGCCGGTCTCAGGGGGCAGGTTCGGCACGCCCGGGTTGATGCCGACCCGCACGCTCGGCGCTCCGCCCGAAAGCGGGAAAGGACCTGCGATCCGCGCGTCCTCGCCCGAGAGGATGTCGGCGGAGCGCACGCCGTTTCCGTTCCCATCGGAGTAGACGCAGTAGAAGACGCGACCGTCGTCCCAGCGCTCGAAGCGGATCCCGGTGTAGGCGCCGGAGCGGACCGCGGTCGACCAGGCGAGCCGAAAGTGGGAGCGGAACTGCTGCCCCGCCCCGACGATGTGCGCGTCGGCGAAGCGGGCGCGGAAGACTGGCGCCGCGACCGCGGCCATCACGAGGATGACGCCGATGGCCACGGTCGCCTCGACGAGCGAGAAGCCGCGCTGATTCATCGTGAGCCTCCGTTGCGAGTGGGCGGCCCGCCGTCGGAGCACGCGAGTCCCCGGCGGGCCGCCCGACTGGCTCACTTGGCCGCGGCCTTCGGGGCGTCGCCGACCGTGACCCACGCTTCGAGCTTGCTGAAGTTCTTCTCGCCGATTCCCTTGATGCTCATGAGCTCCTGCGTGGAGCGGAATGCGCCCGACTTCTGGCGGTGCTCGACGATGCGCTCGGCCAGCTTCTGGCCCACGCCCGGCAGAGCCGTCAGCTGCTCGACGCTGGCGGTGTTGAGGTTGACGCGCGCGCCCGGCTCCGGCTTCGAGGCGGCGCCGGCGAGGCCGGGCGCCACGAGGACGGCGAGGGACAACGCGAGAACGGCGGCGACGAAGCGGCGGTAGGTCATGGCAATCTCCCTTGGTTTGAGTGGGCGCCGCGCGGCGGTCCCGAGCGGGCCGGATGCGGCCTCGCGGACCGCCTCTCCCGTTCACGCTCGAGAACGTCACGGCGCCCGGAACACCGTCTCTCCCAGCCAGCGTCCGGGCGCCGTGCCGCCGCACGACGTTCCCTATCAAGGCAAGGCAGGTGCCACTGGCGATCGCCCGTGGCAAGTCGCCTGTTGTCAGCCGGTTGAAGTGGAGCGCGTCTCCGCTCCGGATCTCACGGCGGTCAACGGGCGTTGACGCGAGACGGGCGCGGGACGAAGAAACCACCCAGGCGGAACAGCTTGGCCCGCGTCGCGCGCGGACGACGGCCGATGCGGCGGCTTGACGCCGGCTTACTCGCGCGTGAAGCGCTTCAGCCAGCCCTCGACGTCCGTCTCGCGGTCCGGCTTCTCGCTCTTCGCGGCCGGGGTGCGACCGCGCGGCTTCGCGTCGCGGCCGAGGGCGGTCCACTCGTGCGCGCGCAGCGCCTGGGCGCCGCGGGTCCGGGCGTAGGAGTAGACGGGCTTGTCGGAGCTGACGACGATCAGCTCGGCCGGGCGGGCCGCGGCGTCCACGATCTCGCGAATGAGCGAGTCGGCGTCACGGCCCGGACCGGGGAAGCGGATCGTGACGGCGCCCAGCTGCTGCTCGGCGATCTCGGGGCGAAACGGCGCCCCGTCGAAGACGACGATCGCCCGGGCGCCCTTCGCGCGGCAGTAGGCAGCCACGCGACGCACCACCTCGTGGCGGCCGTCGCCAGCAATCGCCGGCCCGCCCCAGGAGCCGAGCAGGTTGTTCCCGTCGATGAGGTAGGGCACGGCCGGTCTCCCGCGGGGCGGCGTGGGCCTCTCAGATCCGCAGCAGTCCCCGGAGGAAGCTCTGGCGCTGCGACTGCTGCCGCATGAGGAACAGCTGCTCGAGCTCGCCGGCGTCGACGAAGAAGCCCTCACAGAAGGTGCAGCGGTCGATCTCGATGGAGTCGAGCTTCTCCACCTTCAGGTCATGCCCGCACTTGGGGCATTTCATGTAGTGCAGGTCCTTCAGCTTCTGCCGCTCGGCGGCGGTCTCCTTCGCCTTGCGCTCGGCCTCGCGCGCCTCGCGGGCCTTGCGCGCCTCCTCCAGCAGCTTCTTCTCGTTCTCCCGAAACCAGTCGTTCTCCCTGCTCCGGCTGAGATCGTCCACGCTCACACCTCCCCGTCCGGACAGTGTAGCGGCCGTCTCGAAATCATGTCAACGAATGTAGGCGAACGTGCTATGATTTCTGGACATTTTCGGCACGGCTGGTCGGGTCTCCGGGCCTTGGCCGGCAGCGGAGGACGAGGATGGCGGACGCGTTCCCGGTCAGCGGGAACATTGACCCTTTGTCGTTCCCTCACCTCCTCGTGGACCTTCACCGCCACGGGGCCACGGGTTCGCTCAAGGTCACGGGCCCCGTGCACCCCAAGGCGCTCTATTTCCGCGGGGGGAGGGTGCTGTTCGGCTCCTCGAACGACCCTCGCGACCAGCTCGGCGCGATCCTGATCGACAGCGGCCGGATCACCCGCGAGCAGCTCGACGAAGTCAACGCCAAGGTCGGCCCCGGCAACCCGCTCGCCAAGGTGCTCGCGGAGAGCGGCTTCGTCAACCAGCGCGAGCTCGGCGAAGCGGCGCGCATGAAGGTCGAGAGCATCCTCGCCGACGTGCTGTCGTGGACCGCCGGCAGCTTCGAGTTCGAGGACGGGGTGCTCCCAAAGGGCGCCGTGGACCTCAAGCTGTCGACCGAGAAGCTGCTGCTCGCGGCGGTCAAGCGGGTCACCGACCGCGCCTTCGCCCTGCGCCACGTCGAGCTCGCCACGGTGCTCGAGCCGATGCCCGACGGGGAGTCGGCGCTCTCGGAGGTGCGGGCCGACGTGTGGCCCCTCTTCGAGCGGCTCGACGGCCAGCGCTCGCTCAAGGACGCGGTGGCGCTCACCCGGCTCGACGAATTCGAGGCGGTGAAGACCGCCTGCGCGATGCTCTTCCTCGGGATCGTCAAGCGCAAGGCCGCCGCCAAGTCGGAGCTGGACCTCGCGGAGGAGGCGCAGAGCGGCTTCGGGAACGAGGACGACCAGGCCATGTACACGGTGCCGCTCACGCCGGTGGCGGTCGCCGACCTGCCGGCCTCGAGCGGCTTCGCGTTCTCCGATGCCACGCCGGGCTACCCGGTGCCGGAGCCCGAGCCGGAACCCGAGGCCGCGACCGAGAGCCCCGAGGTCGAGGTCCGCCGCGCCGAGCCGTTCCCCGAGGTCGAGCCCGAGCCCGATGCGGAGCCGGAGCCCGCGGTCTTCAGCGCGGAGACCACGATGCTGCCGGGGGCGGCGCCGATCTTCACCATGGCCGACTACCTCAAGCGAGCCGAGGCGCAGCCGGAGGCGGAGTCGAAGCTCGCCTTCGAGCCGAAGACCGAAGAGCCGCCGCCCGAGACGGTGTTCGCGATGCCGGCCCCGTCGATGGTGCTGACGCCGCCGCCCCCAACCGAGCAGCCGACCTGGGCGACGCCCGCACCGAGCGAGCCCGAGGCGCCCGCCGAGGTGCCCTACAACCCCTTCGCGCCCGCTCCCGCCCCGCAGCCGGAGCCGCAGCCCGAGACCGTCTATGCGTACTCCGCGCCGGCAGCCCCGGCGGGTCGCGACGAGCCCCCCGCGGTGTTGCCGGAGCCGGCTCCGGAGATTGCTCCGCCCACGCCGGCCTCGCGCCCCAGCCAGGAGGACCTCGCCGCCCTCGACGCGCTGCTCCACCCGGCGAGCGCGGCACCTCGCGGCAACGGGGAGCGCGCTCGCGGACAGGAGAAGTTCGAGCCGCAGTTCCGGCCGCCGACCTCGCCGCCGCGCAAGGCCCAGCCGCGTCCGGCTGCCCCGGCGCGCTCGCGGATCCCACTGATCTTCGCCGGCGTCGCGGGCGTCGTGCTCGCCACCGTGGCGGCCTGGTACTTCCTGCTGCGCTCGCCCGCGCCGAGCGCGACGCCGCGACCGACGCCACCCACGACCGTCGCCGCAGCCCCGACCACCACCACGACGCTGCCTCCGGCGACGCTCGACGCGAGCGCCCAGCCCGCGCCGACCGGCGCGGGCACGGCGACACCCGCGCCGGTCGCTGTCACGACTCCGCCGCCTCCCGCCCCCACGGCCACGCCGACAGCCGCGCCGCCGACGCTCGCTCCGAAGCCGGTGCCCACCGTGGCGCCGACGCCCGTGGCGACGCCTGCGCCGGTGGCGGCGGCCTCGGGAGACGGCCGGGCGCTGCTGCGCCAGGGCGCCTTCGCCGAGGCCGCGCGCGCGTTCGCGGCGTCGCTCGCACCGGGGGCGCGCAGCCGCTTCAGCCACCAGCTGCTGACGGCCTGCGCTCCGGAGACGATCGGCAAGGCCGTCCAGGCCGTGCCCGCCGAGGAGCTGTTCATCCTGCCGGTGACCTTCCAGGGTCGCGCGTGCTACCGGCTGTGCTGGGGCGTCTACGACAGCCGCGCGGCCGCCGAGGCCGGGCGCGCCAGCGTGCCCGAGTACTTCCGCCAGGGCAGCTCGCCCCGCCTCTCCCCGCTCAACGAGCTGCTGCCCTGAAGCCTCTGCGCCGGGTCGTCCTCGCCGCCGCGACCCTGGCCGTGGCTCGAGGGGCCGCAGGCGACTCGATCGTGCTGACGAGCGGGCGCGTGATCGAGGCCGACCACGCCTGGCTCGAGGGATCAGAGGTCCGCTACGTGCGCAACGACACGATCTACTCGGTGCCGCGCGAGCTCGTCGCAAAGGTCGACGCGAGCGACGGCGGCCCGGCCCTCGTCGACCCGGACGTGCGCAAGAGCCGCGAGCAGCTCGCCGGCGGAAAGGCGGAGGAGGCGCTGCGGCACGCGCGGCTAGCGCTCTTCCGGCAGCCGCGATCGGTTCCGGCGCTGCAGGCGCTCGCCGCCGCCCAGATTGCACTCGGCGACTCGATCCGCGCGAGAGAGACCGCCGTCGAGGCGCTCGCGATCGAGCCGGGCAGCCCGCTCTCGCTCGAGCTCCTGGGCGACGCGCTCGTGGAGGCCGGCGACTTCGCGGCGGCGCGCGAGCAGTACCGCCTGGCCGCGGAGGCGGCGCCGCAGCCGCGCGTGCACAAGAAGCTGGAGGCGCTCGGCCCGTTCGCCGGGTCGGTCTCGAGCGCGCGCTTCCGCATCCGCTTCGACGGGGCCTCGGACGAGCCGCTCGGGCTCGCGGTCCTGAGCGTGCTCGACCAGGCGTGGGAGGACCACGAGCAGCGGCTGGGGTTCGCGCCGTCCGTGCCCGTCACCGTCGTGCTGCAGACGGCGAAGGCCTTCCAGGACACCACGCGCGCGCCGGGCTGGGCGGCGGCCTGGAACGACGGCACGATCCGGGTGCCGGTGATGGGCCTCGATCGGCCCACGGCAACGCTCGTGCGCGTCCTGCGCCACGAGGTCGCGCACTCGTTCGTTGCGTCCCGCACGGGGGCCAACTGCCCCACCTGGCTGCAGGAGGGCCTGGCGCAGTGGCTCGAGGGGGGCGACCCGGCCCGCGAGGACGCGACACTCGCGAAGCTCGCGCGCCAGACCGCGCTGCCCCGCCTCGAGTCGCTCGAGCAGGCCTTCATGGACCTCCCGGAGGCACGAGCGCAAGTGGCGTACGCCGAGAGCCTGTCGGCGGTGGCCTACATCCTGAAGAACCACGGCGAGGACGGGGTCAGGCGGCTGATCGCGGCGCTCGCTACCGGTCTCAAGGCCGGGGAGGCGCTGCCCGCGGCGATCGGGCTGACGTACGCGGATCTGCAGCGGGGTTGGGAGCAGCGGCTGGTCGCGAGGAAGCAGTGAACGGGCGGGCCGGGGACAACGGAAGAAGATTTGATGAAGCGGCCCCTCTTGAAGGGTAGAGGGGCTTGATGGCTATGACG
>CAZMRX010000266.1:0-7470 GCA_964568755.1 uncultured Acidobacteriota bacterium | reverse complement strand
CATCCGAGGGGCAAGGTCTGGCTCTGGCCGTACACGGCGAAGGTGCGCGTCGCTCGAGCCGAGGTGGACGAGCTGTGCGCCGCGCGCGAGCGGCTTGCCGCCACCTGGGAACAGGTGGAGGAGTTTCAGGCGAGAAAGGCGCGTCTTCAGGCGCTGGTGTCGGCGATCGAGAAGGTACGGGAGAGCCGGAGTGTACCGCGGGTCGTGTCGGAGCCCGAGCCCAGGCCCCCGGCCGAGGCGCCTCCGCTGCCCACCAAGACGACCTGAGCCCGCCAACCACGCGGGCTCGCGGCTACAATCCCGCAGTCCTCCCATGAGCGCACACGATTCGCCGGCGGACGGCGGCACGCGGCGCATTCTCGGACTCGAGTGGCCCGAGACGGTGAGCTCGGCCCAGAAGCGCTCGCTGATCGCCGGCGGGCTCGGCTGGATGCTCGACGCCATGGACGTGATGCTCTACTCCATGGTGCTCGCGGAGCTGATGCTCCACCTCGGGCTCACCAAGCCTGAGGCCGGGTTCCTGAACTCCCTGACGCTCGCTGCTTCCGCGATCGGCGGGCTGGCATTCGGCGTCATCGCCGACCGCGTGGGCCGCACGCGCGCGCTGATGGCGTCGATCCTGGTCTACTCGCTCGCAAGCTTCGCGTGCGGGCTGTCGCAGACCGTGACCCAGCTCGCCTTCTGCCGCTTCGTGCTGGGGCTGGGCATGGGCGGCGAGTGGACCACAGGGGCGGCGCTGATCGCCGAGGTGTGGCCGCCGCGGCACCGCGGCAAGGCGCTGGGCCTGATGCAGTCCGCCTGGGCGATCGGGGAGATGATCGCCGCGGCCGTGACGCTCGCGGTGCTGCCCACTTTCGGCTGGCGCGCGGTGTTCTTCGTGGGCGTGCTGCCCGCGCTGGTGGTGCTGTGGATCCGGCGCGAGGTGCCGGAGTCGCCGATCTGGCTCGAGCGGGGAAGGGCGCAGGGCGGCGCGCTGCGGACGCTCTTGCGCCCCGACATCCGCCGGAACGGGATCGTCGCGACGCTGATGAACGCCTGTGGGATGTTCGGCTACTGGGGCCTGTTCACCTGGATCCCCGGATACCTCGCGCTGCCGGAGGCCCAGGGCGGCCGCGGCCTCGGCCTCGCGGCTTCGCTCACCTGGGTTCTGATCATGGCCCCGGGCAAGTGGCTCGGGTACACGCTGTTCGGCTTCGCCGCCGACAGGTTCGGCCGGCGCCTCAGCTACGTCGTCTACCTGGTGGTCGCGGCGGCGCTCGTGCCGGTCTTCGGCTCGACGCACAGCCTCGCCTGGCTGCTCGTGCTCGGCCCCTTCGTGGGCTTCTTCGGCACCGGCTTCTTCTCGGGCTTCAGCGCGATCGCCTCTGAGCTCTTTCCGACGGAGATTCGCGCCACCGCCATGGGGCTGAGCTACAACCTGGGGCGGGGCTTCTCCGCCCTGGCGCCGCTCGTCGTGGGCTTCGTGGCCATGCGCTACTCGTTCTTCGCCGCGTTCCTGATCCTCGCCTTCGCCTTCCTGCTGGCAGCGGCGCTCGCCCTGCTGCTTCCCGAGACGCGGGGCAAAGAGCTCGACTGAGCGGCTGCGAGCGCCGATGTGCTAAGGTGTCTGCAGGTAACCCCCGTGCGGGCCCCCAGCTCCGTGGCGCGTTCCTGCCCCGTATCTGCGTACTGGTCCTGAGACCACGCATCGCTTCCCGCGCCGGGCCGAAGAGGCCGAAGTTGAACCTGCTGGGCAAGGTGTTTCAAAAGCTACGCGTCTGGGCCGGGCTCGCGGACGCGTCCGATTCCCGCATCACGCCGAGCCATGGCTGGCTGCTGGCCGAGCCCGCGGTGGCGCGCGAGCAGAAGAAGGACTTCGACACGGACCGCGCCGCGCGTCAGCGCGAGCGCAGCGGCCGGGAGTGAGCGCCGTGCCGCTGGGCGCGCCGCTGGCGCGGGTGGCGGAGAGCGGAGCGGCGGTCGGTCCGCTCGACAACCGCTTTCACATCGTCTCCGTGGCGTGCCTGCGCGTCATGCAGATACGCGCCGGCGGGCGGCTGCGCCTCGACCCGGGCGGTCACAAGCCGTGCGTCGTGGCGGTGGCCGAGGTCGTCGCCGGCGTGGTCCCGTCTTACAACTCGTAGCGCGCCGATCGAGGGTGTTCACGGCGAAGGCGTTTGCGTGACGCTTTCTTGACATAGCCGTGACGGCTGACTATGGTCGTCGTGGTCCCATGCCTACTCGCCTCGAAGAGTCGCTCGAGCGCGACATCGACCGCATCCGCCAGCAGGTGCTCGAGATGTCGGCGCTCGCCGAGCGCGCGCTCAAGGACTGCGTCGCGGCCCTCAACGAGGGCAATCGCCAGCAGGCCTACGCCGTCATCCTGCGCGACCAGTACATCGACGAGAAGGAGAAGGAGATCGACCGGCTGTGCCTGGAGTTCCTGGTGCGGCAGCAGCCGGTCGGCCTGCACCTGCGCCTCGCCTACAGCACGATCAAGATCAACCTCGAGCTCGAGCGCGTGGGCGACTACGCCGAGAGCGTCGCGCGCCAGATCCTGCGGCTGAGCAGCATGCCGAGCCCGCCCGACTCGCTGCGCGAGCGGATCATCGAGATGGCCAACCTGGCGATCCCGATGCTGCACGACTCGATCGAGGCCTTCGTGCAGCAGGACCCGACGCTCGCGCGGGGCGTGATCCTGTCCGAGCCCGCCGTCGACGCGCTGCTCGGCAAGCTGAACGCCGAGGTGGTCGAGGCTCTGCGCGCGCAGACGATCATCCCCGAGATGGCCGAGCCGCTGGTGACGATCGGCCGGCGCTTCGAGCGCGTGGCCGACCAGGCCAGGAACGTGTGCATGGAGACGCTCTACATGTGCACGGGCGAGTACGCCAAGCACCCGGGCGCCGAGACGTTCCGCGTGCTGTTCGTCGGCGAGCACAACGCCTGCCGCAGCCAGATGGCCGAGGCGATCGCGCAGTCGCTGGGGCAGACCAAGTTCATCTTCTCGAGCGCCGGCATCGACCCGCGCGCGATCGACCCTCGGACGCTGGCGTTCATGCGCGAGAAGGGCCTCGACATGAGCCGGATGGCGCCGAAGGCCATCTACCAGGTGCCGAACCTCGACCACTACCAGGTGATCGTGGGCGTGGCGCAGGAGGCCCAGCAGGCCTTCCCGCGCAGCCCCCGGAAGATGGTCTACGTCGACTGGAGCATCGACGACCCGTCGCGCGTGCGCGGGACCGAAGCCGAGGTCGCCGCGGCCTACGAGGCCACGTTCCGCTTCTTGTCCAGCCACGTGCGCGACCTGGTGGGCGCCGTGCTGGGCGTCCGCATCGAGTAGTCCTCATCGACCGACCGCAGGAGACCTCATGACCCGAGTCCCCCGCCCTCGTCCCGCAGCGCTTCTCGCCGCGCTCGTCGCCTCCGTCTCGCTCGCCGCGTGCGGCGGCGGCGGGAGCGGCCAGCAGGCGGCGAAGCCGGCCAACACCGTGATCCAGAACAAGGGCTCGGACACCATGGTCAACGTGGCCCAGGTGTGGGCCGAGGAGTACCGCAAGGTCGCTCCCGACGTCGAGGTCGAGGTCTCGGGTGGCGGCTCCGGGGTAGGGATCGCGGCGCTGATCCGGGGCACCGTCGACGTCGCCAACTCGAGCCGCGACCTCAAGCCCTCGGAGGCCGAGCAGGCGACGAAGAACACGGGCAAGCCGCCGGTGGGCTTTACGGTCGGCTTCGACGCCCTCGCCGTCTACGTCCACAAGGACAACCCGCTCGCCGAGATCACGCTGGCGCAGCTCGAGGACCTCTACGCCGAGGGAGGCAAGACCACGCGCTGGTCGGAGCTCGGCGTCAAGATCCCCGGCGTGCAGGACGACACGATCGTGCGCGTGAGCCGCCAGTCGAGCTCCGGCACCTACGAGTTCTTCCGCGAGCACGCGCTCGGGAACAAGGACTTCCGGCTGGGCTCGCGCGACCTCAACGGCTCGAAGGAGGTCGTCGAGCTGGTCGGCTCGACGCCCACCGCGATCGGCTACAGCGGCATGGGCTACGCGACGGGGGCGGTCAAGATGCTGAAGGTCGCCAAGGCCAAGGGCGAGCCGGCCGTCGCCCCGGCGGTGGCGGCGGTGCACGACAAGAGCTACGCGCTCGCGCGCTCGCTGCACCTCTACACGCTCGGCGAGCCGCAGGGGGCGCTGAAGGCGTACGTCGACTGGATCCTGTCGGAGGCAGGACAGAAGATCGTCGAGGACGCCGGCTACGTGCCAGTGCCGCCCGTCGCGGCTGCGCGGCCCTGAGGCGCCGCCCGAGGCCGCCCCACCACCACCCTTGCGCGGGGACTTGACCGCAGCATGAGCCTGGATTCCCCCAGAGACGCCACGCGCTTCCCGAGGCCGGTGCGGCCGCGCTGGGCCGTGGCCGGAGAGCGCGCGCTCGAGGCGCTGATCCGCCTGAGCGGGATGAGCGCGATCCTGTTCGTGGCGGCGATCTTCTTCTTCGTGCTGCGCGAGGCCGCTCCCATCTTGGTGCGGGACGAGTTCTCGCTCGTGCAGTTCCTGTTCAGCACCGAGTGGTACCCGACCTCGGCCAACAACGTCCGCTACGGGACGTTCGCGCTCACGGTCGGCACGCTCAGCGTCACCGCGCTCGCGATGCTGCTCGCGGTCCCGTTCGGCCTGGGCGCGGCCGTGTACCTCTCCGAGTTCTGCGCTCCCCGCGTGCGGGAGACGCTCAAGATAGTGATCGAGCTGCTGTCGGCGATTCCGAGCGTCGTGTGGGGCTTCATCGGGCTGACCGTGATGAGCAAGCTGATCGTGAGCAGCACCGGGGCGCCGGTGGGCGTCAACGTGCTGAACGGCGGCATCATCCTCGCGCTCATGAGCGTGCCGGTGATCGTCTCGATCGGCGAGGACGCGCTCAAGGCGGTTCCCGACTCGTATCGCGAAGCCGGCACGGCGCTCGGCGCCACGCGCTGGCAGCTCGTCTACCGCGTGCTGCTGCCCGCCGCGCGCAACGGCCTGCTGGCCGCCGTGCTGCTCGGCGTCGGCCGCGCGGTGGGCGAGACGATGGCCGTGCTGATGGCCACCGGCCACGCCGTCCACATCCCCGGGAGCCTGCTCGACTCGGTCCGCACGCTCACCGCCAACATCGCGGCGGAGCTCGGAGAAGCGCCCGCCGGCTCCGACCACTACCGCGTGCTGTTCTTGACCGGGACGCTGCTGTTCCTGATCACCTTCGCCGTCAACCTGACCGCGGATTTCGTGATCCGCGGCGTGCGAAGGAAGTAGCCGTGGCGCTCGCACCCGCCCCCACGACCGGCCGCTTCGCGCGGACCGCCCACGTGGCGCGCAAGGAGCTCGCGGAGAAGGCCGCCCGCGCGGTGTTCGGCGCGATGGCCGCGGCGATGGTGGTGCCGCTGCTGCTGATCGTGGGCTACCTCGTGTATCTCGCCTGGCCCACGCTCGGGCTCGAGTTCGTACTCGACATCCCGCGGCGCGGCATGACCGACGGGGGGATCTGGCCGGCTTTCGTCGGGACGCTCTACCTGGTCGGGCTCTCGCTGCTCGTCTCGACGCCGATCGGCGTGATGGCCGCGGTCTACCTGAACGAGTACGCGCGCGACAACTGGTTCAACCGCGTCGTCAACCTGGCCGTGATCAACCTCGCCGGCGTGCCGTCGATCGTGCACGCGCTCTTCGGCCTGGGCGCCTTCGTATACGCGGCGCGCTTCGGCTACTCGATCCTGTCCGCGGCGCTCACGCTCGCGATCATGACGCTGCCCGTGATCATCGCCAGCACGCGCGAGGCGCTGTCGTCGGTGCCGGTGGCGTTTCGCGAGGCCTGCTGGAACGTCGGCGCCACCCGCTGGCAGACGATCCGCGCGGTGGTGCTGCCCAACTCGATCAGCGGCATCCTGACCGGTGTCATCCTGCAGGTGAGCCGCGCGGCCGGCGAGACGGCCCCGGTGATGTTCACCGGGGCCGTCTTCTACAAGTCGGTTGCGCGCGGGGACCTCTTCCCCTACGCGCTCACCGACCAGTGCATGGCGCTCTCGATGCACCTCTACACGCTCGCCACCCAGGTGCCGAACGTCAAGGAGTCGCTGCCCTACGCCACGGCCGTGGTGCTGCTGGGCTCGGTGCTGCTGGTGAACGCGAGTGCCATCGCGCTGCGCGTGTTCCTGCGCGGCCGGAAGCGCTGGTGAGGCCGTGAGCGCCGCCTTCGTCAAGCGCATCGAGGTGCAGGAGCTGCGCCTCGCCTACGACTCGAAGGAGGTCCTGCACGGGATCTCTTTCGACGTCTACCAGAACGAGATCCTCGCGGTGATCGGGCCCGCGCAGTCGGGCAAGTCGTCGATGCTGCGCTGCCTCAACCGGACCATCGACTTCACCGCGAACGCGAAGATGTCGGGCAGGGTGCTGGTGGACGGCGAGGACGTCCGGCGCACGCGCGACATCTACGCGCTTCGGCGCAAGATCGGGATGGTGGCGCCGCTGCCGGTGGGCCTGCCGCTCACGATCTACGACAACGTAGCCTTCGCGCCGCGCGCGGCCGGGCTCTCCGACGCGCACCAGCTCGACGAGCTCGTCGAACGCTGTCTGCGCCAGGCGGCGCTGTGGGACGAGGTCAAGGACCGCCTGGGCAGCCTGGGAACGGCGCTTTCGGGCGGCCAGCAGCAGCGCCTCACGATCGCGCGGGCGCTCTCGCACCAGCCCGAGATCCTGTGCCTCGACGAGTTCTCGATCGCGATCGACCCCGTCACGACGATGCGGATCGAGGACGTGCTGAAGGAGCTGCGGCGGGAGATGACGATCGTGCTCGTCACCAACCTCACGCAGCAGGCGCGCCGGCTCTCGGACCGAACCATGTTCCTGTGGGACGGGGAGGTCGTCGAGATCGACCTCACCGACGTGATCTTCTCGAGCTCTCCCAAGAGCCAGCGGACCCGGGACTACGTGAGCGGGGTGTTCGGGTGAGCGAAGCCCTGGCCCACGCGATCGAGACGCGCCGCCTGAGCCTCTGGTACGGCAGCTTCCAGGCGCTCAAGGAGGTGACCGTCTCCGTGCGCGAGGGCATCATCACCTCGCTGATCGGGCCGAGCGGCTGTGGCAAGACGACGCTGCTGCGCTGCTTCAACCGCGTCAACGAGCGCTACGGAAACGTCCGCACCTCGGGCGAGATCCGGATCCTGGGCGAGAACATCTACGACCCCACGGTCTCGCTGATCGAGCTGCGCAAGGCCGTCGGGATGGTGTTCCAGCGGCCGAACCCGCTGCCGATCTCGGTTTACGAGAACGTGGTCTTCGGGCTCCGGATCCACACCCCGCGCCAGCAGCTCACCAGGAGCGTCCTGGACGAGGCGGTGGAGAAGGCGCTCACGGAAGTGGGCCTGTGGAAGGACCTCAAGGACCGGCTCGACGACCGCGCGACGTCGCTGCTGCTCGAGCAGCAGCAGAAGCTGTGCCTGGCGCGGCTGCTGCCGCTCAAGCCCGAGGT
>CAZMRX010000265.1:0-7526 GCA_964568755.1 uncultured Acidobacteriota bacterium | reverse complement strand
CAGGCGCCGCCGCCCGCGACCCTTCCGCCCGCCACGCTGCCGCCCGCGACGGCTGCGCCCGTGCCGCAGCCGACGGTGGCGAGCGCGCCTTTGCCGCCTCCGAGCGCGCCCGCCCCGGCCGCGGCCGTCCCCGCCTCACCCGTCGTCGACAACCGCTTCGGAGAGATCGAGCGCGTGCTCGCGGCCTACGAGCGCGCCTACGAGACGCTGAACGTCGACGCCTTCCGCTCGGTGATGGACGTCAGCCCGGAGCTGGAGAAGGGCCTGCGCGGGGCCTTCAAGGCGTTCAAGTCGTACGACGTCGAGATGTCGGGCGCCTCGGTGGACTTCGAGGGAGACGGGCGCGCGAGCGTTCGCGTCACGCGCGTGGACACCGTCAACGGACGCAAGCAGCCCGCCAAGAAGCAGCGCTTCGTGCTGAGCCGCCGCGGCGACTCCTGGCGGATCGTGTCCTACGCCTTCGAGCCCTAGCGACGACAGAGCCGCCGGGGACTGCAGGGGGACGGCTAGGGGACCGCCAGGGGACTGCCGGGGCTGCCGGGGACTGCCGGGGACTGCCGGGGACTGCCGGGGCTGCCGGGACTGCCGGGGCTGCCGGGACTGCCGGGGACTGCCGGGGACTGCCGGGGACTGCCGGGGACTGCCGGGGCTGCCGGGACTGCCGGGACTGCTGAGACTGCTGGGACTGCCAGAGGGACTGCCAGGGACTGCCAGGGGGCTGCCGGGACTGCCAGGGACAGGCAGGGACAGCCAGGGACCGCAACGACCGGCTAGAAAGTGACGCTTCTCCGCTCGACGGGGAGAAGCGTCACTAGAATGAATAGTCGATCCCAAACACTGGCGTGACCTGGTCCTGCAGGCCGCCGTCGCCGATCGCAATCAGGACGCTGCCCACCAGCAGGACGCGACCGAAGGGGTTGATCTTGACGCCAACGGACGCGAGGTACAGGCCCAGGTTTCCCTGCTCGGAGCCGAGCGTCGTGCGCGTGGCCGAGCGCAGCGTGGAGTCGAGCCGCTGCGTGAACTGGTACGTCGTCTCCTCGAGCACCAGCTTGTCCGCGTCGATGAGCGTGCGGCCCACGAAGTCCGCGGCCAGCGTGAAGCGCGGGTGCAGCGCGAGGTCGAAGCCGGCGGTGTAGTTGAGCTCGTCCGGCAGGTCGCCGGTGAACTCGCTGCCGCCGCTCGAGAAGGTGTAGCCGAAGCTCGCGCGGGGCGAGAAGCGGCCCGGCGATCCGCCCACGACGCCGTACAGCTTCACCTGCGTGGCGCCGGAGCCGAGCAGCTCCGTCTCGTCCCCGGTCGGCAGCCGGACGTCCGTGCCGAGCGCGGCGCTCGCCGAGGCGCCCCGGAAGAAGTTCCACTTCGCCCGCACCAGCATGTCGCCGATGCCGCTCGCGCTGCCGCTCTCGAGGTAGGTGTGCTGCGTGGTGCCGTCGTCGAAGAAGTGGATCGGCGCCGGAGCCGTGACGGTCGCGATGTTCTCGACCGTGGCAACGATGCTCGCGTCGAGGTCGATGCGCTGGAACGGCAGCGCGACGCCGATGTCGAGGCGCTCGCTCACGCCGTAGTTGGCCAGGAACACGGTGGTGTCGGTCTTGAGGTCGACGGCGAGGTCGGCCCGGATCAGGTCGCCCTCGAAGAAAAGGTTCAGGTTGCTCCCGTCGCGGTTGGTGTCCTCGTGGACCAGGTAGAGCGGCAGCTCGCCGCCGCCCAGGTCCTGCCCCTCGAAGCGGTCCCAGGTGCCGTGCTGGTAGTTGACCGCCAAGCTGAACTTGCCCTTGCCTGCGGTGAGCGGGCGCTCGGCGAAGATCGGGCCGAAGGACTCCGTGGTGCGGTTGTACACCCCCAGCGCCTCGTCGAAGGTGTAGGTGAAGCCGCCCGACGACGAGCCGATCGGGAACGTCGACAGCTGCGCCGCGATGCCGGCGTTGAGCTGGCGCAGCGTCGACTGCGCGCTGCCCTGCGAGACGAAGTGCGCGTCGTGGCTCTGGGCCGGGTTCTGCAGGTTGGGCGCGAGCACGACCGGGTTGGTGGGCGAGAAGAACCGCAGCAGCAGCCCCGCGAGCCCCTCGCTGCTCTGCGCACGCGCGGGAGCCGCCGACGCCAACAGCACGACCGCCGCAGCCGGAACGCAGAGCCTCCGCATGGCCACCTCCAGAGAGACGAGTGGGAACGTGCTGCGGAGAATCGTAGGGGTTGCCCGGTCCGCCTGTCAATCCTGGCCGAGCGATGCGAGCAGCGCCGCCGCGGCCGGGTCCAGCGACGCCGCCGCCACGAGCTTGCGGGCCCAGCGCCGCGCCTCGCCGAGGGCCCCGCGCTCGCGGTTGATCGTGACCAGGGCCACCAGCACGCTGCGCGCGCCCGGGTTCGCGGCGGCCGCCCGGCGCAGCACCGCGAGCGCCTCCTCGGTGCGGGCGGACGAGTGCAGCCCGATCGCGTAGGCGTAGGCGAACTCGGGCTCCCCCGGCGCCAGCTCGGCCGCGCGCCGCAGCTCGGCGAGCGCCTCTGGCGTGCGCTTCTGCCGCACCAGCAGCAGGCCGTAGGCGTAGCGCGCGGAGGCGCTGCGCGGATCGGCCTCGAGCGCCCGCCGCAGCGCCGCGGCGGCCTCGTCGTCGCGGCCCTCGCTCCGCAGCAGGTCGGCGAGGTTGACCCAGCCGGGCACGAACCAGGGCGCCAGCGTCGTGGCCCGGTCGTAGTTGCGGCGGGCCGCGGCCAGGTCGCCGCGCTTCGCGTTGACGATCCCGAGGTTGACGTGCGACTCGGGCCGCTCGGCGTTGGCGCGCTGCGCCAGCCGGTACTCGTCGAGCGCGCGGTCGAAAGCCGCGCGCGCCTCGCTCTCGAACTCGGCGTCCGGCACGTCGGCGAAGGCGGAGGCGGCCTCGACCCGCACCGCGCGCACGGGGTCCCACAGCAGCCGCGCCCCGATCCGCACGCGCTCGCGCGGCGGCAGCGCGGCGACGGCGCGCGCCGCCCCGAGGCGCACCAGCGCGTCCGCGTCCGAGGCGGCGGCCTCGAGCGCGGGCAGCGACTCCGGTCCCATGTGCGGCGGCAGCAGCGAGGCCGCGGTGCCGCGCACGATCCCCGGCAGCGCGGCGTCGCGCACCACCGCCAGCAGCTCCGCCTCTGCGCCGGGGCGGAAGCGGCGGCCGGCGTGGAGTGCCTTGGCGTAGTGCGGCTGAGTATGGCGCCCCTCGGGGTGGGCGCGGCGCACCGCGCGCGCCGCCCATGCGGCGCTGCGGTCGCGGTGGCAGTCGTTGCACGCGTTCGGGGCGCTGTCGCGGCCGAGCGCGACCGTCAGGTCGGGGCGCGGCACGCGGAACGAGTGGTCGTGGCGCTCGTCCACCACCATGTACGTCTCACGCCGCATGTGGCAGTCGACGCAGGAGGCGCCCTTGCCCTGCTCGCGGTGGAAGTGGTGCCGCCGCGTGGCGAACGTCCCCGGGTCGTGGCACGTGGCGCATACCTCGTCGCGCCCCGCGCGCAGGCGGGCTTCGTGCGGCTCGTGGCAGTCCGAGCAGGTGACCCCGGCGCGGTGCATGCGGCTCTGCAGGAACGAGCCCCAGTTGTAGACCTCGTCCTGCATCTGCCCGTCGGCATAGTAGAGGCCCTCGTCGAGCAGCGCCGGCTGGTGCGTCTGGGCCAGCGCGCGGCCCGGCCGGTACTCCTCCGTCAGCAGGCCGCGCCGCGCGTGGCAGCGGCCGCACAGCTCCACCTCGACTCGGCGCTCGGAGACGCCGGACAGCGACACCGTGCCGCGCGCCGCGTCCATCGTGGCGGTGCGCTCCCGCCGCTCGTCGAAGCGCACCACCAGTCCCGGCTCCCCCACGGGCTCGCGGCCGCGCGCGGCGGCCGCGCGCGCCCACTCGACGTGGCGCGACCCGGGGCCGTGGCAGGCCTCGCACGAGACGTCGAGCTCGGAGAAGCTGGTCGCGAAGCGGTCCTCGGACGGCACGTAGCCCTTGCGCAGGTTCGTGGAGTGGCACTCCGCGCACTGGGTGTTCCAGTTCTGCGACGGGCGGGTCCAGTGCAGCACGTCGCGGTGGTCGATCGTTTCCCCCGGGTAGAGGTGGAAGAAACGCTCCCCGCCCTGCTGCTTCGGCCGGCTGTCCCAGGCGATGCTCAGGGCCTGCAGGCGCCCCCCGGGCAGCTCCAGCAGGTACTGCTGGAGCGGCGTCACGCCGAACACGTACTTCACCTCGAACTCGGCGAGACGCCCGTCGGGGCCGTCCGTGCGCACGAGGTAGCGGCCGTCGCGGCGTTCGAAGCGGGTGACGACTCCCTGACGCTCGAAGCTCCGGCCGGAGAAGTCGCCCTTCACCGTCTTCTCGTCGGGCAGCTGGATCGCGAGGTCGTGGTGCGAGCCGCTCCAGCGCCGGGCCTCCTCGGCGTGACAGCTCGCGCAGGCTGCGCCGCCCACGTAGTCGAGCGGGATCGGGCCGGTCGCGGTTCCCTGCCCCGGCGGCGGCAGCAGCAGGATCACCGCGACCGCGAGGCCCACGAGCGCGACGGCCGCGAGGCCGAGGGCGCGGCGCCGCGCCTGCGGCGTCATGGCGTCAACGCTTCAGCATCCGGATCTCGGTGCCGCCCCTCCCGAAAGACACCTCGTCCATCAGCTGGTTGATCAAGTAGATGCCGCGCCCGTGGTGGCGAAACACGTTGCGGCCCCGAACCGGGCTCGGGATCGCCGCCGGGTCGAAGCCGGGGCCGGGGTCGCGCACCACGATCAGCATTCCCCGCGCCGGGTCGCAGGCCACGCAGACCTCGACGGTCTTGTCCGGGTCGTTGCCGCAGCCGTGCCGGATCGCGTTCGCGAGCGCCTCGCGCAGCGCGGTCTCGATCTCGAACTCCTTGCCGCGCGAGCACTCCATCTGCCGCGCCTGGTCCATCATCTCCTCGACGGCGGGCGAGAGCGCCTCGAGCCGCCCCGGCACCTGGCGGCGCAGCGTCACCTGCAACGCGTCGGGATCGAACTCGCAGACGGGGCTCTCTTCGCTCATGGATGGCTGGTTCCTGGCTGAAGCGGCCAGGGGGTGGCGGCTAGCATACCCAAAAAACGCGGCGCGAGCCGAGGGGCAGACGCGCGCGCGAAGCGCCGCGGCTCCGGGGCGAGTCTATCAGCCGGGCCGCTCGCGCGCCTTCAGCAGGCGCGGCAGCAGGATCAGCAGCGACCCGTAGAGCGCGAGGCTCGCGACGAGCGTCGCCGGTCGCCCGCTGCGCACGTCGTGCAGCAGCAGCTTCAGCGCCCCGGCTGCGACGAGCGGGTACACGAGCCAGACGAGCTCGGGCTGTCCTCGCTGTGCGAGCCAGGCGAGCACCAGGATCAGCGCGACGAGCACCGCGGAGCGGGCGACCGCCTCGGCCCCGGCGTCGAGGCTCAGGCGGGATCCGAGGGCTGAGCTCGTCGCACGGCGAGCGGCCTCGGCGAGCGACAGCACGGCGACGAGCGCGAGCAGCAGCCGCGGCAGCCGCGCGCTCGCGGAGCCGGCGTACCGCTCGCCCGCCAGCACGCCCCACGCGAGGGCGGCGGCCGCTGCCACGGCCCAGGCCAGCCGCGGGAGCGCGACCGGCGAAAGACCGGCGAGAGCGCGCACGCCCGCCGATGCCAGGCCGGCGACGAGCGCCGCCGCCAGCAGGTAGGAGGCGCCGTGCGCCCGCAGCGTCGTGCGGTCGAAGCGCCGCCCCAGGCCGACCGCGGTGGCGCCCAGGCCCGCCCACACCAGCGGCAGGCCGGCGCCCAGGCCGAGCTCCAGAGTTCCGCCCAGCATCAGCAACCCGCCGGCCGACGAGTAGAAGTAGAAGTTGCGGCCTTGCCCCGGCCGGCGCTCGGCGTGTGCGAACGCGACGGCGTAGCACAGCGCCCCGAGTGCCACGGCGAGGAGCGCCGGGAGCTCGCTCGGCCGGCCGTGCGCGGCGAGGACCCGGGCCGCGCCGGCCAGGCCGAGTGTCGCGGCCAGCGTTCCCTGGACGGCCTCGAACAGCTTCACCGGGCAGCCCCGGCGCAGCGTGCGCGCGGCGACGCTCGTGACGTAGAGAGCCGGCAGGGCGAGGAGAGCGGCGGCCGCCTCTGGCCCTGCGAGCCCGGGGTAGCTCGCCGGCGGCTCGGCTCGCGCGCCGCTCGCGACGAGCAGCACGGCGACGGCGTCGAGCACGGCGGCGACGCACCAGCGCAGGCCGAGCCACGCGTCGCGGAAGGCCAGCCACTCGAGCACCGCCGCGAGCGCCAGCAGCGTGACGAGCGCCGTCACCGCCTCGTGCGTCGACGCGAGCACGGCCACCACGGCGGCGCAGGCGGCGAGCGTCGTCAGCCAGGCGCTCGCGGACAGGTCGTGCCGCCAGGACACCGCGAGCCCGAGCACCGCGAAGGCGAGCAGCGCCGCGCCGGCCGCGAAGCCCCCGAGCAGGCCGAAGCGAGCCGTGGTCTCCCAGATCAGGGGGAAGGCGATGGCGCTCGCCGTCAGGCCGTGGACCACCGCGCTGGCGCGGCGCCCGCCGCGCGCGTCGCGATCCGCGCGCAGCTGCCAGGCAGCGGCGTAGGCGAGCCCGAGCGCGACTCCGAGCGGCGCCGGCAGCGTTCCCGCATCGGTCAGGCTCCGGATCAGGTAGGCGCCGGCCAGCACGAGCAGGCTGCGGCCGGCGAGGGCCAGCCCCCCCTGCGGGAGCGCCGGCAGCCGGGGCGCATCGACCTCGTCCGCGGGCGGGCGGCCGCGGTTCGGAGGATGCGGCTCGGCCGAGAGCTCGACGAGGCGGGCCTCGAGCCGCTCGACGCGCGCTCGCAGCGCCTCGACGGCCGACCGGAGCTCGACGAGGGTCTCGTCCATCACGCCCCCAGTGCGGCGCGCGGCGCGCGCGGCCTCAGCCCGCGGCGGCCGCGCCCTTGCCCGCGTCCGGCCACGGCGGCAGCAGCCGCACGAGCGCCCACAGGATCGCGAGCGGCAGGATCATCAGGATCACCGCGGGCAACAGTCCCTCGCGGGTCGCGAACTCCAGCTTGTAGGTCGTGTAGCCGAGGAAGCTCTTCGAGAACAGCTGCCCCCCGATCACCACGTTCCAGCGCATCGCGAAGATGCCGATCAGGGTGAGCACGCCGGCCGTCGCGTAGATGCCGCGCCGGGCGCGCTCCGTGAGGTTCACGAGCTGCGTGAGCGCCAGCAGCGCGAGCGGCACCAGCGTGCCGAGCATGATCTGCACCACGATGTGCGGCAGGTACAGCCGCGTCTTCACCATGAAGTCGAGCGTGTGGAACGACTCGTCCGACTCGTAGATGCGGTGGACGAGGTCGAGCGACTCGAGCGAGAAGTCGATGATGAAGGCGTAGAACAGGTAGCGCGCGATCGTGTCGACGCAGCGCATGTCGATCGCCAGCCCGCGCAGGCGGGTGATCGCCATGTACAGCAGCATCACGGCCGCGATGCCGGAGACGATCGCCGAGAACAGGAACACGATCGGCATCAGCGGCGTCGACCACCAGGGGTTGGCCTTGATCGAGCCGAAGATGAAGCCGACGTAGCCGTGCAGCAGGAAGGCGG
>CAZMRX010000264.1:0-7530 GCA_964568755.1 uncultured Acidobacteriota bacterium | reverse complement strand
AGCATGGCGTCGACCAGGGTGGTCTTGCCGTGGTCGACGTGGGCGATGATGGCGACGTTGCGTAGCGAGGTCACGCGGGAGGCTCCTTGGGTGATGAGGGGCGCGACCCGGCGGCCGCCGGCGGGGGCGGGCCGCAGCGGATTCCGGGCGCGTTCGGGACGGGCTGGTAGAGGTCGCGGCGGGGCAGAAGCGTCGCGGTGACGGTGCCGAAGTAGTAGCCGAGCGTGCAGCCGCCGGCGTGGACGTAGGAGCGGGCGGCGGCCTCCTGGTAGCCCCCGGTGTCGGGAAGCGGCCAGGTCACGACGACGAGCGTGTAGCGCGCCTGCTGCAGCCGCTCGAGCACGAGCTCGGTGCCGGGGGCCTTGCCGCGGCCGAGGTGGAAGAAGCCGCTGCCCTCCATCTCGACCGGCTGGCCGACCAGGTACGAGGCGAGCTCGGGCCGCAGCGTCAGCAGCGGGCCGCCCGTCGCGCGCGTGTGGGCCGTGACGTAGCCGTAGAAGGCCCGCGCCGTGCGCTCGTCCTCGGCGGTCGGCACGGGAAACTCGCGCGTCAGCGCGAGCGCGAGGGCGAGGGTGGCGAGCAGGGCGGCGCCGCCGGCGGCTCGGGGCACTCCCAGCACCTCCCCGGTGGCAGGCCACCACCTGCCGGTCGCGACGGCGAGCGCGGGCAGCGCCGGCACCAGGTAGTTCCACGAGGCGCCGTACTTCGCGGTGAGCGGCAGCACCAGCAGCGCGCCGGCGATCAGCAGCCACGAGGCGTCGCGCAGGCTGGCGCGCGAGGCGCGCGCCGCGAGCACGAGGCTCACTCCCGCGAGCAGCAGCAGCGGCCAGGCGCGGCTCGCGAAGTAGCCGACGATCAGCAGCGGCAGCGAGGGCTGGCTCGGGTGGAACGCCCACACGCGGTTCACCCACAGGAAGCCCCCGTCGCTGATCCACTGCAGCGCGAGGACCGTGACGAGGCCGGCGGCGGCGAGGCTCCCGGCGAGTCGCAGCGCGCTCCTGCGGTCCACGAGCAGCCAGCCGAGGACCAGCGGCGCCCCGTGGACGACGGCCGTGGGCTTCGACAGGCAGGCGGCCATCACCAGGGCCGTCCCGGCGACGAGCCGCGCGGTCCCCAGCCGGTCGGCGCCCCGAGCCAGCGAGACGGGCAGCAGCGGCACGGCCGCCAGCAGCCAGAACGTCAGCATCGGGCCGTCCGGCCGCACCAGCACGTGCCAGAAGCTCAGGTCCAGCAGCGCGAGCGAGAGCGCGCACGCGGCGAGCGCGAGCACGGGCGGGGCTTTCTGCCTCACCAGCAGGTAGACGGCGAGCGCGCCCGCGAGCGTCCAGGCGATCGCCACGAGCCGGGCGCCGAAGAGGGGGCCCTGGGGCGTGGCGAGCGCGGGCGCGAGGATGGCTGGCAGCAGGGGGCCGTAGGCGGACGGGAACGGCACGAACGAGCGGGGGTTGAGCGAGGCGGGCGACGAAGCGAGGCGCCGGGCGTGGTCGAGGTAAAGCCCCTCGTCGGGGCTCCAGTCCCAGGGGTAGGCGACGAGGGCCGAGGCGTGCGCCAGGTACGCCGCGAGGACCAGGGCCGAGGCCGACACCGCGAGCGTGGTGGCGACGAGCACAGCCAGGCGGGCCCGCCGCGGAGAAGTCATCCGGCCATCGTAACGCGGCGGTGAGCCCGCGGCCAATCCTGGAGGCCGTCCCCGCCGCCCTAGCGAGCCGATTCGAGCCGCAGCCGCAGGGCCGCGAGCGCCTCCTGTGTGTCGATGTCGACGAGGCAGTCCGGCCCGGCCGGGACGTGGACCACCCAGTCCGGATGCTCCGCCAGCACCGCGCGCGCGCCGCCCTCGGGCGCCGCGGATCGCAGGGCGGGCCAGGCGGTGCGCGCGAATCCCGCCGGGTGGCCCCGGCGCCCGGCGTGGCTCGGGACGGCGACCCTCGCTCCGGCGGCGAGCGCCTGGAGCACCCCGTCGACGGTGGCCGCCGTGACGACGGGATTGTCGACGGGGTGGAGCAGGACCGCGTCCGCGCCCAGGGACTCCGCTGCATCGAGCCCGGCCCAGACCGAGCTCAGCATGCCCTCGCGCCAGCGCGGGTTGACGACCACCGAGACGCCGGGAGGCCACGAGGCCTGGGCCGCGACACGCTCCGCCTCTGCGCCGATGACGACGATGCGGGCCACGACGGCCTCGCGGTCCAGAACGGCGAGCACAGCCGAGGCGAACGTCCCGTCGCCGAGCGGGGTGAGCGCCTTCGGCCCTCCCATGCGCCGGCCCTCGCCGGCCGCGAGCACCACCGCCGCCACGCGCATCGCGCCATTGAACCACGCCCCGGGCGCGCCATGGATCCTAGGGCTCGTGGATCCTAGGGCTCGTTGACGCCCTCTCGAAGCGGCCCTTATGATGCCCGAGGCCGGACGAAAGGAGCGTCGTGACCGCCCGCACCATCATCATGGGAGCCGCCGGCCGCGACTTCCACAACTTCAACACGGTCTACCGCGACGACGCCGCGAGCCGCGTGGTGGCGTTCACGGCCGCCCAGATCCCGAACATCGACGGCCGCCGCTACCCGGGCGAGCTCGCCGGCCCGCTCTATCCCGAGGGCGTCCCGATCTACCCCGAGGCCGAGCTGCCTCGGCTGATCCGCGAGCTCCAGGCCGACCAGGTGGTCTTCGCCTACAGCGACGTGTCGCACGAGACGGTGATGCACAAGGCCTCGCTGGTGCTGGCCTGCGGCGCCGACTTCCGGCTGATCGGCCCGAGGGCGACGATGCTCGCGGCGCGCGTGCCGGTCGTGTCCGTGTGCGCGGTGCGCACCGGCAGCGGCAAGAGCCAGACGACGCGCCGGGTGGCCGCGATCCTGCGCGCCAGGGGGAAGAAGGTCGTCTGCGTGCGCCACCCGATGCCCTACGGCGACCTGGTGCGCCAGCGCGTGCAGCGCTTCGCCGCCGCGGAGGACCTCGAGCGCCACCAGTGCACGATCGAGGAGCGCGAGGAGTACGAGCCGCACATCGCCGCGGGCGGCGTCGTGTACGCGGGCGTCGACTACGCGGCGATCCTGGCCGAGGCCGAGCAGGAGGCGGACGTCCTGATCTGGGACGGCGGCAACAACGACCTGCCCTTCTACCGTGCCGACCTCGAGATCGTGGTGGCCGACCCGCACCGGCCGGGCCACGAGCGCAGCTATCATCCCGGCGAGGCGAACCTGCGCCGCGCGCACGTGGTGGTGATCAACAAGATCGACTCGGCGGGGCGCGAGGGCGTAGACGCCGTGCGCCGCTCGATCCGCGAGCTGAACCCGGACGCGGTGGTGATAGACGCCGCCTCGCCGCTGTTCGTGGAGGCGGCGCACGAGATCCGCGGCAAGCGCGTGCTCGCGATCGAGGACGGGCCCACGCTCACCCACGGCGAGATGAAGTACGGGGCGGGCGTGCTGGCGGCGCTGCGCCACGGTGCTTCCGAGGTGGTCGACCCGCGGCCGTACGCGGTCGGGCGGGTGGCCGACACCTTCGCGAGCTACCCCGGCATCGGCGCGCTGCTGCCGGCGATGGGCTACGGCGAGGAGCAGACGCGCGACCTGGAGGCGACGATCGCCCGCACCCCGTGCGACCTGGTGCTGGTGGCGACGCCGATCGACCTGCGCCGCGTGCTGCGGATCGACAAGCCGAGCAAGCGGGTCAGCTACGAGCTGCAGGAGATCGGCAAGCCGGATCTCGGCGACGTGCTCGCCAGGTTCTGAGGGAGAAGCGATGGCGCAGAGGCACTTCCTGTCGCTCAAGGACTGGTCGCGCGACGAGATCGAGCTGCTGTTCGAGCAGGCGGCCGCGATCAAGGCGAGCCCCGACAGCTACGCGGGCGCGCTCGCGGGCCAGTCGCTCGCGATGATCTTCCAGAAGCCCTCGACGCGCACGCGCGTCTCGTTCGAGGTGGGCATGTACCAGCTCGGCGGCCGCGCGCTGTTCCTGGGGGCCGACGACATCCAGCTCAACCGCGGCGAGTCGATCGCCGACACGGCGCGCGTGCTGTCGCGCTACGTGCAGGGGATCATGGCGCGCGTCTTCGCGCACCAGGACGTCACCGACCTGGCGCGCCACGGCTCGGTGCCCGTGATCAACGGCCTCTCGGACCTGCTGCACCCGTGCCAGGCGCTCGCCGACTACTTCACGCTGCGCGAGCGGCGCGGCGGCCTCACCGGGCTCAAGCTCGCCTACGTGGGCGACGGCAACAACGTGGCGCACGAGCTGATGTTCGGGGCGGTCAAGCTCGGGCTGCAGTTCAGCTGCGGCTGCCCGAAGGGCTACGAGCCGAACCCGCTGATCTTCAAGAGCGCCGTGCGCGAGGCGCAGAAGCTCGGCTCGCCGATCCCCGAGGTGAGCGCCGACCCCTACGAGGCCGTGGCGGGCGCGGACGTCGTCTACACCGACGTGTGGACCTCGATGGGCCAGGAGGCGGAGGCGCAGGCGCGGCTCGCCGCCTTCCAGGGCTTCGAGGTCACGCCCGAGATGATGTCGGCGGCCGGGCCGGACGTCATGTTCATGCACTGCCTGCCCGCCCACCGTGGCGAGGAGGTCTCGGCCGACGTGATCGACGGCCCCCAGTCCGTGGTCTTCGACGAAGCCGAGAACCGCCTCCACGTCCAGAAGGCGATCCTGGTGACGCTAATGGGCCAAAACTCGGACGAGTAAGAGAGCCCACCATCGTCCCTCCCTGAGGATCCCCCTTGAAGAGCCCGAGGCCAGTCGGCCGCTTCGAGAGCCTCGCGGAGCCTACCCCAGCAGCGCCTCCCGCCCCGCCATCACCCGCAGCGCCCGCCGGATCTCGGCGCGCGTCACGTCGTCCTGCACCACCACCCGCCCGATCGCGGTGGGCAGCACGAAAGGCACGCGGCCGGCGCGGGCCTTCTTGTCGTGCGAAATCGCCTGCAACAGCCGGGCGGGGTCGAGGTCGGAGACGCGCGGCCGCGGGCCGAGGTGGTCGACGGCCGAGGCGACCTTGTCGAAGTCCTCCGGCTCGAGCAGCCCGCGGTGGCGCGCGATCCAGGCGGCGCCTATCAGCCCCCAGCCGACCGCCTCGCCGTGAGTGAAGCGCCTGTAGGCCGTCACGGCCTCGAGCGCGTGCCCGATCGTGTGGCCGAGGTTCAGAACGTGGCGCAGGCTGCCCTCGCGCTCGTCGCGCTCGACGACGTCGGCCTTGATGCGGCATGCGGTCGCGATCGCGTTGTCCACCTCCGGCTGCGCCCAGCCCCGCAGGCCCGCGGGCGCGCGCAGCAGGCTTGCGAAGAGCGCGTCGTCGCCGAGCACCGCGCACTTGAGGATCTCGTACGCTCCCGAGCGGAACTCGCGCGCGGGCAGCGTGGCGAGGAAGGCCGGGTCGATCACCACCGCGCGCGGCTGGTGGAACGCCCCGATCATGTTCTTGGCGCGGGCGTGGTTGACCGCCACCTTGCCGCCGATCGAGCTGTCGACCATCGCGAGCAGCGTGGTGGGCACGACGACCCAGTCGACTCCGCGCATCCACGACGCGGCCGCGAAGCCGGCGAGGTCTCCCACGACTCCGCCCCCCAGCGCGAGCACCAGGCCGTCGCGCCCGAGCCGGGCCTCCAGGAAGGCGTCGTAGACGGTTTCGAGCGTGCCCCGGCTCTTGAAGCGTTCGCCGTCGGGCACCAGGCAGGTGTGGACGGCGCCCAGGCCGCGCAGCGAACGCTCGAGGCCCTTGCCGTGGCTCTTCCAGACACGGCGGCTCGCGACCACGACCGTGCGCCGCCCGCGGAGCGGGGCGAGCAGGTCGGGCAGCAGCCGCGCCAGCCCGTGGCCCACCGACACGACGTAGCGGCGGGGCCCGAGCTCGACCGGGATCTCCAGCATGGGGCGGGAGCATAGCACCACGCTCCGCGGACGATGGCTAGCGCAGCCAGCCGGGCAAGGCACCTTCGCGTCGCGCGCGGTCTTCCAGGTCCTCCTGGGTCCGCTGCATGCGGCGCTCCAGCGCCGCGAGCGACGACCGCAGCGACGCGAGCGAGCTCGAGCCCGACCCCGAGGACGACGACGAGCGGCCGCGCCGCCCGTACACGGTCTCGGCCTTCGGGGCGCGCTCGCGCTCGGCGATCCGGGTCCGCAGCTCGGCCGCGCGCTCGCCGAGAGCCCGCAGCCGCTCGCGCACGGCTTCGGCCTCGCGGCGCCAGTAGGCCTCACCTCGCTCGCCAGAGGCGGGCTCGCGCTCGCGGTCCGGGCCGGACTCGGCAGTCGCGGCGGGCAGCGAGCTTCCGCCGGTCTGGCCGGCGAACGGGTGGATCCGCTCGAGGTCGGCGTTGGTGTAGACGCGTACGGCCGGGGGCGCCTCGCGCCGCGCGCTGCTGCCGGGCCCGTCCGCAGCCGTGCTCGCCGCGCACGCCGCGGCCAGCAGACCCAGGGCAGGGCCGATCACCGAAATCCGTCGTGACATGGGAACGTCGCCTTTCCGGGAGAAGAGGGAAAGGCGGCCCGCGAGGCTGAAGCGGACGCTATCAGCCGGCGCCGCCCGGGGTCAAGCGGGAACGCGGCGAGCTTCTGATAAACTCGCCGTTTCGAGCACCCGCGATGACCCCTGACCTTCAGCTCTTTCCGTTCGCCGAGTACTGGCCCTTCTACGCCGGCTTCCTGCTGCTGGTGTTCGTGCTGCTGGCGCTCGACCTGGGCGTCTTCCACCGCAAGGCCCACGCCGTCTCGATCCGCGAGGCCGCCGGCTGGAGCGTCGTCTGGGTCACCCTGGCGCTGCTGTTCAACGTCGGCTTCTACTTCTACATGCGCTGGTGGTTTCCCCAGGACGCGCGGCTCATGGCGATCCCGGGCTTCGATCCCGACAAGGTCGCGCTTCAGACCGCGCTCGAGTTCCTGGCCGGCTACGTGGTCGAGTACTCGCTCTCGGTCGACAACATCTTCGTGTTCGTGGTGGTGATGGGCTACTTCGGCGTGCCCGCCGCCTACCAGCACCGGGTGCTGTTCTTCGGGATCCTGGGCGCGCTCGTGTTCCGCGCCATCTTCATCGCGCTCGGGGCGCTGCTGCTGCAGTTCGAGTGGGTGGTGTGGCTGTTCGGCGCGTTCCTGGTGGTGACCGGCGCGCGCATGATGTTCGGGGGCGGCGAGGGGCCGGTCGAGCCGCACGAGCGCTTCATCATCCGCAAGTTCCGGCAGCACATGCCGGTCACGCCCACCTTCCACGGGCAGAGCTTCTTCGTGCGCGAGGACGGGCGGCTGCACGCGACGCCGCTGTTCGTGGCGCTGCTGTTCCTGGAGATGACCGACATCGTGTTCGCGGTCGACTCGGTGCCCGCGATCTTCGGCCTCACCAAGCAGCCGTTCGTCGTCTTCACCTCGAACATCTTCGCGATCCTGGGCCTGCGGAACCTGTACTTCATGCTGGCGGGCGCGGTCGACAAGTTCCACTACCTGAAGTACGGGCTCGGGATCGTGCTGGTGTTCGTGGGCCTCAAGATGACCGTGCTCAACCGGCTCTGGCACGGCCACTTCCCGATCACCTGGTCGCTCGCCATCATCGTCGGCACGATC
>CAZMRX010000263.1:0-7552 GCA_964568755.1 uncultured Acidobacteriota bacterium | reverse complement strand
TCGAGAGCCGCTTGTTGAGCGTCAGCTCCAGGCCCCTGTAGTGGGTCTTGTAGCCATCGCGGTTGGTCAGGATGTTGCCGCCGCGGCCGGCCGTGACGAGGGCGGCGATCGGCGAATAGGTGGACCCGGTGTAGCCGTTCGCGGTGACCGGCGCGTTCTGAGTGTAGCCCGAGGGACCGATGATCGGACAGTTGGCGAGCGTCGGCTCGCCGCTGCAGGCGCCGGCGAGACGGCGGGTCGCGTTCGACCAGTCGCTGGCGATGCGGTAGGTGAAGGCCGCGCCCACCATGAAGCTGCCACCCAGCTCGCGGTCGAGGCCGACGATGAACTCGTCGTCTTTCTTGGGCTTCCTGTCGCGGTCGATCTTGTTCACCGTGTCGGCCGAGACCGAACCGGGGTTGGCCGGGTCGATGCCGCTCCAGTAGAGGAGGTTGCCCGTGTCGACCTCGCCCTTCTGGACGAACTTGTCGCCGTTCGCGTCGTTCCACGCGTATGCGAGGTAGCTGTAGTTGGTCGGGTTCTCGCGCGAGACGTCGCCGAAGGACAACTGCTGGTTGTAGCGCGCGTAAGAGGCGCGCAGGATGGTCCGCCGCGACTCGTCGAGCGCGTAGCTCATCCCGATGCGCGGCGAGAAGGTCTTCCAGTCCTGGAGATTGTCGCTGCCCGGGTAGCTGGCGGCCGGCATCAGGTTCGGGAAGCCCTTGTTGGCGAGCGCATCGCTCTCGAGGTTCTTGGCGCTCTGGCCGTCGTACCGGACGCCCACGTTGAGGGTGAAGCGGTCCTTCGTGAAGAGGTCGCCCACGTAGCCGTTGAGGTACTTCCCGCCGTAGCGGACGAAGTAGTCGCGGTACAGCCACGCGTTCAAGTCGTCCGGCGCGTTGATGTTGCCGGCGATCCCGTCGCCGGGCCAGGTGGTGCTGCTCGTCGTCTTCAGGCTGCGGTAGCTGAAGCCGAACTTCAGCTCGTGGCTGCCGCCCATGCCCTGGAAGAAGTAGCTGCCGTCGCCGGTCAGGTTGTACTGCGGCCGCACGGCCAGGTAGGTGTAAATGCTGCCGCGCGCGACGCTGTCGACGTAGTCGAAGGTGGCGGTCCCGGTGGTGCCTCGTCCCGCCAGGCCGAATCCGGTGTCGTAGTAGCCGCCCTTCAGCGAGAAAAAGAGGTTCGGCGAGAAGGTGTGGTCGATCTGCAGCTTCCAGAGGCCGCCCGGGAGCCCGCCGTCGGTGAAGGCGTTGTCCTGGTCGAACAGGATGCCGTCCTCCTCTTGGAGGCCCGTGCCCGGGGAGCGGCCGAACTTCTGCTTGCTGCCCAGGAAGTAGAAGGCCGACACCATCGTGCCGCTCGCGGCCTGCCAGTTGAGCTTGCCGTTGTAGGAGGGCAGCAGGGTGTTGTCCGGTGTGTTGACGATCCGCAGCAAACGGATGTCCTGCTTGCCGTAGCTGCCGTAGAACCAGAGCTTGTCCTTCACGATCGGGCCGCCGAGGTCGAAGCCGTAGTCGGTGATCTGCGAGATGCGGTCGCCCTTGTCGCGGAACGAGCCATCGGAGTTCTGGAGCCGGGGGTCCTGCGCGAAGTTGGCCGGGCTGTAGGGCGCCTGGTTCTGGTCGCCGATGTTGCCGAACGAGAGGTCGTCGTGGGAGATCAGGAAGCGGGCGTTGCCGTGGAAGGCGTTGGTGCCGCGCTTCGTGGTCATGTTGATGCCCGCCCCGGCCGACTGCATCGCGAGGTCGGTGCCGCCGGTCGTGACCGTGATCTCCTGGAACGCGCCGAAGTCGAAGTAGGTCGGCGAAGCGCCGGTCGCGGACATGTCGGTGATGACCATGCCGTCCATGTTCCAGGTGTTGTCCGAGCTCGCCGAGCCCTTGGACGAGGAGGTCGCTTGCTGGCCGTTCTCGTTGCCCGCGATGTTGACGCGATCGACGAGGACGCCCGGCACGGCCTTGAGCACGCCCCACGGATCGCGGGAGTTCGGCACGCTGCTCAGCTCCTCGGTGGTCATCGTGGTGGCGGTGCCGCGCTTCTTGCTGTCGACGAGCGGGGTCTCGGCCTGCACCTCGACGGTTTCGGCCACGCCGGACACCTTCATGCTGAACTCGACCTCGACGTTCTCACCCGTCGTGACGCGCACCTTGCGCGTGGTGCTGGCGAAGCCGGCGAGCGCCAGCGTCACGGTGTAGTCGCCCCGCGTGAGGCCGAGGAAGCGGAATGCGCCGTCGGCCCCGCTCACCGTCGAACGGGTCCCGAGCTCGCTGGTGAGCGTGACGTTCACGCCCGGCAGGAAGGCCCCCGACTGGTCGCGGGCCACCCCGTAGATGTTGCCCGTGGCGATCTGCGCCGAGGCCACGCCCGCCAGGGCGAGGACCAGGCCGAGCGCCAAGGCCAGGATCTTCTTGGTCACTGTTTTTCCTCCTTTGTCCGTGCGCGCCCGTTCGACTGCAAGCAGACTGCCAGCGCGTGGGATCGGCTCGGCGGCTGAGGGGCAGTGGTGGCGCTTCGGGAGGTCGGCCTTTCTGCTGGGCTTCTGCCGTTTCGCTCACGAAGGCGTCCGCCGGGGCCAGGCCTGCGCACGCCGTGCCTGCGGCATCCGTGCCATGCGCGAGACGTGAAAGCGCCCTGAGTGCCAGCCGTGAGACACCGGGGCGGCGCGGGCCTACAACCGTGCGAGTCTCGGGCCGTGGAAGCCGCGGGTCAGCCCCCGGAGCCCGGTGAGGCAGATGGGACAGCAGATGAGGGTAGACGCGGCCCCGATGGACCAGCCGGTCAAGCCCTCGACGAGACCCTCCCGCTTCTCCAGGGCGCGGACGAAGTTCACGGCGGCATCCTTCGCGTGCATGATCTTGTCGCCATCCTGGCTGCTGCTGCTCTTGTCGAACAGCACGACCACGCTGATGGGGACCTCATGCTGACCGAAGTGGTGGAGGCTCTGGGGCACGCCGTCCTCCGAAAACCTCGATGTCCTCCAAGCGCGTTCGCCCTTTCCGTCGCGGCGGCGGTAGCCACGCGGCGCGCGCGGCCGAAGAGGAGCGGGGGATCGCCAGGCGAGGATACGTCTCCCATTCCCTCACACCTCATCGCTCGGCTCGCACGAGCTCACGGAGCAAGAGCCGGCCACCGCGCAGGCGCCACTGTCACGCGCACGAGGGAACGACCCGGCCGTTGGACACCGGCGAACGTCCGCAACTCCCGGCCTGGTTCTTGCTTTCACTTCACTCAGGCGAGCGTAGGAAGCGGCGTCCGGAGGAGACGCGGGGGCGGCAGCCAGTGGGCCACCGGTGTCATGGAGGAACGGCAGTCCTGATGCTGTCGATTCTGCTGTGGGGACCGGCCGCGGGCCCGGGCGAGGCCACCGGCCCCGGCGGCGTCAAAGCCGTGGACTCGACGGTCTGGTGGGGTCGCGACTCCAGCGACCCCGACTGGGTGCAGGGACGAGTGATGCTCTCGAGCAGCGCCGCGGACCTGTGGGGCCGCATCCAGGCGGTCGACACCTGGTCCGCGATCTTCTCGGACATCACGAGCTTGACGGTCGTGGAGCGCGCCCCTCCCCGCTGGCGCATCAGGGTCGAGACGCGGTCCTGCGACTGCGGCGCGCACGACTACCTTCTCGCGTTCCAGGAACAGGACACCGTGCAGATGCGGATCGCGGCACCCGGGGTGGATTCGCTCGGCTACCTGTCGGTGCGCGACGATCCCGGGGGGAGCACGCTGGTCACGTACAGGCTCCTCGTGAGGCCGCAGGGGCTCGCGGGCTGGTTCGTCTCGAGGACGGAGTTGCGGCGTAAGCAGGAGGACATGGTCGTGCGCTACCTCCGGGACGTGCGGCGGCTCGCCGAGGCCACGCCGGCGGCTGCCGGTTCGCCGGCGGACGTTGAGGTCTCGCGAGCGCGACGGTCTTTCCCTCCCGCGCCACACCGTGTTGACGGTCGAGGAAGCCCTCGGGGTGGTGGTCACCCGCGTCCTGATCGAGACCGTGATCGATTGCCGGTGAGGCGCCCTCACGGCTCGACGACGTACGTCTCGGGCGCAGCCCTGAAGGTGGCCGCGCACGAGGAACAGCAGACGACGTAGTGGCCTCCCCTCCAGTGGACGTCCAGGCGATGTTCCGCCGCGTGGATTTCCTTCTGGCATACGACGCATCGAACCGAGGGTTGGCCTGGCGAGCCGGTCGAGGTCATGGCACCCTCCCTGCGAAACCCCGCGCCGCAGGACCGAGCAAGCCGGATGCTACGTGGGTCCAGGCGGCATCCCGCTTGCAGTGCAGCTCGTCGCGCGAGGATCGCCCCGAACGCGGGGTCGCCGGGGCCTGAGATTCTTCACCCCTCATACCGGGCTCCGGCCCTCGCGCGCCACCATGCACAGTCGCGTCGTCTCGTGCGTGCCGGCCCCGCCGCCGACCAGCGTGCAACGGCGCTCTCGGGAGTGTGTGGCCGCCCCGGCTTGGGCACCGTGTCGGGACGCTCGTCGCCGCGGCCTGTTTCAGCGGGACGACACCGAAGAGACCGTTTTCACCGCGATGTCACACTCCGGTCCATCCCGCTTCGCGTTTTTGGGACCGGCTGGCGAGATTGTTCGCTGGGCCCTGTCCACAAGTCGCGGGACGGGCGGCCCGTTCGCGGCCGCTGCGTGCCTTCAAGGACCGGCGCTGTCCGCCTGCAGGTCGAGCCGGACGAGGCGCGGGTCTTCGTCGATGGCTACTACGCGGGGATCGCGGACGATTTCAACGGCCGCTCCCAGCGGCTCCGGCTGCCGCCGGGCCGCCACGAGATCGTGCTGAAGCTCGAGGATTACAGGACTCACCGCATCAAGGTGTACGTGCCCGCCGGCCAGCCGCTGAGTATCCACTACCGCATGGCCAAGGCGAAGGGAGAGGACGCCGAGGATCTGACCCCGGAGGGATACCTGGATGGGGCGCGAGGGCGGGGAGACCGGCATGGGTCCTTTGCCGGCCCTGCACCGGACCGCGCGCCCGACGACGTGGCGGGGGGAGAGCGGGACGAGAGTGGGGGGCCAGGCGGGGGCGAGCTACGCCTGAGCGTCCGGCCCGGCGACGCCGTCATCTACGTCGACGGCGAGTTTCGCGGCCCTGGCCGGCAGGCTAGACGACTCGAGTTGCCGCCGGGCCGCCACTCGATCGAGGGTGGCTCGGCCTGGCTTCCAGACCTTCGAACGCAGCGTCGACGTGGAGCGGGACCGGCCGGTCGACCTCAACGTGGAGCTGCGACCCTCCGGCTCATGAGCGACGATGCCACGATCGCGTGTCGGGGTGGCGAGGGCCTTGCCGTCCGCCAGGTGGGTCCGCCGCCGCTCACGTCTCTTGATCGGACGCCGGGTCAGGCGCGCCTTCGGCCTGGGGCCGAGGCAAGGGTGGGACGAAGGGAGGGGAGTCCATGAGTAAAGGGATCGTCGTCACGCTGGCGCTCGCCGGATGGGTCCTGCCGGCGACGCTGTCGTCCGCGCAAGCGCACTCCCACGAAGCCGCCGATCGTCCGCGTCCGTCTCAGGCGGATTCGAGGGTGCCCGTCGCGCCGCTCTCGATCCTGCTGGCCAGGTCCGACCAGGCGGTGCGCGCCATCGAACGGGCCCTGGCGGACGACGAACCCCGGGTGATCGCGGAGTCGACGGAGGCTTACGCCGCCGCCATGGCGGCCGTGCAGACGTACATCGAGGAGGCCGTTCCCGGACGCATCGCGAAAGACCTGCCACGGCTGGAGAAGGCGCTGGGGCGCCAGAGGGACCTCCTGGAGGATCTGGCCGAGCGCTCTTCGACTGAGACCAGTGAGGCTCTGGGAGCGGCCCTGGATGCCAGCAACCGGGCACTCGATGCCGTGGGCGCGGCACGGGCCGAGATCGGACAGCCCCAGGCGGACGGGCACCATCGGAGCCAGCCTTCGCACGGTTGCGGCCATCGCTGAGGGCACGCGGCCAAGCCCGGCGCACTGGAACCCGCGGCTGCGCCGGTCGTCACTGGCCCCGGCAGCGGTCTGGCTGTCTCATTCCGCGTGACGCCAAGGGCGTCCTCGTCGCAGCCCTGTGACAGGCTGACCGGGCACTCCTGCTTGCTGGCGCGCTCGTGACCGCGCCGAAGAGGGCTTCCGAAACGGCATCGCCTTGTCGTTTTTCAGGCCTCGTCGTTCCTGCCATGGCCGCGCGGGACCTCAGCCCGGAGAGCCGCACGGAGGCTTCACAATCCGCTCACGCGCTGCGAGCTGCGGCGGCTTCGTCTGGGCGAAGAACTGCGTCGGCCGCCGGTCCGTGTCGACCTGGCTGCGGGCACCTTCCCGGCCCTGCGGGTGGCTCTCACGCCCGTCCGGGGCGGGATGCTGGTGAGGGTCGCGTACGGCAACAACGGATCGTCGACCCTCTGGAGGCGGTGAGATACGGCCCCCGGCGATGCCGCGTGTCGCGGCCGTAGCCGCGAGCGGAGCGCCCGGCCCAGCGCCTACACGGCAGTTCTACTGCCGACCGCCCCGCAGGTCGGCCTCCGCGCGGAACCAGTCCTCGGTTTCACGCCCCGGTTCGGCGCCGCGCTCCAGGTAGAGCTCGTACGCGCGCCGGGCGATCGCCTCCCCCGCGGGTGAGGTCAGGCCCTCCCCGCGCTCGCTGTCGATTCCGCCGGCCGGAGCGACGGCGGCGCTCACGACACGCCGTGCGTTCGTTTCGTTCGTCTGATGACGTCGCTTCATGGCATGCCTCGTATTCGCGTCCTTCCTACTTGCCCGGCTACCAGTGCCTTTGCCGCTGCTCCCATGGCTGGCGCTGGCGCTCCCCTCGCCTCGAGCTGAACATCGTTGCGGCTCTTGGCCGACGATCCGCGGTGAGCCACGTCAGAAGACGTGCGCGACGTTCTCGCCAGCGATCAGCACCTTCTGGACACGCACGGTCTCGCCTTCCTTCTTGGTGTAGACGGCTGTGCTCGAGGTCTTCTTCTCCAGAGGTTCCACTCGGCACTTCGTGTCTCCCGGATGGGCCTTTACCGCTACACCGCCCACGCCTGGGCGGCTCGGCTTACTGACTTCCGTGAAGTGGACGAAATGGTCGGAGCCCTCCACCCGGTGTTGCAGGTAGTATTGACCCGGCTTCAGCCGCATCTCACCCACCAGCGTCTCGGTATCGAACGTGACGTCACCGTTCTTGCCAACCTTGAGCTGCTGGGCCTTCTCCGGCGCCGAGGCCTGCGCAGCCGGTTTGCTGTCGGCGGGTGGAGTGTGCTGGTGTTGCGCCGCGGCTCCCGCGGCCACCGTCCACAACAGGCCGGACGCGACTGCGATCATCGATCCTACGAAACGCTTGACTTGCATCGACAACTCCTTTTCACGAGGGGGCGCGTTCTCGAGGGAGGTCCCTCGAGGCGCCGCTGTCCGTGCTCGTCCGTTCCACTGCAAGCAGACTGCCAGCGCGTGGATCGGCTTCGGCGGCTGAGGCGGCCGCGGTGAAGCTTCGGCAGATCGGCGTTTCTACTGGGCTTCTGCCGTTTCGCTCACGATGCGGCCGCCGGACAGGGCCGGGCCTGCGCACGCCCGTGCCCCGCGGCATCCGTTCCATGCGCGAGACGCGAATG
>CAZMRX010000262.1:0-7567 GCA_964568755.1 uncultured Acidobacteriota bacterium | reverse complement strand
GGCCAACGGCTCGTTGTCTGCTTTTCTTGAAATGAGGGGGCTCCGCCCCCTCAAACACCCCCGGGTTGCTGTATCTACGTCGGCTCCTGTCCCGGATCCGGGCGGGCGAGGTGGTAGCCCTGGCCGAAGTCGACGCCCATGGCGCGCAGGACCTGGTTCTCTTCCTCGTTGCCGATGCCTTCGGCGATGACCTTGGCGTCGATGCCGTGGCCGAGGGCGATGATCGCCTTCACCATCGCGCGGTTGACGGCGCTCACGTGCACGTCGCGCACGAGGCCGATGTCGATCTTGAGGTAGCCCGGCCGCAGCTTCGCTATCGTGTCGAGCCCCGAGTAGCCGGCGCCGACGTCGTCGACCGCGAAGGCCATGCCCAGGTCGGTGAAGTAGCCCATCGTCTCGCGGAAGATCGCGTGGTTCTCGATCACCTCCTGCTCGGTGATCTCGATCACGACACGGTCCGGCGCGACCTGCGCCTTGTCCAGGAAGTCGATCAGCGCCTTGCCGCGGAACTGCGGGTCGCGCATCGTCGTGGGCTTGGTGTTCACGAAGATCTTGGCGTTCGAGGGGATGCGCGCCGAGGACAGCAGCGCCCGCCTTCGGCACAGCCGGTCGAGCTCGACCTGGAGCTTGTTGTCGTCGGCCGCCCCGAACAGCGCCCCCGCGGTCTCGAGCCCCGAGCCGCGCGGCCCGCGCGAGAGCGCCTCGAAGCCCATGATCGTGCCCTCCTGCATCCGCAGGATCGGCTGGTAGGCCGTCACCACGCGCTCGCGCAGCAGGATGTCCTGGAGCCGCTCGAGCACCAGCAGCTCCTCCGCGCGCCGCTGGTGCGCGGCCTGGTGCAGCGCCTCGTCGATCGCGCGCTCGATCACGCGCTCGGTGTGGAGCAGCGGGTTGTGCACCGCGAGGCCGTGGCCCACGTCGAGCTTGGGCGGCGTCTTGATGTAGGGGAAGGCGGCGCGCGCGATGTTCGGCGCGAGCGACGCCACCACGCGCCCGCGCGCCGTGCGCAGGTCGGCGATCGAGAGCGGCACGCTGCGGCGGCGCTTGCGGTCGAGCAGGAACATGAAGCGCAGGCCGCGCGGGCGGTCGAGGCAGAGCACGTCGCCCTGGCGGTAGTCCTTGCCGCGCGACTCCTCGAGGACCTTGAAGACGCGCTGGCGCACCTCCTCGTAGGCGGGGGTGCCGTACTCGTCCTCGATCGTCCCGAGCGGGGCCGCGTCGAGCACCAGCAGCCCGAGGCTGCCGCGGTCCGTGAGCTCGCGCTCGAGGTCCGGGAGCCGCTCGTGGTAGGGGGCGATGGGCTCGGACATGGCCTCGATTCGCGCGCATGATAGCGCGTCCGCGCGAGGCATTGCGAATCGGGCGCCGGCCGGCCTGCTAGAATAGCGGCTTCGAGGAGAGAGGGGCCGATCTGCCGATCCTGGGACGAATCCTGCGCGACCGCGGCGTCATCACCGACCGTCAGCTGCAGGAGGCGATCCAGCATCAGGTGCTCTACGGCGGGCGGCTCGGCACGGCGCTCCACGAGCTCGGCTTCATCACCGAGGAGCGCCTGACCGACGCGCTGGCGCGCGCCCACGGCGTGCCCGCGATCGACCTGCGCGCGATCGCACCCGACGCCGCCACGCTCATCTCGAAGAAGCTGGCCCAGCGCTTCAAGGTGTTCCCGTGCCGGGTCCGCGGCAAGACGCTGTTCCTCGGCATGGTGGACCCCGGCGACCACGCGGCCGTGGCCCACATCGGCTACTCGCTCGGCTACATCGTGCGCCCGCTGGTGGTGCCCGAGTTCCGCATGGTGCAGCTGCTGCACGAGCACTACGACGTCGACGAGCGCTGGCGCTACACCGACACCCACGCCGCGGCGCCCGCGGCGCCCGCGGTGCCCGAGGTGCGCGACCCGGCCGAGGCAGCCGCCCGCATCGACGCGGCCACGACGCGCGACGAGGTGATGGCCGCGGTGCTCGCGCTCGGCCGCTGCTACTTCCGGCGCGTGATCTTCTTCATCGTGCGCGAGCCCTGGGTGATCGGTTGGGACGGCGTCGGCGAGGGTTTGGACCGCGCGCGCGCCGCGGCGCTGCGCGTCCCGCTCGACCTGCCGTCGGTGTTCCAGGGCGTGACGCGCAACCGCGCCATGTTCGTCGGCCGCCCCGGGCCCGAGGAGACGAACCGGGCCTTCCTGGAGGCGATCGGCAAGAAGCCCGGCACCACCGCCGCCGTGTTCCCGGTGGCGCTCAAGGCGCGGGTCGTCAACCTGATGTGGGGCGACAGCGGACAGACGGGAGCCGCGCGCGGCGACCTCGGCCAGCTGCTCGCGCACATGCAGAAGATCCCGCGCGCGTACCTGCGCATCATCCGCTCGCGCATCGCCGAGGCGCGGCGCGAGGCCGCAACGCCGTTTACCGAGAAAGAGGAGCAGTCGAGCTCATGATCGAAAGGCACAAGGAGATCAAGCGCCGCCGTCACCGCAAGGAGAAGGCCAAGAAGGCCCGCAAGCGGGCCGCGATCGCCGCCGCGAAGAAGGTCGCCAAGAAGGCGTAGCGCCCCGGGGCCGGGCTGAGACAGGTCGGCCCGGCCGCGGAGCCCCGTCGTGCCCCCGAACCAGCCCCAGGACGAAGCGCCGCCCGCCGCGGCTTCGGGCCCGGCGGAGCCGAGGCCGCCGGGGCTGCTCGCCGCGTTCGCGTTCCCCGCGTTCCGCTACCTGTGGCTGGGCGCCTTCCTGTCGAGCGTCGGGACCTGGATCCAGGACGTGGCGCTCAGCTGGCTGATCCACGCGCGGATGGGCGACCCGTTCTACCTGGGGCTGCGCAGCTTCGCCCAGGAGGTCCCGCTGATCGCCTTCATGCTGATCGGCGGGGCGGCGGCCGACCGCATCGACCGGCGCCTGATCCTGCTGTCGTCGCAGAGCTTTCAGATGGCGATGGCGGGCCTGCTGGGCGTGCTGTATCTCACGGACCGGCTCGGGATCGGGGCGATCGTCGCGATTGCCTTCCTCACCGGGCTGATGCAGTCGCAGTCGGCGCCCACCTACCAGGCGGTGATCACGAGCCTCGTGCCGCGCGAGCGGATTGCCAACGCCGTGGCGCTCAACTCGCTGCAGTTCAACCTCTCTCGCGCGATCGGGCCGGTGATCGCCGGCCTGCTGCTGGCGCAGGCCGGCCCCGGGTGGTGCTTCGCCGCCAACGCGCTCTCCTTCGTGGGCGTGATCCTGGCGCTGCGGACGATCGAGCTCCCGCCGCCCGCGGCGCGGCCGCGCGAGAGCCTGTCCGAGAGCCTGCGCGCCGGCTTGCGGCACGTGCTGGGGGACAAGCAGCTGCGGGCCGCGACGCTGCTCGCCGGCGCAGCGAGCTTCCTCGCCTTCCCGCTCATCACCTACCTGCCCGTGATCGCGGGCGACGTGCTGCACACGGGGGCCGCGGGCTACAGCATGCTGCTGACGAGCATCGGGATGGGCGCGATCGCCGGGGCGCTGGCCACGGCGCGGCGCGGCCACGCGCCCGGCCGGGGCCGGCTGATGCTCGCCGCCTTCTGCGCGTTCGGGGTGCTGGCGGTGGGGGCGTCGCTGTCGCGCCACCAGTGGCTGTCGATGCTGCTGCTGGTCGGCGCGGGCTTCATGCTCACCACGTCGTTCTCCACGCTCAACTCGCTGGTCCAGGAGCTGGCCCCGGACGCCCTGCGCGGTCGAGTGCTCTCGATATTCGGCCTGGCGTTCCGGGGCGGCGGTCCGGTCGGCAGCCTGGTGGCGGGCTTCCTGGTGCGAGACGCGGGCGCGCCGCTGGTGATGGCCGCCTACGCGGCGGTGCTCGCGGCGATCGCCCTGGCCGCGCTCTGGCGCGGAAGCGAGCTCGGGAGGGCCTGACCTCGCCGCCGTGAGCACGCCGTTGCCTGCGGCAGGGGGGGCGGCATAAGCTCCGGCCGTGGCGTCGCCTGCCGGGACCGACAGCTGAAGCCCGAGCGCCGCTTCCCGCTGGACGGGGCGGTCGTGCCCGGCCTGCTGCTGCTCGTGGCGCGCGACCTTGTGCTCTACGACCCGCCGCGCGTCCTGGCCTGGCGCCTCTCGCACGACGCGGGGCTGCAGGCCGCGGCCGCGTGGCTCGGGCCGCTGCTGCCGGCCCCGAGCGGCGCCCTCGACCGCGACCCGATCGCGCTGCTGCTGGCGGCGCTCGCCACGTTGCTGGCGCTCGCGTACGCCGCGCTCGCCGCGGCCGGCGCGGGCAGCCGCTCGCGCGCCCTCGTGATCGCGCTCGCGGCCCTGCTGCTCGTGGTCGTGCCGAGCGCGTCCTTCGTCGCGATGGGCGTCGCGACCGAGCGACCCTACGGCCAGGACGGCGGGGTAGTGCAGCTGCCGCTCGCGATCGAGCGCATCCTCGCGGGCCAGAGCCCCTACGGCGCGGACTACTCTGGCACGGTGCTCGCGCGCCAGGCGCGCGTCTCGAGCTTCTGGGACGAGCTCGGCGGCAACCCGATCCTGCGCCACCACGCCTACCTGCCGGGCACCCACCTGTTGATGCTCCCGCTCTACCTGCTCTCGCGCGCCGCCATCGGCTTCTTCGACCCGCGCATGGTCACGCTGCTGTTCTACGTGGTGGTGGTGGTGCTCGCCTCCCGGCTCCCGGCCTCAGCCGAAGCGCGCCTCACCGCGGCGGCGGTCGCCGGGCTCAACCCGCTCGTCTACTGGCACCAGATCTTCGGCGCCAACGACCTCGTCTTCGTGGGCGTGCTGCTGGCCGCGGTACTCGCCGCGCGCGGCTCGCGCCCGATCGCCGCCGGGGCGCTCGTCGGTCTCGCCTGCGCCACCAAGCAGCTCGCCTGGCCGTTCGCGCCGTTCCTGCTGACGGCGCTCTCGGGCGCGCGCTCGTTCCGCGACCTGCTCGGCGTCGCCTGCTGGCGACGGCTGCTCCCGCCCGCTCTCGCCGCGGCGGGTGTGTTCCTGCTGGTGGTGGTCCCGGTCGCGGCCCTCGACGCGCGGGCGTTCTGGGGCGACATCGTCGCCTACAACGTGGGCCTGCCCGGGGGCGACAACTACCCGATCGGCGGCACGCCGGGGATCGGCGCCGCCAACTTCCTGATCTACTTCGGCCGCGTGGCGGACCTGCGCGAGTACTTCCCGTTCTCGGTGTTCTACCTGCTGCTCGTGCCCCTCGGCCTGCTGCTGTTGCGCGCCCAGCTGCGCGACGGTCACCCGGAGTGGGCGCTCGCCACCGGCAGCGCCGCGCTCGTGGCCTCGGTCTACTTCTCGCGCGTGGTGCATCCCAACTACCTGGTGGCGGCGGCCGTGTGCCTGCCGCTCGCCGTGCTCGCGCGCCGGCGCGGCGCCGACATCGCGCTCGTGCCGCTGCTGCTCCTGGCGCTCGCCGTCGAGGTGGCCGAGGGTGCCGTGTTCCGCACCGCGTGGGAGCAGGCCGCGGCCGCGGGCCTTCCGGAGCGCGCCACGGGCCTGCTGGCGGCGCTCGCGCCGCGCGCGCACGCGGGACTCACGCGCGACCCGCTCGGCCTGCTCGTGAGCGCCACGGCCGCCGGCCTGGGCCTTTCGTACCTGGCCCTGGCCGCGACCGGGGCCAGCCGGCGCGTGCGGCTGGCGGTCCCGGCGCTGGCCGCGGCGCTCGTCGTGCTCGTCCCCGTCCTGTTCCTGGCGACGCTCGGGGCTCGCACCGGGGTCGTGCGCGCCCAGGACCCGGCGGTGATCCAGTCCGCCGCCGACGCGTCGCGGCTGCTGCGCGCCAGCAGCCCCTATTCGCCCCCGCCGGACACCACACCGCGCGGCCGCGAGGCCGTCTCGCTGAGCTTCAGGCTCGACCCGCCGGCCGAGCTGCTTCCCGCGGCGCCGCTCCTGCCATCCGGCCCCGCCGTGCTCGCGGCCCTCGCGCGGCCGCTCGGGGTGCGCGACCCGCGGCTGCCGGGCGTGGCCGCCCTCGTCCTGCTCGCGCTGGCCCTGGCCGCGCGCTTCGAGGGCAGGCGGCGCCGTGCTGCGGTGACGCTGGCGCTGCTGCCTGCGCCGCTCGCCCTCGGCACGGTCCTGGGCGCTCCCACGGTCCTCGCTCTTCTCGCGCTGGTCGCGGCCTGGGCGGCGCGCGAGAGAGGCGCCCTCGTGCTGTCCGGCGCTCTGGCCGGGGCCGCCGTGGGGTTGGAGCACGCAGCCCTGCTCGTCGCCCCCTTCGTCGCGTTGCCGAAGCCGACGCGGGCGAGCCTGACCCGCGTGCTGCCGCCGGCAGCGACGGCCTACGGGCTGCTGGTGGCGCCTGTGGCGCTCCTGGACCTTTCGTCTTTTCTCGCGCGGGCGACGACGGCGTCACCCCCGGGCCCGGGCCTTGGGCTCGTCAACCTGCTTGCGTATCGCGGAGCCGAAGGCGCTGCGGCGGGGCTCGGGCCGCTCGCAGCGCTCGTCGCGCTCGCCGGGGTCGCCTGGCTGCTCACGCGGCCGTGGTCGAGTCTCGCGCGGGCCGGCATCGCGAGCCTGCTGGGGATGGTGCTGGCGCCGTCGCTCTCGGCCGAAGCCGTGGCGACGCCGATCCTGCTGTTGGCGCTCGCCGCGATCGTCCCTGTGGAGGGGGAAGGCGAGTAGACGAACCGGGGCAACGGAAGGCGGGCAACGGATGGCGGGCAACGGAAAACGGAAAACGGAAAACGGAAAGACGGACAAGCGGAAAGGTTGGGCTGCCTTAAGGGGGGCATCCCGCCCCCCTAACCCCCGGGGGGATATGCCGGAGGCGGGATTCGAACCCGCACGGATTTCTCCACACGCCCCTCAAACGTGCGTGTCTGCCAGTTCCACCACTCCGGCACAGGGGGGAACAACCAAGCAAACCATCGTATTCGCGGCCCCGGACAGTGTCAATGCATCTCGCCTCAGAGCGGGGCAGGGCCGGGATTCTAGCGTGTGTCCAACCGGCTCATTGACGCCCGCCGAGGCCACGGCATAGGCTCGGGGGGCGATGGCCGAGTTCCGTTACGTCGAGCCCTTCCCGCTGGCCGAGGACGCGACCCCCTACCGCAAGGTCGCCTCGGACCACGTCGCGGTCGCCACGTTCGAGGGCCAGGAAGTCCTGAAGGTGGCCCCCGAGGCGCTCCGGATCGTGGCGCGCGAGGCGTTTCGGGACGTCGCGTTTCTCTACCGCCCGAGCCACCTCGCCCAGCTCGCGGCCGTGCTCGAGGATCCCGAGGCCTCGGAGAACGATCGTGGCGTCGTGCTGGCGTTGCTGCGCAACGCCGAGGTCGCCGCCGGCTTCGTGCTGCCGATGTGCCAGGACACCGGTACCGCCACGATCGTGGCGAAGAAGGGCGAGCGCGTCTTCACCGGCGGCGGCGACGCCGAGCATCTCTCGCGCGGCATCTTCGAGACCTACGCGCGCGAGAACCTGCGCTACTCGCAGACGCTGCCGCTCACGATGTACGACGAGGCCAACTCGGGGACGAACCTGCCGGCACAGATCGACGTCTACGCCACCGACGGGATGGAGTACCACTTCCTGATGCTCGCCAAGGGCGGCGGCTCGGCGAACAAGACCTTCCTGTTCCAGGAGACGAAGGCGGTCCTGAACCCGGCAAGCCTGGTGAAGTTCCTGTCCGAGAA
>CAZMRX010000261.1:0-7576 GCA_964568755.1 uncultured Acidobacteriota bacterium | reverse complement strand
CGGAGCAGCAGCAAGGGCGCGAGGTCACGGTCAGGAGCGACATCAACTCGCTCGGCCTCGTGCTCTACGAGCTCTACACCGGCCGCCGCGCCTTCGAAGGCAAGTCGCTCGCGGAGTACACGCGCAAGCACCGCGACGAGCGGCCGATCGAGCCCTCGGCGCTCGTGGCGGGCCTCGACCCCGCGGTCGAGCGCGCCATCCTGAGCTGCCTCGAGAAGGAGCCGAGGCGGCGGCCGTCCTCGCCGCTCGTGGTCTCCGCCATGCTGACCGGCCGCGACCCGCTCGAGGCCGCGCTCGCGGCGGGGGAGACGCCCTCGCCGGAGATCGTCGCCGCGGCCGGCGAGACCCAGGGCCTGCGTCCGGCCGTCGCCTGGGGCCTGCTGGGCCTCACGCTCGTCGGCCTCGCGCTCGTGCCGATCACGGGGACGAGCTTCCGCCTGCTCGAGATGGTCCCCGCCGGCAAGCCGCCCGCCGCGCTCGAGGACCGGGCGCGCGACTTCGTCCGCCGCATGGCGCCCGAGGCGTCGGCCGTGGACGACACCTGGGGCCTGGGGGCCGAGTGGGGCTACACGGGCTACGTGGCCGAGAAGGACCCCTCGCTCGGCCGCTGGGGCGACCTCGCGGACGGCAACCCCCCGGTGCTCCAGTTCTGGTATCGCCAGAGCCCGCGGCCGCTCGTCTCGATGCAGCCGAGCGGCAAGGTCTACTGGATGAAGCCGGGCCTCGACGTCACCGGCATGGCCGGCGCCACCTACGACATGGAAGGCCGGCTGCTGCGCTTCTACGCGGTCCCTCCCCAGCTCGAGGCGGAGGCGGCCGGGCCCCCCCCTGCCGCCCCCGACTGGTCGGCGCTCTTCTCCGAGGCGCGCCTCGACCCGGGGGCCTTCCGCCCCGTGGCGCCGCGCTGGACGCCGCCCTTCTTCGTCGACGCGCGTGCCGCGTGGGAGGGATCCTGGCCGGGCCGGCCCGACATCGGCGTCCGCATCGAAGCCGCGGCGCATCGCGGCCGCCTCGCGTGGTTCGAGATCGTCTGGCCCTGGACGCGCCCCGAGCGGATGGAGGCGTACGCGTGGCCGAAGGCCAAGCTGATGCGGCAGGCCATCTTCCTGACCGTGACGCTGGTGCTCGTCGGCGCGGCGTCGTTCATGGCGCGGCGCAACCTGGTGCTGGGGCGCGGCGACCGGCGCGGCGCCTTCCGCGTGTCGCTGCTGCTGGGCGGCGTGGGCATCGTGTCGTGGGCGCTCGGCGCCCACAACGTGGCGGACTGGAACGCCCAGCTCGGCCTCGTGACGCGCGGGGCCGGCATCGTGGTGCTCGAGGCCGCGCTGGTGTGGCTCATGTACCTGGCGGTCGAGCCCTACGCCCGGCGCCTGCGCCCGTGGACGCTCGTCTCGTGGACGCGATTCCTCGGCGGCGGCTTCTCGGACCCGGTCGTGGGTCGCGACACGCTCGTGGGTGTCGCCTGGGCGGTGCTGGTGTTCTTCCTGAGCCCGCTGCGCTACGCGCTGCCGCCGCTCCTCGGCGAGGCGCCGCCCGAGCCTTCCTACGGCTACCTCGATGCGCTGCTCGGTCCCGGGCCGCTGCTCGGCGCGACGCTCGGCGCCGCGAGCGAGAGCATCCTGTACGCCCTCGGCGTGCTGCTGCTGTACGTGCTGCTGCGCAGCGTGCTGCGCCGCGACGCGCTCGCGGCCCCGGCGCTCGTCCTGATCCTGCTGCTGCCGAGCACGCTCGGCGCGGGCGAGGCGGCCTGGTACACGCTGCCCGTGATGCTCGTCTGGATGGTCACCTGGATCCTGCTGCTGCTGCGCTTCGGCCTGCTGGCGGCGAGCGTCGGACCGTTCGTGTACGAGATGCTGTACGTGTTCCCGATCACGACCGACCTGTCTTCGTGGAAGGCCGGCCCCACGCTGCTGGTGCTGCCGCTGCTCGCGCTGCTTGCCGTCTCGGCCTTCCGCAACGCGGTCGGCGGCACGGGCCTGCGTCGCTACCTGGCGCCGGAGCCCAGCTCGCGTCCCTGACGTCTCGTCCCGCGGCGGCTGGTATCATCGCCGCCATGCCCGCGGCCACCGTCGAGGAGGCCTTCGCCTACTGCGAGGCGCGCACGAAGGCCCACTACGAGAACTTCCCGGTGGGTCTTTTCGTCCCGCGCGCGCGGCGGCCCTACGTCTACGCTCTCTACGCTTTCGCCCGCGCCGCCGACGACTTCGCCGACGAGCCCATCTACGAGGGCGTGCGGCGCGAGAAGCTCGATCAGTGGCAGCAGCTCGTCGAAGCCGCCTACCGGGGCGAGGCCGAGGGGCCGATCTTCGTCGCGCTCGCCGAGACCGTGCGGCGCCTCGAGATTCCCAAGCAGCTGCTGCTCGACCTGCTGTCCGCCTTCCGCCAAGACACGGAGAAGGACCGCTACGCGACCTGGGACGAGCTCCTCGACTACTGCCGGCGCTCGGCCAACCCGGTGGGGCGCCTGGTGCTGCGGGTGTTCGAGGAGCACGACCCCGCGCTCGCGCCGCTGTCGGACGCCATCTGCACCGGACTGCAGCTCGCGAACCACTGGCAGGACGCGGCGATCGACTACGCGCGCGGGCGCGTGTACGTGCCCGAGGAGCTGCTGCTGCGCCACGGCGCCGCGGGCTGGGACTTCTCGAGCGGGCGCGTGAGCGACGGCTGGCGCGGCCTGATGGCCGAGCTGATCGCGCGCACGCGGGCGCTCTTCGAGGAGGGCCGCCCGCTGTGCGACCGCGTGGGCCGCGAGCTGCGCTTCGAGATGCGGCTCACCTGGCTCGGGGGCATGTCGATCCTCGACCGCATCGTGGCGGTGGGCGGCGACGTCTTCGGGCGCCGCCCGCACCACGGCCCGCTCGACAAGGCCGCGCTCGCCTGGCGCGCCTGGCGCTGGCGATCGGCATGAGCGCCTCCGCCTCGGCGCGCCTCACCCGGGCGAGCGGCACCAACTTCTACTACGCGTTCCGCATCCTGCCCGAGGAGAAGCGGCGCGCGATCTACGCGCTCTACGCCTTCTGCCGCACGCTGGACGACTGCGTCGACGAGCCCGACGGCGAGCGCGAGCCGGGCCTCGTGCGCTGGCTCGCCGAGGTCCAGCGGGCCTACGCGGGGCGGCCCGAGACCGAGCTCGGCCGCGAGCTCGCGGAAGCGGTGACGCGGTTTCCGATCCCGCGCGGCGCCTTCGAGGACATCGTGGCCGGCTGCCGCATGGACCTCGACACGCGGCGCTACCCGAGCTTCGCCGCGCTGCGGGTCTACTGCGAGCGCGTCGCCTCCGCGGTGGGCCTCGCCTCGATCGAGATCTTCGGCTACGACGACCCGCGCGCGCGCGAGTACGCGGTCGAGCTCGGGCTCGCGCTCCAGCTGACGAACATCCTGCGCGACGTGGCGAGCGACGCCGCCCGCGACCGCCTGTACCTCCCGCTCGAGGACCTCGAGCGCTTCGGGGTGGGGGAGGCGGCATTGCTCGCCGCGGCCCGCGACCCGGCAACCCCGCGGCCGGCAGGGCTCGCCGAGCTGCTCGCATTCGAGGCCGATCGCGCCCGCTCGCACTACGCAGCGGCGGCGCGGCTGCTCCCGGAGCGCGACCGCCGCTCGATGCTGGCGGCGGAGATCATGGGCGCGATCTACCGCGCGGTCCTCGAGGAGTGGGCGCGGCGCGGCCACCCGGTCGGGGGCGAGCGCGTCACGCTCGGCAAGCCGCGCAAGCTCTGGATCGCGCTGCGCAGCGTGGCGCGCGTGCGCTTCGGAATATGAAGATCGCGGTCGTCGGGGGAGGCTTCGCCGGCTTCGCCGCGGCGATCGCACTGCAGGAGCGGCGGCACGAGGTGGTGCTGCTCGAGCGCCGCGGGATCCTGGGCGGCCGAGCCAGCTCGTCGCGCGACACGGTCACCGGCGACGACGTGGACAACGGCACTCACCTGATGGTGGGGGCGTATTCGGCCACGCTCGAGCTGCTGCGGCGCGCCGGTGCTTCGGACCTGCTGCTGGAGCAGCAGGACCTGAAGCTCGCGTGGGTGGACGAGCGCGGCGTCACGGCGCTTCAGTGTCCGCCGCTCGCGGCGCCGCTGCACCTGCTGGCGGGCCTCGCCGGGCTGCGTGTGCCGCTCGCGGTCAAGCTGCAGGCCATCCGGCTCGGTCTCGCCGTGCGCTTCGGGCGGCGGCCGGAAGGGCTCACGCTGGCCGAGTACTTCCGCCGCACCGGCCAGGGCCAGGAGGCGCGGCGGCTCGTGTGGGACCCGCTCGCGCTCGCAATCCTGAACGAGCCGGTCGAGCGCGCCGCGGCGGTGCTGTTCCACCGCGTCTACCAGGAGGCGTTCCTGCGCGACCATCGCGCCTCGCGGCTGGTGTTCCCGCGCCGCGGCTTCAGCGTCCTGGTGGAGCGGCTCGCCGACTACTTCGAGGGGCGAGGCGGCCGGGTGCTGCGCGGGGGCCGCGCCACCGGCCTGGTGGTGGAGGACGGCCGCGTCGCCGGCGTGCGCTACCTGAAGCGCTCCGAGCGCCGCGAGGAGCTGGCAGCGGGCGAGCCCCCCGCGGACGCCCTCCTGCGCTGCGCTGCCGTCGTGAGCGCCGTGCCGCCGCCCGCGCTGCTCTCGCTCGTGCCGGAGGAGCTTCGCTCGGAGCCGCCCTTCGCCGGCCTCGACCGCTTCGGGGGCTCGCCGATCGTGTCGGTCGACCTGTGGCTCGACCGCGTGGTCGTCGAGCAGGCGATGCTCGGCCTGCGCGACTCCGAGATGGAGTGGGTGTTCGACAAGGGACGCCTGCGCGGCCGCGCCGGCGCGCCGCAGCACCTGGCGTTCATCGTGAGCGCCGCCTACCGTAGTGCGCCGCGGACGAACGCGGAGCTCGCGGCCGCAGCGGTAGGGGCGCTGCAGCGCTACTTCCCGGCCATGGCCGGCGCGCGGGTCGAGCGCACGCTCGTGCAGCGCGAGCCGCAGGCCACCTTCGCCTCGACGCCCGAGCTCGAAGCCCTGCGGCCCGGCCCGGTCACGCCGCTATCGGGCCTGTTCGTCGCCGGAGACTGGACCGACACCGGCCTGCCGGCCACGATCGAGGGCGCGGTCCGCAGCGGCCAGCGGGCCGCCGACGCTTTGCGATCCGCAGTCCCCACGCCCGCGTGAGCGCGCCCGTGCTCGCGCATCTGCGCTGGGCCGCCGCCGGCTTCCTGGCCTTCTACCTGCCGGCCTACGCCGTCGCGTACGGGATCGCGAACTTCCTGTTCCTGTGCAACCTCTCGGTGATCCTCGGAGCGATCGGGATCTGGACCGGTCATCGCGTGCTCGTCTCCAGCCAGGCCGTCGCGATCCTGCTGGTCGGGACGGCGTGGACGCTGGACGTCGCGACCCGACTGGTCTTCGGGGTTCACTGGATCGGGGGCACCGAGTACATGTGGGACCCGCAGTGGCCGCTCGTGACCCGGCTGCTCTCGCTCTACCACGTCGCGCTGCCGCTCGCGCTGGTCGCGGTCCTGCGTCGCATCGGGTACGACTCGCGCGGGTACTGGCTTCAGTCCGCGATCGCGATCGCCGGCGTGAGCGCCGGCCGCTTCTTCGGCCCGCACGCGAACATCAACTACGCCTTCGCCGACCCGTTCCTGAAGCGCGCCTGGGGCGGCCCGCTGACGCACGTCGCCGTGGTGGCCGGCGCCCTGGTGCTCGTCGCGTATCCCGTCAGCCACCTGGTCGTGAAGCGCCTGTGCCGCGGCGCGGCGAGCGCTCCCCGCTGAAGCGCCGCGGGCCGAAGCCTCAGCCGCCGAGGCCGAGCGCCCACTTGACGGCCTCGAGCCACATCTTCCGCAGGTCGGCCCGCGCCCAGGCGGCCGGCGGATGGCCGAGGCTCGAGTAGAACACCCGTCCCTTGCCGTGGCTGCGGGTCCAGGCGAGCGGGACGTCCTCGTGGCGGACGCCCGGCCGCGTCCTGTCCACCGAGGACGTGTCGAGGCTCATCAGCACGCGCGAGCGGTCGCGCGAAAAGTCGCGGACCTGATAGAACTCCTCGAACAGCCGGAACCGCTCGCGGAAGTGGGCCGTCGCGGGAAAGGCGCGGTCCTCCACCTTCACGACCGCCTCGAGCTGGTCCCACGGGTGGCCGTCGAAGCGGCCGCCGATCATCTCGACGTAGGCTGGCCACTCCGCGACCGTCGCGCTGTGGGCGCCCACGAACCCCTTCCCGTCGTCTTTCACGAAGGCCAGGAGCGCCTGCTTCTGCTCGTCGTCGAGCGGCAGGTCCCCGCAGGTGAAGAAGAAGAGCGCGTCGAAGTGGTCGAGGTTCTTCGCGTTCTCCTTCAGCTCGCGCTTCGTCAGCAGCTGAACGTCGGTGCGCACGGTGGTCTCCCAGAGGCCGGACTCGCGGCCCAGGGCGGTGATCGCGCCGAGCGCGTCCGTGACCGACTCGTGCTGCCAGCCGCTGGCGGCGCCGATCGCCAGCAGGCGGCGCGTGCGTCCGATCCGGGTCACTCGGTTGTTGGCGCTGTCGGAGACGTAGATCTCGCCGGTGCGCGGGTGGCGCTGGGCGCCGTGCGGGCGGTTCAGCTCGCTCGCGGCGGCGGGGCCGGGCACTCCCGCGGCGCCGGCGATGCCCGTGCCCGCGACGCTCCGGATCGCACCGTCGGCCGGGGAGTAGCGGCGGATGGCGTGGTTCTCGGTGTCGGTGATCAGCACGTCGCCGCTCGGCTCGACGAAGATGTGCTTCGGCCCGTCGAGGCGCGCCTCGCGGGCAGGCCCGCCGTCGCCCGAGTAGCCGCGCTCGCCGGTGCCGGCCACGGTGTGGATCCTTCCCGAGGCGTCGACCACCCGCAGCGCGTGCCCGCTGCGCTCGCAGATGTAGAGGTTGCCCCAGGGATCGAAGCCGATCGCGCGCGGATCGACGAGCGGCTCGGCGAGCGCTTTGCCGCCGTCCTTCGGAACACCCTTGCTGCCGTTGCCGGCGACGGTCCGCACGATCCCGGTCTCGAGGTCCACGGCGCGCACGCGGCGGTTGTTGAGGTCGGCGATGTAGAGCGCTTTGCCGCGGAAGGCGATATTGAAGACGCCGTCGAAGACCGCCTCGCGCGCCGGTCCGCCGTCGCCGCCGTAGCCCTTGGCGCCGGTTCCCGCGAAGCGCGTCACCACGCGCGTCCTGAGGTCGATGCGCCGCACGCAGTTGTTCCAGGTGTCGGCCACGTAGAGCGCACCGTCCGGCCCCACGAGCAGGTGGTGCGGCCCGTCGAAGCGCGCCTCGGCGGCGGGGACGGCGTCGGCCGCCTTGCCCTTCTCGCCGGTGCCGGCGAGGACGCTCAGCGTGCCGTGCTCGTCGACCACGCTGACGCGGTTTCCGGTCATCTGGACGATGTAGGCCCGCCCGCTCGCGTCGAAGTCGACCGCGAACGGCTCGTGCAGGTCGTGGTCCACGAACACGACCGCCTGGCCCGGAGCGGCCGGCTCGGCACGGCCGGCGGCGGCCGCCAGGCTCGCCGCCAGTGCAACCATCGTCACGGACCTCATGCTCATGGAAGGGAGATCACTCCGCGGCGTAGCTTATGTGTGCGGTGAGCAACCGGCAACAGGTAACGGGCTGCGAGCGGAGCGGGATTCAC
>CAZMRX010000260.1:0-7611 GCA_964568755.1 uncultured Acidobacteriota bacterium | reverse complement strand
AAGAACGGGTCGTAGATGCGGCGGATGTGCTCGCGCCTGATCCCGTGGCCGGTGTCGCTCACCTCCACCACCACCGTCTCGTCGTCGGCGTGGGTGCGCAGCGTGAGCCAGCCGCCGCTCGGCATCGCGTCGCGCGCGTTCAGGATCAGGTTGAAGAACACCTGCTGGATGCGGTTCTCGTTGCCGCGGATCGGCGGCAGGTGCGAGGCGAGCTCGCGGCGCACGCGGATGCGCGAGCCGTCGAGCTGGTGCTCGACCAGAGCCAGCACGTCGGCCAGCACCTTGTTGACGTCCACGCGGTCGAACTCGGTGCCGCTCGAGCGCGAGAAGTTGAGCAGGCCGTTGATGATCTTGGCCGCGCGGAAGCTCTGCTTCTCGATCTTCTCGAGCACCACCTGGCGCGGGTCCTGCTCGTCGAGCTGGCCGCGCAGCAGCTGCGTGTAGGACGATATGCCCGCGAGCGGTGTATTCACCTCGTGGGCCACGCCCGCGGCGAGCAGCCCGACCGAGGCCATCTTCTCCGCGTGCTGCAGCTGGTCCTCGAGCCGGACGCGCGCCGTGATGTCGTCGATGATCAGGATCGTGCCGCAGCGCTCGCCGGGGCCCGCGTGGAACGGCGCCACCGACAAGTTGACCATCTGGCTGCGGCCGTCGGCGGCGGGCAGGTGCAGCTTGTAGACGTGGGAGATCTCGTCGTGGTCCCCGAGCACCAGCGAGCCGCGCAGCGCCTCCAGGAACGCCTCGGGGAAGACGCTGTCGAGCGCCTGGCCGAGCACCTCGGCGCGCGCTCGGCCGTAGAGCCCCTCCATCGCCCGGTTCCAGCGCACGACTCGGCCGTCGAGGTCGAGCACCACGATGCCCGAGTCGAGGCTCTCGAGGATGTTCTCGTTGTACTCCTTGAGCCCGCGCAGCTCGTCGGCCTTCTCGGCCAGGCTGCGGTAGAGCTGGCCGTTCATGATCGCGGTGGCCGCCTGCGCCGCGAGCGCCTTCAGGGTGTCGACCTCCTCGCTGTTGAGCGGGTCGAGCCCGTCCTTGCGGCCGACGCCGAGCACGGCGATCACCTCGCCCTTGACCCGGCACGGGAACAGCCACGCGAGGCCCGACGCCACGAGCTGCGGCGTGTCCACGGGGCTCTGGTCGACGTCGACCGCCTGCCCGGCCGAGAGCCAGCCGAGCAGGGGCGTCCCCTTCCCGATGCGCGGCCGGCCCTCGCCGGTGCGCGGCACGCCGTGGCTGCGGAACGGGACCAGGTCGCCCGCGGCGTCGGGCAGCAGCAGCGCCATCTCGCGCAACCCCAGCGCGGCGCCGATCCCCTCGAGCAGGCGCTCGGAGGTCCGCTCGAGGTCGAGGTCGGCGTTCAGGTCCTCGGACAGCCGGACCAGGGCCTTCCTCCAGCTGTAGCGTTCCTTGTAGAAGAGCCGGTCGAGGGCTTCCTGGATGCGCGTCTTCACGGGCGAGAAGGCGAGCACCACCACCACCGCGCTCATCAGCGCGATCAGCGTCGTGTGCGGCTCCTCCCAGAGCACGTCGGTCAGGCCGACCGTGAGCAGCGCCAGGCCCACGATCACGGCGACGGCCAGCACGTAGCCGAGCGCGCGGCGGAACAGCAGCTCCACGTCCATCAGCCGGTGCTTGACCACCGCGTAGGCGAGCGAGAGCGGGATGAGCGCGAGCGGCCCGTAGCCGGCGAGCTCGAGCGCCAGGCCCGGCTGGCGGCCGAGCGCGAACGGCAGCGCGTAGAAGGCGAGGAACGGGAAGACGCCGGCCGCGGTGCCCCACAACAGCCACTTGACCTGGCGACGCGGCACGAGCCCGCGCGTGCGCCGGTACGAGTCGATCAGCACCGCCACGGCGAGCGTGAAGTAGGCGGCGAAGTAGAGCGGCTCGGCGCGGTCGATCGCCTCGACGATGGTCCACAGCGCGCCCTGCACCTCTCCCGAGGCGACGAGCGCGTGGCTCATGGCGCCGGCGCCCGTGACCACCAGCGCCGGCAGGTAGAGCGCGGGCACCAGCCACGCGCGCGGGGCACGGGGCCGACGCTCGGGGAACGACAGGCAGAAGTGCAGGAACACCGCCGGCAGGAACAGCACGGCCAGCCCGTCGACCCAGAACAGCAGCCAGTCGAAGCGGGTGAGCGCGCCGGTGTAGGAGATCGAGTAGACCAGGAAGAACAGCGCGCAGACGGCGTAGAAGTGCAGCGCGGCACGGTCCGCCGGCCGACGCAGCAGCACCACCGTGCCCACCACCAGGCAGAAGAAGCCCGCGAGCGAGAGGTAGTAGAACGCGCTCACGTTGCCGCGAGCGAGCGGTGCGATGACGACGTCGAGCACCCGCCGCTCGCTCTCGCGCAGCAGCGTGTAGGTGCTGCGCCCGGCGGAGCGGCGCGAGGCGAGCAGGCTCTCGAGGCGGCTTGGGCTCAATGCCTCCTCGCCGTCGACCGCGACCAGCACGTCGCCTTCCTGGACGCCCGCCTGGTCGGCAGGTCCGCCGGGAGCGACTCGGGCGGCCACGAGCCCCTGTGCTGTCTGGCGCCAGAAGGCGCCGTCGTCCATGAGCGTGAAGCTCGCCTTGAGCACGAGGTTGGCGACACCCAGCCCCGCCAGCGCCAGGCCGACCGAGATCACCAGCGCGTTCTTGAGATGGCGGGCTTTCATGTCGAGCGTGGCGCTCCAGCCACGATTCCGTATGAATCCAAACCAAAGCAATCCACGTGCCTGGATGTGGAGGCTTCCGGGGCGTGTAAGTTCATCCAGAACAAGGCGTTCTTTCTGATTCCCCGATTTTGAATCCAGGGTACCGAATCGAGAACCGAGAATTTGGAGGCGTTCTCAAGGGAAAAAAAGTGAGGCTCTCTCGAGCCCCCTCCTTTGGATACGGTCGCCTGCTCCCGCCCCTTTTCTAGAAACGGACCGAGATGCCTCCGACGACCCGCGTCGGCGGGTCTTGAACCGCGAGCTCGTCCAGGAAGCCCGCCTGGGACGCCTCGTAGAACATGTTGCGAACCGCCAGCAGCACTTCCCAGTCGGCGCGAGTGAGAGGCGCCAGGAACGGGAGCCCCTGCGTGAGCTGGACGTCGAAGCGCGTGGAGGTCGACGACGCGCGCGGGCCGATCGGCGAGGCCGAGACGCCCGAGTCCGAGAGCGCGTTCAACCGGCACAGCGCGGCCACGCGGGTGTCGGACCAGCCGATGAATGTCTCGACCCGGGCCGCGACGTCGTGAAACTCGGTCTCGTCGAAGGCCGTCATCGGCGTCACGGCCCCGAGCGGGGCCGCCCCCGCGCGCCGGCCCTGACCGAAGGTGTACGTCACCGAGCCGTCCACCACGGAGCCGAAGCGGCGGCCGACCGTGACTCCGAAGCCCTTCGCCGCCAGCGTGCCGGCGTTGCGCACGAACGGCGCGCCGTCCTCGAAGACGGTGAGCAGTGCGTCGCGCGTGGACTCGGAGAACAGCTGCGCGCTCACGTGAGCGGAGGGCCCGAGCGCCCGCGTGACGCCCACGTCGTAGCGGAGCGAGCGTCCTGGCCGCAGGTCCTCCTCGAGTCGTGCCCAGCGGATCGCGGGCGAGGCCGCCACCGTCGACAGCGTCAACAGGTCGCCGCCGGGCGCGAGCGTCCGTGTCGCGAAGGATCCGCGCACGACCGTCTCGTTATCGCCCTGCAGCTCCACCTCCACGACGGCATCGGCGTGGTGCGAGTCGGGCAGGAAGCCCAGGTAGGTGTAGCGCGCGCCCGTGGTGGCGCGGAGCCGCTCGCCGAGCTGCCAGCGGTCGCGCACGAAGACCGCGCCCAGCGTCCGCGTCGGCTGCGCGAGCCCGATGTCGAGCGCCTCCTGGCCGTCGCCCGCGCCGTAGCCGGCTCCCACCTCGATCTCGTGTCCGGCCCCCGGCTCGAGCACGAACTCCGCGGCGACCCGCCAGGCCCGCCCCTCGCTCTCGGTCATCAGGCCGCCGAGGGTCCAGCTGACCCCCTCCGTCAAGCGGCCCTTCAGCTGGAGCGACCCCATGCCAGCCGGCAGCCCCGCACCGCTCGCGTCGTGCAGGTCGCCACGCGAGCCGGTCGCCGCCAGCTCCACGCTGCCGTCGAAGGCGCCGAGCGGGAGCGGCGCCGCCGCGTCGAGCGCGAGCGAGGGTGCGTCGTCCGCGGCCGGCAGATCGGGGCCGGCGGTCTCGAGCACGGAGCGGCGCTTGTGACGCACCAGCCAGCGCCACTCGGCCAGGCTCGACGACTTGTCGTCCTCGACCGCCTGGGTCGCCCCGGGGTTCTCGCCGACCGGGGTGAGGCTCAGCGTGTACAGCGCGTCGCGGTTCGGGAGCACCGTCACCTGCCGCGCGGCCGACGGCTCGTGACCCGTGCCGATCGCGCGCAGCGTGTAGGAGCCGGCCGGCAGCGAGGGCAGCACGAACTGGCCCTGGCTGTCGGCGAGAGTCACCAGGCTGCCGCCGCGGATGCCCTTGCCGAAGATCGAGACCAGGGCCCCGGCGACCGGGGCGCCGCGGGTGCTCTCCACCCAGCCGACGAGCCCGCCGCCTTCGTCTCCGCCTCGAGCCTCGGTAGACGAGAGGGGAGACAGAAAGGTGGAGGCGACGACCGCCCAGCCGAGCCCTCGGCAGGAACTCAACGCGCTGACCTCCAGGGGGATGTGTGACCCGTTGCCAAGCTCGACCGTACCAAGGGGCTGGAGCCCGTGTCAACCCCTGGGTGGGCCGTTTCCGTACCCCCCGCCCGCCTCCGTCTCATGCGGCGCGCCGTGGGCGTGTGCTATAAGGGCCCTCCGACCAGGCGCGCCCCCATGGCCAGAATCCACGACATCTCGGTTCCGCTCACGCCCGGGCTGCCGGTGTTCCCCGGCGACCCGCCGCTCTCGATCGAGGCGTTGCAGCGGGCCGGGGAGGCTCCCTACGGCCTGTCCCGGCTGGTGCTCACCACCCACAGCGGGACCCACGTCGACGCCCCCCTGCACTTCGTCGCCGGCGGGGTCGCCGTCGACGCGCTGCCGCTCGAGATCCTCATGGGCAAGGCCCGGGTGGTCGAGATCCAGGCCCGCGAGCGGGTCGAGCGCTCCGACCTCGAGGCGCTCGACCTGCGCGACGACCTGCGCGTGCTGCTGAAGACCCGGATGTCCGGCCAGCTGCTCAAGCCGGGCTACCAGGAGGACCACGTCTACCTGACCGGGGACGCCGCGCACTACCTGGCCCAGGTCGGCCTCAAGCTGGTGGGCTTCGACTACCTGTCGATCGACCGCTTCGGCGACGCGTCCTATCCCGCCCACCACGCGCTGCTCGGCTCGGGCGTCGTCGTGGTGGAAGGCCTCGACCTCTCGGAGGTCGAAGCGGGGGAGTACGACATGGCTTGCCTGCCGCTGCGCGTGGGCGGCGGGGACGGGGCCCCCGCCCGCGTCGTCCTGCGCGCGCGCGGCTGACGGGGCGCGAGGCGGCGAGCCATGAACGTCCTGCTCCTCAGGGACGTGGTCGCGATCCTGCTGGCGGGCGGCGCCGGGGAGCGCCTGTACCCGCTCACCCGCGAGCGCGCCAAGCCCGCGGTGCCGTTCGGCGGCCCCTACCGCATCATCGACTTCACGCTGTCGAACTGCATCAACTCGGGCCTGCGCAAGATCTTCATCGCCTCCCAGTACAAGGCGCAGAGCCTCAACCGCCACGTGCGCATGGGCTGGAACGTGGTCAACCGCGAGCTCGGCGAGTTCATCGAGATCCAGCCGCCGCAGAAGCGGATGGGAGAGCACTGGTACCTCGGCACCGCCGACGCCGTGTGGCAGAACCTGTACGCGATCGAGCGCGAGAGCCCGCGCTGGTCGATCGTGCTCGCGGGCGACCACATCTACAAGATGGACTACGGCCGGATGCTCGACGTCCACATCGCGCGCGGCGCCCGCGTCACGGTGGGGGCGATCGAGGTTCCGCTGTCGGATGCCGGCCGCTACGGGATCCTCGAGGTCGACACCGACGCGCGGCTCGTCGGCTTCCGCGAGAAGCCCGAGTCGCCGCCCGCCGTGCCGTGGAGCCCCGGCAGCTGCCTGGCGTCGATGGGGGTCTACATCTTCGACACCGAGGTGCTGATCTCTGCGCTGCGCCACGACGCGGAAGCCGACTCGACCCACGATTTCGGGCGCGACATCGTGCCGCGCCTGGTCGGCTCCGGCGAGCGGGTCTTCGCCTACCTGTTCTGGGACGAGAACAAGAAGGAAGCCCAGTACTGGCGCGACGTCGGCACGCTCGACGCCTACTTCGAGGCGTCGATGGACCTCGTCAACGTCGACCCGGTCTTCAACCTGTACGACCCGGAGTGGCCGCTTCGCACCTACCAGCCGCAGCTGCCGCCCGCCAAGTTCGTGTTCGACGACGAGGGCCGGCGGGGCGTCGCGACGCAGTCGATCGTCTCGATGGGCTGCATCGTGTCGGGTGGGGAGGTGCGCCGCTCGATCCTGTGCCCGGGCGCGCGCGTCCACTCGTACAGCAAGGTCGAGGACTCGATCCTGTTTCCCGGCGCCTCCGTAGGGCGCCACGCGCAGGTCCGGCGCGCGATCATCGACCGCGGCGTGGAGCTGCCCCCGGGGGCCCGCGTCGGCTACGACCCGGCCGAGGACCGCAGGCGCCACACGGTGTCGGACGGCGGCGTCGTGGTCGTGACCCCAGGCGAGGAATGTCTTGTTCAGGAGTAGATGAAATGACCACGATCGATTCCGTGTTTGCGCGTGAGATCCTCGACAGCCGTGGCAACCCCACGGTCGAGGTCGAGGTGGTGCTCGAGGGCGGGGCGATGGGACGTGCCGCGGTCCCCTCGGGCGCCTCGACCGGGGAGCGCGAGGCGGTCGAGCTGCGCGACGGCGACAAGAAGCGCTTCCTGGGCAAGGGCGTCCAGAAGGCGGTTGCGATCGTCAACGACCTGCTCTCGACCGAGGTGATCGGCGAGGACGCGCTCGACCAGGCGCTCATCGACCAGATGATGATCGACCTCGACGCCACCGACTTCAAGAAGAAGCTGGGCGCCAATTCGATCCTCGCCGTCTCGCTCGCCGTCGCCAAGGCGGCCGCCGAGGCCACCGGGCTGCCGATCTACCGCTACATCGGCGGCGCCAACGCGCGCACGCTGCCGGTTCCGTTCATGAACATCCTGAACGGCGGCGCCCATGCCGACAACAAGGTCGACTTCCAGGAGTTCATGATCGTGCCGCACGGCTTCGCGAGCTTCGCGGAGGCGCTGCGCGCGGGGACCGAGATCTTCCATGCGCTCAAGGGCGCGCTCAAGAAGAAGGGCTACTCCACGTCGGTGGGCGACGAGGGCGTCTACGCCCCCAACGTGCGCTCGAACGAGGAGGGCATCGAGACGATCCTCGAGGCGATCGCGGCCGCCGGCTACAAGTCGGGCTCGCAGGTCTCGCTGGCGTTCGACGTGGCGGCCTCCGAGTTCCACGAGGGCAAGAGCAAGTACGTGCTCAAGAAGTCGGGCGCCGGCGTCAAGACCTCGGACCAGCTGATCGCGATGTACGAGAAGTGGACCAGGGTCTACCCGCTGGTGTCGATCGAGGACGGGCTCGGCGAGAAGGACTGGGCGGGCTGGGCCGACCTCACCAGGGCGCTCGGCGCGAAGGTGCAGC
>CAZMRX010000259.1:5653-7629 GCA_964568755.1 uncultured Acidobacteriota bacterium | reverse complement strand
TTTCGCCCGACGTGGTGGCGAAGGCCGTCCCGCTCTTCACCGCGCTCTACAAGGCCTTCGAGGGCACCGACGCCTCGCTCGTCGAGATCAACCCGTTCCTGATCACGAAGGCGGGCGACGTGCTCGCGCTCGACGCCAAGGTCGGCTTCGACGACAACGCGCTGTTCCGCCACCCCGAGCTCGTGGAGCTGCGCGACTTCGACGAGGAGGAGCCGCTCGAGGTCGACGCCTCGAAGCACAGCCTCAACTACATCAAGCTCGACGGCGGCAACGTCGGCTGCATGGTGAACGGGGCCGGGCTGGCGATGGCCACGATGGACATCATCAAGCTCGCGGGTGGCGCGCCGGCCAACTTCCTGGACGTGGGCGGCGGCGCGAGCGCCGACCAGATCAAGAACGCCTTCCGCATCCTGCTCGCCGACACCGACGTGCGCGCGGTTCTGATCAACATCTTCGGCGGCATCCTGCGCTGCGACGTGCTGGCCGAGGGCGTGATCGCCGCCGTGCGCGACCTGCACGTGAAGGTGCCGGTCGTCGTGCGCATGAAGGGCAACAACGAGGACAAGGGCCAGAAGATGCTGAAGGAGTCCGGCCTCAACTTCGAAACCGCGGACGACATGACCACGGCCGCCGCGAAAGTGGTGGCCGCGGCGGGAGGTGCGCGGTGAGCGTCCTCGCGCTGAAGGAAACACGCCTGCTGGTCCAGGGCATGGGCAAGCACGGCACCTTCCACGCCAAGGGCTGCCGCGACTACGGCACGCAGGTGGTGGGCGGCGTCACGCCCGGCAAGGGCGGCACCACGGTCGAGGGTTTCCCGCTCTTCGACACCGTGCAGCAGGCCGTCGACAAGACCGGGGCCAACGCGTCGGTGGTGTTCGTGCCCCCGGCGGGCGCGGCCGACGCGATCCTCGAGGCCTGCGCCGCGGGCATCGGCCTGGTGGTGGCGATCACCGAGGGCATCCCGACGCTCGACATGGTGCGGGTGTGGGAGCGCGTGCGCGGCAGCAAGACGCGGCTGATCGGCCCCAACTGCCCGGGCATCATCTCCCCGGGAGAGAAGTGCAAGATCGGGATCATGCCGGGCCACATCCACATGGCGGGCCCGGTGGGCGTCGTGAGCCGCAGCGGGACGCTCACGTACGAGGCCGTGGCGCAGCTCACGGCGCTCGGCATCGGCCAGAGCACCTGCATCGGCATCGGCGGCGACCCGATCATCGGCACCAACCACACGGCGGCGCTGAAGCTCTTCGGCGAGGACCCCGGCACCGAGGCGATCGTGATGATCGGCGAGATCGGCGGCAGCGCGGAGGAGGACGCGGCCGCGTACGTGAAGGCCCACGTCAAGAAGCCGGTGGTGGGCTTCATCGCGGGCCAGACGGCGCCGCCGGGGCGGCGCATGGGCCACGCTGGCGCGATCATCTCCGGCGGCAAGGGGACCGCCGCCGAGAAGATGAAGGCAATGGAGGCGGCCGGGATCCGCGTGGTGAAGTCGCCCGCGGACATCGGCGCGGCCATCAAGGACGTGCTCAACAAGAAGTAGGAGGAGACGAATCGTGGCCGAGCGCACCTTCTCGATCATCAAGCCCGACGCGGTCAAGGCGGGGAATGCGGGGGCCGTGCTCTCGCGCCTCGAGAAGGCCGGCTTCCGCGTCGTGGCGCTGCGCCTGCGCAAGCTGACCACGGCCGAGGCCGAGGGCTTCTACCACGTGCATCGCGCGCGGCCGTTCTTCGCGAGCCTTTGCGCCTTCATGTCCTCGGGGCCGTGCATCACGATGGTGCTCGAGCGCGAGGGTGCGATCGCCCAGCTGCGCGAGCTGATGGGCGCGACCGACCCGCACAAGGCCGCTGCCGGCACCATCCGCAAGGACTTCGCGGCCTCGATCGAGGCGAACGCGATTCACGGCTCGGACGCGCCCGAAACAGCCGCCTTCGAGATCGGCTACTTCTTCCCGGGGATCGAGCTCATCTAGCTCCGC
>CAZMRX010000259.1:0-5553 GCA_964568755.1 uncultured Acidobacteriota bacterium | reverse complement strand
AATCGGCTTCCCGAGGAGAGCTCATGAAGGCATCGGTCAGACGCCAGCTCGACCGCCGTGATTTCTTCAAGGCGGCCGGGGCCGCCGCCGCCGGCGCCTCGGCGCTCGGCTTCCTGGGGGACGCCGAGCTCGAGGGAGCGGTCCAGAACGTCAACCGCAGCTCGATCCCGTCGGATCTCAAGATCACCGACCTGCGCGTGGCCACCGTGGTCGGCGCGCCGATGACCTGCCCGATCATCAAGATCGACACCAACCAAGGTCTCGTGGGATGGGGCGAGGTGCGCGACGGCGGCAGCGCGACCTACGCTCTGATCCTGAAGAGCCGGCTGCTGGGCGAGAACCCGTGCCACGTCGACCGGCTGTTCCGCAAGATCAAGCAGTTCGGCGGACACGCGCGCCAGGCCGGCGGCGTGTGCGGCGTGGAGATGGCTCTGTGGGACCTGGCGGGCAAGGCCTACGGTGTTCCCGCCTTCCAGATGCTCGGCGGCAAGTTCCGCGACAAGGTGAGGCTGTATGCCGACACCACCGAGGCCAAGGACCCGCGCGAGCAGGGCCTCAAGCTCAAGCGCCGCATGGAGCAGGGCTTCACGTACCTGAAGCAGGACTTCGGCATCAACCTGCTGCGGGACGTGCCCGGCACGCTCACCAAGCCGCTCGGCACGAGCTACGCCGGCCGCGACACCGTGATGCACCCGTTCACCGGGATCTCGATCACCGAGAAGGGCATCGCCTGGCTCTCCGACTGGGTCGCGGCGGTGCGCGAGGTGATCGGGCCCGAGGTGCCGCTCTCGACCGACCACTACGGCCACATCGACGTCAACTCCTGCATCCGCCTGGCGAAGGCGATGGAGAAGCATCACCTGGCGTGGATGGAGGACATGGTGCCGTGGCAGTTCGGCGAGCTGACCAAGCAGATCCGCGACGCCACGGACATCCCGATCCTGACCGGCGAGGACATCTACCTGAAGGAGGACTTCGCGAAGCTGGTGGAGATGGGCGCCGTCGACATGATCCACCCCGACCTCGCGTCCTCAGGCGGCCTGCTCGAGACCAAGAAGATCGGCGACCACGCGATGGAGCACGGCGTCGCCATGGCGATGCACTTCGCGGGCACGCCGGTCTCGTTCATGGCCAACGTCCATTGCGCCGCCGCGACCGAGAACTTCATCTCGCTCGAGCACCACTCGGTCGACGTGCCGTGGTGGGAGGACATGGTGACGGGCCCGGAGAAGCCGCTGCACAAGCAGGGCTTCGCCACGCCGCCGGATCGGCCGGGGCTCGGGATCGAGGTCGTCGAGGAGGTGGTGAAGGCGCACCTCAAGCCGGGCACGCAGGCCTTCGCGCCCACGCCGGAGTGGAACGAGGAGCGGTCCTGGGACCGCTTGTGGAGCTGAGCGACCCGCGGCCCTGACCCGCGGCGACTGGCGCCGTCAGCCGCGGCGCGGGCGGCGCGCCGAGGCGGCGGGAGACCGCGGCGCGGTGCGGACGGCGGGCGCCTCGGGCTCGCCGTCGGCCAGCTGCCGGCCCCAGCGCTGGATCGCCTCGGCCACCTGCTCGAATGCGCGCCCCTTGTCGCTGAGGGTGTAGCGCACTCGGATCGGCGGGCCCGGGTCCACGCTGCGCACGACGAGTCCGCGCCTCTCGAGGTCCTTGAGCCGCGCTGACAAGGTCTTGGCGCCTACGCCGTGGGCTCGCTCCTCGAGCTCGCTGAAACGAAGGCTGCCTCCGCTCAGGAGGCCCAGGATCAGCCCGCTCCAGGGTCGGGCGAGCACGTCGATCGCGACCTGAAAGGCTCGGCAACCCGGATCCAGCTTCGACATACGACCGACATTGTACGCTCAGAGCTTTCCCAGAGGAAGCAACTTTATAGCGTACATCCGAGAGCCAAGAACGCACCCGCGTGCTGGTGGGCATCCTGCTGGCCTCTCACGGGGCGCAGAAGCTCCTCGGGATGAGCAGTCTCATGCGGACGCGATGGGCCTCACGTTCCTGGTCTGGGGGACTCCGTCCCCCAGGCCCCTGGGTTGCCCAATGGCTGTAGGCATGGAATGCTACCCGCCACTTTCGGGGCGGGTGCCGGTTGTGGAGGGTGAATGTCCGTGATGTCGGACCGGTGGATCCGGAAGATGGCGACCGATCACAGGATGATCGAGCCGTTCCACGAGAAGCAGGTGCGCGAAGGCGTGATCTCGTATGGCCTCTCTTCCTACGGCTATGACGCCCGGATCGCCGACGAGTTCAAGATCTTCACCAACATCAACCACACGATCGTCGACCCGAAGGACTTCGACCCGCGCTCGTTCGTGGACTTCAAGGGCGAAGAGTGCATCATCCCGCCGAACTCGTTTGCCCTCGCGCGGACGGTCGAAAGGTTCCGCATCCCGCGAAATGTCATCGTGGTTTGCGTCGGCAAGTGCCTCTCGGCTGACACGGAGGTCGTAGACGCGGCTACGGGTGGTCTCGTGCCGATCACCGCCTTTCTGGCAAGATCGGGCGAGGCCGCATCGCTGCAGCGGCAGCGCCTGACGGCCCAGCACGTCTCGGAAGGCACGTCACAGGGAGTGATGCCTGTCTACGACGTGCGCACGCGTACGGGCCGTACGCTTCGCGCGACGCCCAACCACCCGCTGCTGACCTTCGATGGGTGGCGCGAGCTGCAGCATCTGCCCCTCGGGGCGCGCGTGGCGGTGCCGAGGCGGGTGCCGCTGTTCGGGACGCGCGAGCTTCCAGCGCACGAGCTGGACCTCCTGGGACTCCTGATCTCCGACGGCTGCTGTCGGACTCCCGGGGCGTCTCCCACCTACACGAGCGGCGATCCCGTGCTGCAGGATGCTTTCGCGGACGCAGTCACGGCGTTCGGCTGTGTGCCTCGCCGCTCGACTTCCCTGTCCTTGCGCGCGACAAACCGCGGTCGGCGCGGCGGCATCATGGAGAAGAACCGCGTCTACGCCTGGCTCGAATCGCTTGGACTCAACGTGAACTCGCCCGATAAGTTCGTACCGAGCGCCGTTTTCGAGCTCCGGCGCCCGCTACTGGCGCGCTTCCTGCGCGCGCTGTTCTCGGGAGACGGCGGGATCTCGGTAGGCGAAGACTCGATACACCTCGAGTTCTGCAGCACGTCGGCCAGGCTCGCACGCGAAGTGAGGCACCTGCTGCTGCGCTTCGGAATCGTGGCCATGAGCCGCGAACGGGATACCGCCTCAGGTCGAGGCGCGACCACCCTGACGATCACGAGCAAGGACCACGTAGCGCGCTTTGGTGCCGAGATCGGCTTCGTGCCCGCGAGCCAGAAGCAGAAGCGCCTCGAGCAGGCGCTTCGGCTGATAGACGCGCGGCCGCAGAGGAAGTCGAACTACGACACGCTTCCGGCTGAGGCATGGACTCTGATGGAGGCTCTCTGCCGAACCCGCGGAACCACGCTTCGAAAGATGGGAGTCGCCTGGCCCAGCTACGATCAGAGCGTCTCGCGGGCCTTTGCCACGGACGTCGCACGACGCCTCAGCGACGAGCTGCTGGGCGACATTGCCGAAGGCGACGTCTTGTGGGACACGATCGTGGACAAGCGCTTCGCTGGCTTCGAGCCCGTGTACGACATCACTGTTCCGGAGACGGCGAACTTCGTCGCGAACGACGTGATCGTCCACAACTCCACGTACGCGCGCTGCGGGATCATCGTCAACGTCACCCCGCTCGAGCCGGAGTGGGAGGGCATCGTGACGCTCGAGGTCTCGAACACGACGCCGCTGCCGGCGCGCATCTACGCCGGCGAGGGCATCGCGCAGTTCCTGTTCTTCGAGGGCAACGAGCCGTGCGAGACGTCCTACGCCGACAAGAAGGGCAAGTACCAGGCGCAGCAGGGACTCACGCTGCCGCGCCTCTAGCGCGGCGGACCCGGGGAGGGCGCGCATGGTCTCAGACACGATCACCCTCGAAGGACACCTGATCGACTCCGACATCATGCGGCGGGTGTTCGACCGCGTGGTGGAGGAGGGCGGCGAGTTCGAGGTCCAGGAGTTCCGCGTCGGTCGCACCAACGACGAGGCGTCCTTCGCGAAGGTCGAGGTCCGCGCGCGCGACCCGCACGGGCTCGACCGCATCCTCGAGGCGCTGCGCTATCTCGGGGCGACCAGCGAGGTGGCCGACTGCCGCTTCGGCCCCGCCGAGCAGGACGGGATCCTGCCCGACGACTTCTACTCGACCACCAACTTCGACACGCTGGTGCGCATCGGCGGGCGCTGGGTGGAGGCCGCCCACCAGAAGATGGACGCGGCTCTCGTGCTGCGCGACGGCGTGCCGCATTGCGTGAAGCAGCGCTTGGTGCGCCAGGGCGAGCAGGTCGCCCTGCGCGGCCCCGGGATCCGCGTGCGGCCGCTCGAGCGCAGCCGCGACTACGCCGTGTTCGGCTTCATGTCGAACGACGTCTCGGCGGAGATCAACAAGGCGATCGTGATCCGCGCCGCGGCGCGCGAGATGAAGCGCGTGCGCGCGGCCGGCGAGCGCATCGTGGTGGTGCCGGGGCCCGCCGTGGTCCACTCCGGCGGCGCCGCGACGCTGGCGGGCCTCGTGCGCGACGGCTGGATCGACGTGATCCTGACCGGAAACGCCTTCGCGGTCCACGACCTGGAGAAGGCGATCGTCGGGACGAGCCTCGGCGTGTGCCAGACCAGCGGTCGCTCCGTCGAGGGCGGCAGCCGCAACCACCTCTATGCGATCAACGCCGTGAACCGCCTGGGCGGGGTGAAGGCCGCCGTCGCGGCGGGGCTCGTGAAGTCGGGCGTGATGTTCGAGGCGGTCACGCGCGGCACGCCGTTCGTGCTGGCGGGCTCGATCCGCGACGACGGCCCATTGCGGGACGTGATCACCGACACGATGCTGGCGCAGCAGGCCTACCTGGACGCGCTGCAGGGCGCGGGCTGCTGCCTGATGCTCGCCTCGGCGCTGCACTCGATCGCGATCGGCAACCTGCTGCCGGCGCGGGTGCGGACGATCTGCGTCGACATGGTCGAGTCGGTGCCGGTCAAGCTCGGCAACCGCGGCTCGATGCAGGCGATCGGCCTGGTGACGGACGTCGGCTACTTCCTGGAGCGGCTGGCGACGGAGCTGCAGACGCCGCTGCCGTAGTCACGCCGCCGCCAGAGCGGCGGCGTCACTCGGGCTCGTCGCCCCCCGGTCTGTCTTCCCGATCCACCCGCTTCTCACTCCGCTTCCATGAAGGGGTAGCGGTAGTCCCTCGGCGGGCTGAAGGTCTCCTTGACCGCCCGCGCGCTCACCCAGCGCACCAGGTTGAGCTTCGAGCCGGCCTTGTCGTTGGTGCCGGAGGCGCGCGCGCCCCCGAAGGGCTGCTGGCCCACCACTGCGCCCGTCGGCTTGTCGTTCACGTAGAAGTTGCCCGCGGCGCCGCGCAGCGCTGCAGCGGCCTCGCGCACCGCTTGCCGGTCGTTCGCGAACACCGCGCCGGTGAGCGCGTAGGGCGAGGTCGAGTCGACCAGTCCCAGCGTCTCCGGCCACTTGTCGTCGTCGTAGACGTAGGCCGTCACGACCGGCCCGAAGATC
>CAZMRX010000258.1:0-7634 GCA_964568755.1 uncultured Acidobacteriota bacterium | reverse complement strand
CCCGGCCGCCCGAGGGGCTCGCGGGCGCCCACGTGATCACGCCTTGCGACGGGCTCCGGCCTCCCGAGTCGCGTCTGACGCTGCGGGACCTGAAGCGCTACGCGGGCATCCCGGTCGATCCCGACGAGAAGCGCTACACCCGGCCGCTGCTGCGCGACCTCCAGACGCTGGCGCCCTTCTGGGCGGAGGCCGAGGTGGTGCTGCTCGGCAGCGTAGCGTCGCGCAAGTACGTCGACCTGCTCACTCCCGTCCTCGGCGATCGCCTCGCGTTCCCGTCCGACTTCGTGGGCCGCGGCGACATGAGCCGCGGCGGCCTGATGCTGCGCTCGGTCCAAGAAGGCCGCGAGCTGCCCTACGTCCCGCTGGTGGGGGCCGAGCGCCACGGTCCGCGGCCCGCTCGCCTGGCGCCGCTCCCGCGGCCCTGACCTCCCGCGTCGGCGTCCGCGCCAGTGGAGGTAGGCTAGGAGTGCTGTGCGCATCGCCACCTGGAACGTCAACTCCCTGAGGGCGCGCCTGGACAAGGTGCGCTGGTGGCTCGAGCGGGCCCGGCCGGACGTGCTGCTGATGCAGGAGACGAAGCTCAAGGACGAAGACGCGCCCGTGGACGCGTTCCGCGAGCTGGGCTACGAGCTTTCGCACCACGGCCAGGGGCGCTGGAACGGCGTCGCGATCGCGAGCCGCTGCGGGATCGCCCCGGTGGAGACCAACTTCGGCCGTCCGCTCCGAGCCGCCGACGCGGAGGACGCCGGGGACTACGACCCGCTCGGCGAGGCGCGGATGCTGGCGGCCGACTGCGGGGGCGTTCGCGTCGTGTGCCTGTACGCCCCGAACGGAAGGACCGTCGACTCGCCGTTCTACGAGGCCAAGCTCGCCTGGTTCGACCGCCTGGCCCGCTGGCTCGAAGAGAAGGCGCACGAGGCGCCGCCGCTCGTGCTCGGGGGAGACTTCAACATCGCGCCGGGGGACGCGGACGTGTGGGACGCCCGGGCCTGCCACGGCGGAACCCATGTCTCCCCGAGAGAGCGCGAGGCGTTCGCGAGGCTCGGCCGCCTCGGGCTCGTGGATCTTTATCGGAAGCACCACGCCGAGCGAGGCCGCTACACCTGGTGGGACTACCGGGCGGGGAACTTCCACAAGAACTTCGGCATGCGCATCGACCACCTGCTGGCCACGCCCCCGCTCGCCGAGCGGACCGTCTCCGCCGAGATCGACCGCGAGGCGCGCAAGGGGAAGCCGACGCCCTCGGACCACGCTCCGCTCGTCGTCGACCTGGACCAGCCCGGCCACCCGTTCGACGCCGGCTGGGCTGGAGCCGAAGGCCGGATCGCGGCGCGCCTGTCGGGCGGCTCCTGATGGCCGGGGACGGCTTCCCGATCGAGCCGCCGGTCGAGCCGATGCTGGCGAAGCTCGCCACGGAGCTGCCGCCGGGCGACGGCTGGCTGTTCGAACCGAAGTGGGACGGTTTCCGCGCGATCGTGTTTCGCAGCGGCGAGCGCCTGTACGTCCAGAGCCGGGACCTGAAGCCGCTCGGCCGCTACTTCCCCGAGCTCGAGGCCCGGCTGCGCGAGCGCCTGCCCGCGCGCGCGGTCGTCGACGGCGAGATCGTGCTCGGCGGCGCGCGCGGGCTCGACTTCGACGCGCTCCAAATGCGGCTGCACCCGGCGGAGTCGCGGGTGCGCAAGCTGGCGGCCGAGATCCCGGCGTCCTTCGTGGCTTTCGACCTGCTCGCCGAGGGCGACGTCGACCTGCGCTCGCGGCCCCAGGCCGAGCGCCGCGCGCGCCTCGAGCAGGTGCTCGCGGGCGAGCCCCGGGGCGTGCATCTCACGCCCTGCAGCCGGGACCGCGCGCTCGCCGCGGAGTGGTTCCACCGCTTCGAGGGCGCGGGGCTCGATGGCGTCGTCGCCAAGCACGAGGGCACCGCCTACCAGCCCGGCAAGCGCGTGATGGTGAAGGTCAAGCACGCGCGCACCGCCGACTGCGTGGTGGCGGGCTTCCGCTGGCACAAGCAGGGCCCGGGCACGCTCGTGGGCTCGTTGCTGCTGGGGCTGTTCGACGACGCGGGGGCCCTCCAGCACGTGGGCGTGACGTCGTCGTTCACCATGAAGGCGCGGCGCCGCCTCGCCGAGGAGCTCGAGCCGCTGCGGCAGGATGCGCTCGCGTCGCACCCGTGGCGCGAGTGGGCCTCGCTCGGCGACGGGACGCGCATGCCGGGCGGGCAGAGCCGCTGGAGCGCGGGCAAGGACCTCTCCTGGGAGCCGGTGCGCGTCGAGCGTGTCTGCGAGGTCAAGTACGACCACCTGCAGGGCGATCGCTTCCGCCACGCGGCCGTCTTCTTGCGCTGGCGTCCCGACAAGCCGCCCGTGGACTGCCGCTACGACCAGCTCGAGGTCACTCCTCCGGCCGAGATCGCCCTGGTGTTTCGCCGGGGGGAAACGTGACGCCGCGCCAGGGGTCGTAGTCGGGGTCGAGCGCCTCCGGCTCCGGCCGCAGCGCCTCCGGGACGTGCTCGAGGTTGACCCGGATCCGCGTCCAGGTCGTGGAGCGCCCGCGCATCGAGTCCACGAGCACGTCCTGGGTCTCGAGGTGGGCGGTCGCCTCGGGATGACGGGCCTTCCAGCGCTCGAGCCCGGCCAGGGCGTCCTCTTTCTTCGCGGCCCGGCCGATCTCGACGAGCGGCCTCTTCGGCACGCGCCGGCCCGTCCCCTGTACCTTGCGCCGGGACGGTTGGACGCGCGGCGGCTCGCCTGCCTGCTTGGCGTAGTGCGGCGGCCACGGCGCGTCGCCCTGGCCCTCCGCCTCCTGCCGGGCCGAGAGCTCGAGCAGCGACTCGAGCGAGCCGGGGCTCGCGTCGATGCCCGCGTGGCGGTCGCCGACGGCGGCGAAGCGCGCCGGCATGGAGCGCAGCGTGAACTCCTCGGGGCGGCACACGAAGAGCTCGTCCCAGGTCACGGGCGCCGAGACGCGCGCGTCGGGCTTCGGGCGCACCGAGTAGGCGCTCGCCACGGTCCGGTCCTTGGCGTTCTGGTTGTAGTCGAGGAAGACGCCGTGGCGCTCCTCCTTCCACCACTTGCTGGTGGCGATCGCGGGCGCCCGCCGCTCCACCTCGCGGGCGAGCGCGAGCGCGGCGCGCCGCACCTGGGCGAACGACCAACGGCGGTGGATGCGCACGTTCACGTGGACGCCGCGCGAGCCGGACGTCTTCGGCCAGCCCACCAGGCCGAGGTCGGCCAGCGCCTCCATCACGACACGCGCCACGGCCTGGATCTGGGTCCACTCGATACCCGGCTGAGGGTCGAGGTCCACGCGCAGCTCGTCCGGGTGGTCGAGGTCCTCGGCGCGGACGGGGTGCGGGTGGAGCTCCAGGCATCCCAGGTTCGCCATCCAGGCGAGCGCCGCGGCGTCGCGCGGCACCACCTCCTCGGCCTCGCGGCCGGAGGGGAACCGGAGCGCCGCCACCTCGATCCAGGGCGGGCGCGAGACGGGCGCGCGCTTCTGGTAGAAGAACTCGCCGCGGATGCCGTTGGCGTAGCGGACGAGCACGTTCGGGCGGCCGCCCGCCCCGCGCAGCGCGCCCTCGGCCACCGCGAGGTAGTAGCGGACCAACTCGAGCTTGGTGATGCCGGCCTCGGGGAAGTACAGCTTGCCCGGGTTCGAAACCGAGACCTCCCGGCCGCCCACGTCCAGCAGGATCCGCTCGGGCTTGGCCGCCATTGGGTCAAAGAGTGCGTCCGATCACGCTCCCCATGCAACTCGGCGGTGGCGGACTCCGTAGGGAGTTTCATAGGCCCAGGAATGCACGCATGCGCCAGTTTTCGGCCGTTCTGCTCGCGCTCCTGACCCTGGCCGCCTGCGCCAGCCCCACAGCCTCGACGGTCCCCGCGGGCAGCGACGTGCGGCTCCGCCCCGGCGAGCGGGTGGCGGTCGAGGGAACCGATGTCGCCGTGCGCTTCGACGGGGTCGCGCAGGACTCGCGCTGTCCCGCGGACGCCATCTGCGTCACGCTGGGCGACGCGGAGGCGGTCTTCACCGTCACGCAAGCCGGCCGTCCGAACGTTCCGCTCACCCTCCACACGGCCCCCGGTGAAGGCCAGCGGGCGGCCGCCTTCGGCTTCCTTCTGACCCTGACCCATCTCGACCCGTATCCGTACGCCGGCCGCCCGACCGCGCCCCAGGACTACCGGGCCTCGCTCCGCATCGACCCCATCGCCGGCTCCTGAACTCGCGCATCATAGGGGCCGTGCGCGCCCTGCTCCTGCTCACCACGCTGGCGTTCCTGGTGCGGGCGGCGTTCCTGCTGCTCGGACCCGCGTGTCACTACGCCGGTGACGAGCCGAGCTGGATCGCGCTCGGGACGCAGGAGCTTCGGCCGCTGTCGCCGCTGCGAAACGACCTCATCTTCTACCCGCCGCTCTACCCGTACTTCATCGCGCTCGTGTCGCGGGCGGCGGGCTCGCTGCAGGCGGTGCTCTGGGTGCAGGCGGCGCTGGGCAGCCTGCTGGTGCCGGCGGTGGCCCGCGTCGGCTTTCTCGCCTTCGGCCGACGCGCCGGGCTGGTGGCGGCGGCCTTCGCGGCGCTCTACCCCGACCTCGTCTGGTTCGCCACCCGCTTCTGGTCCGAGACCCTGTTCGTCGTCCTGCTCTGGTGGGCGATCGAGCGCACGCTCGCGGCGGACCTCTCGGGATCGCGGCGCACCGCGGCCGTCGCAGGCGTGCTGTGGGCCTTCGCCACCCTCACGCGCGAGCTGGCGCTCTACCTGGTCCCGCTCGCGGCGCTCTGGATGTTGCGACCACGCGCCGGGGGGCCTTTCGCGCCGCGGTCCAGCTGGTTCCGGCCGCCGCACGCGAGGCTCGTGACGGCTGCGACGCTCGTGCTGGTGAGCCTGCTGACGATCGCCCCGTGGACGGTCCGCAACGCGATCGTGTTCCGCGCGTTCATCCCCGTCTCGACGATGGGCGGCCTCAACCTGTGGCAGGGCAACACGACACTGACCCACCTGGAGATCTACGAGGTGCTGGCCTCGATCGAAGGCCCGGTCGCGCAGGACCGCTACTGCCGCCAGCTCGCGTGGCAGACGATCGCGGAACGCCAGCCCGGCTGGATCTTCGAGAAGATCGCCGAGCAAACGCCCGAGTTCTGGAAAGCGGGCAGCGAGGTGCTCGACCACATCGTGGGCCGCGAGGCCTGCGGCCCGCTGACGACCTCGGCGCTCGTCCGGATCGAGCTGCTGCTGGTCCTGCCCTACGCCGCCCTGCTCGGTCTCATGCTGGTCGGCTTGACGCGCGTGCGCTTCGGCGCCGGGGCGGGCCTGCTCCTGCTGCTGCTCACGGCCTACAACGCGGCTCACGTCGTGGCCTACGCGACGACGCGCTTCCGCCTGCCGGTGATGCCCGTCGTCTTTCTCCTCGGCGCGGCCCTGCTCGTCGGCCGCCCCGAGGGCACGCTGCGTCCCTGGCGCGGCCGAAGCACCGTCGTCCTCGCGGTCCTGGTGCTGGTGGCGGCCGCGCTGCTGGCGCCGGGGCTCGACGAGCTGGCGTTCTGGCGGCTGCTCACGGGCCGCGGTTGACGTCCTTCGCCCACGTCAGCCGCGGATCAGGTAGACGAGCCCGACCACGAGGCCGATCGACACCACCACAAGGCGCAGCGTGCCGGCGCGAACGCGTCCGGCCAGGTGCCCGCCGATCGTCCCGCCCGTGACGGCGCCGATGGCCATCACTGCCGCCGCGGGCCAGTAGACGGGGCCGTCCAGCCCGAAGAGGACGGCCGCGGCGAGGTTGGCCAGGAACCCGATCGCCTGCTTTGTGGCGTTGAGACGAGTCAGCGAGTCGTGCAGCACGAGACCAAGCGCCGCCAGCAGGATCACGCCGAGGCCGGCGCCGAAGTAGCCGCCGTAGATCGACGCCGCAAACACGCTGACGGTGGCGAGGCCCTCGCTGTGGTCGCCGTGGTGCCCCTCGGCGGTGACCGCGGGGGGACCGGGCAGCCGCTGGAGCAGCAGGGCGCGCAGTGGCTCCTGGACGGCGAGGACGCCCGCCGCCGACAGGATCAGCCACGGCACCAGCTTCCGAAACAGGGCCTCGTCCGTGTGGAGCAGCAGGAGTCCGCCGACGAGGCCGCCGAGGAGCGCCGCGGGTGTGAGCCGTGCCAGCCGCCTCCCCTGGCCCGCCAGCTCGCGCCGCTGCGCCAGCATGCCGCCGAGCGCCCCGGGCGCCACCGCCAGCGTGTTGGTGACGTTCGCGGCCACGGGCGGGAGCCCGAGGGCGACGAGCGTGGGGAAGGTGATGAGCGTGCCGCCGCCCGCGAGGGCGTTCATGGCGCCGGCGGCGACCGCCGCGAGCGCGGCGAGCGCGAGGTCGACGGCCGAAAGCCCGGCGGGATCCACAGGAGGCCGGGACGGTAGCACATCCGGAGCGCGACAACGCGCGCCCGCGTGCTGCAGAATGGCGTGCGTGAGGCTCGACGCCGCCGCCATCGGCCGCGCCCGCCGCCACCTGGCCGCGGCCGATCCCGTGATGGGGCGCCTGGTGCGCGAGATCGGCCCAGTCCCCATGCAGGCCCACCGCGGCGGCAGCGCCTTCGCCTACCTGACGCGCGCGATCCTGGCACAGCAGATCAGCGTGGCCGCGGCGCGCTCGATCGCCAACCGGATCAAGGACCGCTTCGGCTGGCCGCTCCGGCCCGAGCACGTGATGGCAGCGAGCGACGCCGAGCTGCGCGCGCTCGGCCTGTCGCGCCAGAAGGTCGGCTACCTGCGCGACCTGGCCGCGCACACGCGGGACGGCCTGCCGCTCGGTCGGCTGAGCCGCCTCTCCGACGAGCGCGTGATCGAAGAGCTGACGGTGGTGAAGGGGATCGGGCGCTGGACCGCCGAGATGTACCTGATGTTCCGGCTCGGCCGCGGGGACGTGCTGCCGGTGGACGACCTCGGCATTCGCTCCGCGATGCGCAGCGCCTACGGCATGCGCGGCTTGCCGAAGAAGGACCGCATGCGCCGCATCGCCGAGGCGTGGCGCCCGTACCGCTCGATTGCGTGCTTCTACCTGTGGACGAGCCTCGACGGCGCCAAGCGGCCACCGGCGGCGCGCGGCAAGCGCCGCTGACGCGATCGCGGGCGTTCAGATCCTTGACTTCCGCCGGTCGCCGCGGTTGACTAGTCTCCAAGCCAAGCCGTCCCGAAGAGAAGGAGCCAAACCTTGCGCCATCGCTGGGCACTCGCCTTCCTGTTTGCCGTTCTGACCACGCTGTCCCTGCCGAGCGCGCCCGAGGGCGCGGATGCCGTCGACGCTGGACGCTTCTGGCCGCAGTGGCGCGGGCCGCTCATGACCGGTGTCGCGCCGCACGCGACGCCTCCGACCCAGTGGAGCGAGGCCAAGAACGTCCGCTGGAAGGTGGAGATCCCCGGCAAGGGCTCGTCGACGCCGGTGGTCTGGGGCGACCGGATCTTCGTGCTGACGGCGGTGCCCACGGGCGAGCCGAAGCCGATCCCGGCGACGGCCGTCCTCCCGCCGCGGCCGGCCCCGGCACCTCCTCCCGCGCCGCCGGCCGGATCGTCTGCCGACGCTCCAGCGGCCGCCGGCGCACCCCCCGCTGCTCCCGCCGCGGGCGCTCCGGCTCCGGCCGGCCAGGTGCCCGCCGGC
>CAZMRX010000257.1:0-7700 GCA_964568755.1 uncultured Acidobacteriota bacterium | reverse complement strand
GGCTCGCGGGGGACACGATCGCCCCCCGAGCGCAACCTCGGGTTGCCGTCAGTTCTGTCGGCCCGCTAGCCGAAGAACACCAGCGTCACGACTACGAAGACTGGTATCAGCACCGCGCCGCTGTAGAGCATGTAGCCGCCGAAGCTCGGCATTTTCACGCCCCGCTCCTCGGCGATGGCCCGGACCATGAAGTTCGGGCCGTTGCCGATGTAGGTGTTGGCGCCCATGAACACGGCCCCGAGGCTGATCGCGACCAGGACCTCGTGCGAGACACCCACGACATCGGGCGCGAGCCCCAGGCCCTTCGCGAGGGCGAGGAACGTCAGGTAGGTGGGCGCGTTGTCGAGGAACGACGACAGCATGCCCGTGGCCCAGAAGAACTGCCACGGCTCGCGGACGCCCAGCTCCGCGCCGCGCGCACGCAGGATGTCGAGCGCCGGCAGCATCGTCACGAAGATGCCGGCAAACAGCGCTGCCACCTCCAGGATCGGGTGGAACGTGAAGCGGTTGGCTTTGCGCAGCTCCGGGTCGGTGCGCCGGAAAGACAGCACGGACAGGCCCACGATCGCCAGCTCGCGCCACGGCGCGCCGAGGAAGGCGACCGCGGCCAGCACGCCCGCGAGCAGCGCCAGGTTCTCCTTGCCCGCCAGTCGCAGCCGCCGGACCTCGTAGAAGTCGCGCTTGCGGTCCTCGGGCCGCTCCCGCGCTCGCTCGCGCCGGTCCCACAGCGCGTAGACCGACAGCACCAGCGCCGTGGTGAGAAGCCAGGGCCAGAACAGGCGCAGCGTCCAGGTGAACGGCACGCCGATCAAGTAGCCCAGGAACAGCGGTGGGTCGCCGAGCGGCGTCAGGCAGCCGCCGATGTTCGAGACCAGGAAGATGAAGAAGACCACGGTGTGCGCGACCCGCTTGCGCTCGCGGTTGGTCTGCAGCAGCGGCCGGATCAGCAGCATCGAGGCGCCGGTGGTGCCGACGAACGACGCGAGCAGCGCCCCGGCCCCGAGCAGCACGACGTTCGTTCGCGTGGTGGCCTCGAGGTCGCCCTCGAGCAGGATCCCGCCCGAGATCACGAACAGGCCGCCCAGCAGCACGATGAACGAAACGTAGTCGAGCGCCGCGTGCGCCAGCGTCTCGGGGCGCGATCGGATGTAGAGCGCCAGCACCGGAAGCGACAGCACCGCCGCGACGCCGAGCTTCCTGGCGTTCGACTCCCAGAAGTGCGGCGCCGCTAGCGGCAGCACGGCGATCGCGAGCAGGAGGGCGGCGAACGGCAGCGCCCAGCCGGGCGCCGGTACGAACGGCTCAGGGTGCATAGGGGAGGCGCAGTCTACCCCAGCGGCGGCGCCGCCCGCGAAAGCCTGTCGTCAGGCTGCGCTGGCGAGCCAGGCCTCGAGGTCCTTGCGCTCGCTCGGGGGCGTGCTCCACTGCAGGCCGCACTCCACCCGTCCCGCGGCCTCGCGCACCCACGCCACACGGGCCTTCAACGCGACCGTGGCGGCGCCCCGCTCGAACGACAGCCGAACCGCGACTTCCTCGCCCAGGCTGAACTCCGGCGCTTCCGCGAGCCTCGCCTGCAGGCCCTCGTGCGTGACCGTCTCGGCATCGCCGCGGGAGATCCTCGCGCCCGCACCCTCGATCCACACCATGGGCATCGGCCACCTCCTCGAAGCAGCCTCCCGACTCCGCTGCATGCTATTGCACCCCCTGTGCCAAACGGGCGACACGCACCCAAGGTGCACTCCTGCAACAGATGCGCCGGGACTCCCGCCGGACGCTCTCCACTGCGCGGTCTGTCTCGCCGTTACCTCGGGTAACGGGCAGGTCACCGCGTGACTCGCACCGGACGCATGCGGGCGGGACGGAGGCCGGCCGCGTCCCGCGTAGAATGACCGCTCCGGGCGAGGAGGCAAGGTGGCGCACTACGACGTGGTCGTCCTGGGCTGCGGGCCCGCGGGAGAGCGGGCCGCGATCCAGGCGACGCGCGCGGGCAAGAAGGTGGCGGTCGTCGAGCGCCACCACCTGGTGGGCGGCAACCGCGTCAACTGGGGCACCATCCCCTCGAAGTCGCTGCGCGAGAGCGCGGTCTTCTTCTACCAGCTCACTCGCAATCGGCTCCACGGCATCCGCTACGAGGTCTCGCCCGAGCTCACCGTCGCCGACTTCATGAAGCGCGAGCGGGCGGTGGTGCAGCGTGAGCTCACCCTGATCGGCGAGTCGCTCGGCCGCTACGCGGTCGAGGTAGTCCTGGGCCACGCCCGCTTCGCGGGGCCGCATGCGGTGGCGGTGAAGCCGCCGAGCGGGGCCGAGCTGCGCACGCTCACCGCCGACTATTTCGTGATCGCGACCGGCTCGCGCCCCAACCGCCCGGACGACGTCCCCTTCGACGGCGAGACGGTCTTCGACTCCGAGACCATCCTGCAGCTTCCGCGCATGCCGAAGACGATGACCGTGCTCGGCGCCGGCGTCGTCGGGATCGAGTACGCGAGCATCTTCGCGGCGCTCGGGATCGCCGTCACGCTGGTGGACACGCGCGACCGGCTGCTGCCGTACTTCGACCGCGAGGTCGTGGCCACGCTGGTTCGCGAGCTGGGCGAGCTGGGCGTGCAGATCCACCACGACGACCGCTACGCGCGCGTCACGCGGCTCGCCGGGACGCCGCCACGGGTCGCGTGCGAGACCGCGGCCGGGAAGCGCTACGAGTCCGACGTGCTGCTCTACTGCGTGGGGCGCGACGGGAACACGAGCGACATCGGGCTCGGCACGCTCGGGATCACGCCCGGCAAGTACGGCCTGCTCGAGGTGAACGACCACTACCAGACCGTCCACCCGCACATCTACGCGGTCGGCGACGTGATCGGCTACCCGGCGCTCGCCAGCACCGCGATGGAGCAGGGACGCCAGGCGATGCGCCACGCGCTCGGGATCCCCGGGCCCAAGGGCCGCACCGAGGCGCTGCCGTTCGCCGTGTACTCGATCCCCGAGGTCGCCTACGTCGGCGCCACCGAGGAGGCGCTCGTGGAGCAGAAGCGGGACTACGTCGCGGGCCGCGGCGACTACGCCAAGAACCCGCGCGCCCAGATCATCGGCGACTCGGACGGGCTCCTGAAGCTTCTGTTCGAGCGGCCGTCGCTGAAGCTGGTCGGCGCCCACATCGTTGGCACCTCGGCGAGCGAGCTCGTCCACATCGGCGAGGCCTTCCTGCACCAGGGCGCGGTCGCCTCCGAGATCGCGGAGACGATCTACAACTACCCGACGCTGTCCGACATGTACCGCCACGCCGCCGTCAAGGCGCTCGCCGAGGACCGCAAGCGCAGGGAGCGGCCGTAAGCGAGAGCAGTTCCACCCCGAGACGTGGCGCCAGCTGCCGTACGTCACGGGCGCCGCGCGGTAGGAGCGACGCCGCGCCCCGACCCGGACTTTACAGCGCTGACATGTCCGTCCTTGACGTGAGCCTGGCAGGCGCGTCAGGCTGGAACCACAGGCTGCAGGAGGGGGCATGCGCACGACCGCACTCGCACTCGCGCTGGGGCTGGGGCTGGCGAGCCCTTCGCTCGCGCAGTCGAACCGGGGCGCCTTCGCCGTGGACGCGATGGTCGCTCCCACGACTGGGCTTGGCTTCGCCTACTACGTGACCGACGGCTTGAGCCTGCGCCCCTGGCTCGGCCTCGGCTACTCGGACTACCAGGGCTTCTTCGCGAACGTCGGCGCGCAGCTACGCTACGAGTTCGGCGCCGGCTGGACCGTCTCGCCGTACCTCTCCGCCTCCGCGCAGTACTCGCACAGCGAAGCCTCGGCGATCGTGACGCCCGGCCCGTACGGCTCGCAGGGCGGCTCGCAGGTCGCCTTCGACGGCAGCGGCGGCCAGTTCGGGGCCGGCGCCGGGCTGCGCTTCCGCGTCGCGAGCAGCCTCTCGCTCTTCGCCGAAGGTCGCGTGCTGCACGCCACCTACCCGATCGGCGAGCTGAAGCGAGGCTGGAGCACGTTCGACATCGACGACCGCACCCGTGGCGAGGTGGTGCTCGGCGTGTCGTACCTGTTCCACTAGGCCGCAGTTCGGCGGCGTGGCTCACCCGTCCGCTTTGGCACCCACGTCCGCGGCCGAGGCCGCTGCAGGCGGCGAGGGCTTCAGAAGCTCCGCCTGGATCTCGGAGAGGTCGGCCCCGGTCAGGCCCGGCGAGAAGCGCACGAGTCGCGCGACCACGTCGCTCGTGCCGAAGTAGCCTCCGGTGCACGGCACGTGCACGAAGCCGGCCGGCGAGAAGCGGCCGTCCTCCCAGAAGACGAGCGAGATGCGCCAGGCCGCCTTCTCGATCCTCTGCCGGCAGTGGCGGCACTGCGCGCGGCCCGAGGGGTCGCGCTCGGCGCCGCTGATCCGGGCCGCGCGCGGATGCTCCACGCCGTCGCGAGCCACGGCGGCGAGCCGCTCGGAGTCCGCGATCGGCTCGGCGTGGGCCCCGAGCCCCTCCAGGAACGCCTCCGGTCGCTTCATGGCCCCGCACTCGAGGTGATACCAGTGATGCGTTTCGCCCTCGGCGAAGGGGTTGGGCAGGCTCTCCCCGAAGCGCAGGTCGCCCGCGGCGATCTTCTCGCCGCAGCCGCGGCACTTGGCACGGCCGGTGGCAGCCGGCTCGATCACGTGCGGCATCGCTACTCCAGTCGTCGAAGCACGAAGCACTTCAGATAATACGTCTCCGGCACGCCCAGCACGACCGGGTGGTCGCGCCCCTGGCGGCGCTTCTCGACCACGGTGACCGTCACGCGCGCGTCCGTCGCCGCGTCGGCCAGGATCGCCTCGAAGTCGTCCTCGTGGATGTGGTACGAGCAGGAGCAGGTCACCAGGCAGCCGCCCGGCTTGAGGATCCGCAGCGCGCGCAGGTTGATCTCCTTGTAGCCGCGCGCCGCCTTGGGGATCGCGTCGCGGCTCTTCGCGAACGCGGGCGGGTCGAGGATCACCGTGTCGAAGCGCTCGCCGCGCTGGTCGAGCTCGTGCAGCAGGTCGAAGACGTTGGCGTCGCGGGTGGTCACGTTGGTGGTGCCGTTGCGCGCGGCGTTCGCCTCGACGCGCGCGAGCGCCTCGGCCGAGAGGTCGACGGCCGTGACCTCGGCCGCCTCGCGCGCCACCTGCAGCGCGAAGCCGCCGTCGTAGCAGAAGCCGTCGAGCACGCGCCCCCGCGCGTAGCGCCGGGCGGCGATGTGGTTCTCGCGCTGGTCGAGGAACAGGCCCGTCTTCTGCCCCTGGCGCAGGTCGACGCCCAGGCGCACGTCGCCTTCGCTGACCTCGACGACGGGAGGCACCTCGCCGTGCAGAACAGACACGGTCTGCTCCAGGCCCTCGAGCGTCCGCACGCGCGGGTCGTTGCGCTCGACGATGCCGCGCGGCTTGAGCAGCTCGACGAGCGCCGCCACGATCTCGGGCTTGGCCCGCTCGGTGCCCTGCGAGAGCGTCTGGACGGCGAGGTAGTCGCCGTAGCGGTCGACCACCAGCGACGGGAGGCCGTCGCCCTCGCCGTGAACCACGCGGTACGCCTCGGCGCCCGCCGCCACGGTGTCGCGCCAGCGCAGCGCACGCTCGATGCGGTCGCGCAGGAAGGACGGGGCGAGCGAGTCGCCGCGCTCGAGCATGCGCAGCCGGATCTCCGAGCTCGCCGACCAGAACGCGAATCCGAGCGGCTCGCCGCGCACGCCCGCGACCCGCACCAGGGCGCCCGCTGAAGCCCCGCCGTCCTTCACGACGTCGCTGCGGAAGACCCAGGGATGGCCGCGCTCGATGCGTGCCTGACCCTTGCGGCTGACGACGACAGGCCCTTCGATGGTCACGCGGAAGGATACCTCGGCGGTGCCAGCCTCTCGCTCGAGCTTGGAAAACCGAAGCGGGAGCAGAACCTTGCGTGCCGCTTGGGCGTCTCAACCGCAAGGCTCACTCGTGTCCAGGTCCTGGCTCGTCACCAGCGGCTCGGCGTGCATTGCCGAGCCGGTTCGCTTGCGGGACGGAACCGTGCCGAAAGCGAACACCGCCGAGGCCGGGTCTCGGCAGCCGGGGCGCCACAAGTGTTTGCCAGTCAAGTCGTTCCGCGAGCGCTCGGTCCTGGCACGGGCCTTGAGTAAGGCAACGTCGTGGACATCGCACGGCCGGACCTCCTCGAGAAGAAGAAGAAGCGGCGCCTGGTCTGGGCCGGAGTCGGCGCCGCGGCCGTGGTGCTGCTCACGCTCGGCGTCTCGCGCCTCAAGCCGGCGGCCCCGACCGTCGAGCGGGCCACCGTCGTGATCGACACGGTGAAGCGCGGCGAGATGGTGCGCGAGGTGCGCGGACTCGGGACGCTCGTGCCCGAGGACATCCGCTGGATCCCCGCGCTCACCGAGGCGCGGGTCGAGCGGCGGGTGCTGCTGCCGGGAACGATCGTCAAGCCCGACTCGGTGATCCTCGAGCTCAGCAACCCGGAGCTGCTGACGCAGGCACAGGATGCCGAGTCCCAGGTGCGCGCCGCCGAGGCACGCTACACCGAGCTCAAGGTGCGCCTCCAGAGCCAGCTGCTCGACCAGAAGGCCGTTGCGGCCCGCGTCGCGGCCGAGTCGAGGCAGGCGCGCCTGCGGGCCGACGCCGACGCCGAGCTCCACAAGAACGGGCTGATCGCCGACATCACGCTCAAGCTCTCGCAGAGCGCGGCCGAGGAGCTCGAGCACCGCGAGACGATGGAGCAGCAGCGCATGGCGATCGCCGGCGAGGCGATCGAGGCGCAGCTCAAGGTCCAGCAGGCCGACGTGGAGCAGGCCCGCGCGCAGGCGCGCCTGCGCCGCTCGCAGGTGGAGGCGCTGCATCTGCGCGCCGGCATCGACGGCGTGCTGCAGGTGGTGCCGGTCGAGGTGGGGCAGCGCGTGACGCCGGGCACGAACCTGGCTCGCGTGGCGCGGCCCGACAAGCTCAAGGCCGAGATCCGCATCCCGGAGACGCAGGCGCGCGACGTCGTGCCGGGACAGAAGGCCGTGGTCGACACGCGCAACGGTGTCGTCGAGGGACGCGTGATACGCGTGGATCCCGCGGTGCAGAACGGCACCGTGACGGTGGACATCGCACTCGTGGGCGAGCTGCCCAAGGGCGCGCGCCCCGACCTCACGGTGGACGGCACGATCGAGCTCGAGCGGCTGCTGGACACGCTCCACGTCGGCCGTCCCGCGATGGGTCAGCCGCAGAGCACGGTCGGCCTGTTCCGCATCGTCAAGGGCACGAACGAGGCGCTGCGCGTGCGGGTGGCGCTCGGGCAGGCTTCGGTCAGCACGATCCAGGTCAAGGAAGGGCTCGAGGTCGGGGACGAGGTGATCCTCTCCGACACGTCGGCGTGGGACTCGGCGGACCGGATCCGCCTGAACTGAAGCGAGGCAGGGCATGAACGACAACGGGCTCCTCAAGCTCGAAGGGCTGGGCAAGGTCTTCTACACGGACGAGGTCGAGACCCACGCGCTCTCCGACATCCACCTGGAGATCAAGAAGGGCGAGTACATCGCGATCTCCGGGCCCTCGGGCTGCGGCAAGTCCACGCTGCTCTCGATCCTCGGCCTGCTCGACTCGCCGACCGCCGGCACCTACACCCTGAACGGGACGGCGGTGCAGGAGCTGGGCGCGGCGCAGCGCGCGCGCATCCGCAACCGCGAGATCGGCTTCATCTTCCAGAGCTTCAACCTGATCGGCGACCTGTCGGTGTACG
>CAZMRX010000256.1:4482-7760 GCA_964568755.1 uncultured Acidobacteriota bacterium | reverse complement strand
AAGGTGTTCCACATCGCCTACATGTTCTCCGGCAAGCACGACGAGGCCGAGGACCTGCAGCAGGAGATCTTCCTGAAGGTCTTTCGCGCGCTCGACAAGTTCCACCGTGACGCCGACTTCTCGACCTGGCTGTCGAGCGTCGCGCGCAACTACTGCATCGACCACTACCGCGCCAGCAGGCGCGAGAAGGAGGTCGTGGTCGAGGACGCGCTCGCCTACGACCTGGCGCCTTCGGCCTTCGGCAACCCCTACCGGGCGCTCGAGGACAAGGACCGCAGCAGCCTTGTTCGCCGGGGGCTCGACCAGCTGCCGGGCAAGCTGCGCGAGGCGGTGATCCTGCGCGACCTGCAGGGGCTCAGCTACCAGGAGATGGCGCTGCGGCTCGCCCTCCCCGAGGGAACCGTCAAGAGCCGCATCAACCGGGGCCGCGAGGAGCTGGCGCGGCTGCTGCTTCGCGCCCAGCAGCCGCAGCGGCGGGTCGCGGCGTCGCGTATCACGAGGCGGCGGGAGGTGAGGTGATGCAGCTCGCGTTCGACGAGAAGGGCGAGGTGACCGTCGTCCGGGTACGGGAGGCCAAGCTGACCTACCCCGTGCTCGCGGTCTTCTTCGCCCAGGTGAAGCAGCGGGTCGAGGGCGGTGCGCGCCTGATGGTGATGGACCTCTCGGCCGTCAGCTACCTCGACAGCGCCTCGATCGGCTGCCTGATGGACGTGCATCGGCTGCTGCAGGAGAAGGGCGGCACGCTCCGGCTCTCGGGGCTGCAGCCGCGCGTGGAGACCATGATCTCGATGACCGGGGTCCACAAGATCGTCCCGCTCCACCGAGACGAAGAGGACGCCCTCGCCGCCTTCGCCCCGGCGCCGGGCGGGGCGCGATGAGCTCGCTGCGGCTGTCGACGGGGCAGGAGATCCCGCTCGACGGCGACCTGCTCGCCGTCCTGGAGGGACTCTACCGCGAGGTCACGCTGCGGCGCGAGTTCAAGGGCTCGTTCGAGGACATGATGCGGGAGATCGAGGGGCTGGTGGCGCAGATGAGCGCCGAGGATCGGCGGCGCTACCTGGTGGAGAGCCTGTTCCTCAACTACAACACCTACGAGAGCGAGATGCTGCTGGCGTACGCCCGGCGGCTGACGGGAACCAAGAAGAAGGGCCGCGGGCGCGCGGGCGCGGGAGGTGCGCGATGAGAAGGACCCTGGTCGTGGGCGTGGTTGCGGCGGCGCTCGTGGCGGCATTGGCGCTTCCCGAAGCCGCGCGCGGCGAGGACGCGCAAGCGGCGGCGCCGCGGATCCGCGTCGAGCCGGAGGCGTTCGACTTCGGAAAGGCGCTGCCCGGCAAGACGCTGCGCAAGGAGTTCACGCTCCGCAACTTCGGCGACGCCGAGCTCGTGATCGACGGGGTCACGACCACCTGCGGCTGCACCGCGGCGATCACCGCTGAAACCCGGCTCGCGGCCGGCGCCTCGACGCAGCTCCAGGTGACGCTCGAGACGCGCAGCTACTCCGGCAAGCTCGAGCGGCAGGTGCTGGTGCGCTCGAACGACCCCAAGACCCCGCTGCTGTCGGTGCGGGTCAGCGCCACGGTCGAGAAGGCGGCCGGCGCTCGCTAGGCTTCCGCGGGGCGCAGGGCCTCGGCGGCGAGCGTCAGCGGCTCGCGCTGCGGGACCGCGTCGGCCGGAACCAGCTCCCAGGCTCCGGGGGTCGCGAGCAGCTTGCTCGCGACCGCGGCGTGCAGCGCGTGGCCGGCGCGGGTGGCTTCCAGCCGCCCGACGAGCGGGTGCCCGAGCAGCGCCAGGTCGCCGATCGCGTCGAGGATCTTGTGGCGCACGAACTCGTCCTCGAAGCGCAGCTTGTTGTTGAGCACGCCGGTCTCGCCGATCACCACCGCGTTCTCGAGGCTGCCGCCGAGCGCCAGGCCGCTCTTGCGCAGCAGCTCCACCTCGCGCAGGAAGCCGAACGTGCGCGCGGGGGCGATCTGCTCGCTGAAGCTGCGCGGCGTCACGCGCAGCGCGAGCGCCTGGTGCCGCAGCAGCGGGTGGTCGAAGCCGATCGAGTAGCTCACCTCGAAGTGCTCGCTCGGCACGAGCCGCGCGACCTTCGCGCCGTGGACGACTTCGACCGGCTGCACGACTCGCAGCAGCTGGCGCGCCACGGCGAGCGGCCGCAGCCCGGCCTCGTGCAGCAGGATCACGAACGGCGCCGCGCTGCCGTCGAGCACCGGGACTTCCGGGCCGTCCACCTCGACGCGCACGTCGTCGATCCCGAGCCCCGACAGCGCCGCCAGCAGGTGCTCGACCGTGCCGATCGAGACGCCGTCCCGGTTGAGGGTGGTGGCGTGGTCCTGCGAGCCGATGTGCCCGAGCGTCGCGCTCATCTCGACGCCCACGTCGGTGCGCACGAAGCGGATGCCGTGCTCGGCCGGGGCGGGGACCAGCCGCAGGCGCACGGGCCGCCCGCAGTGGAGCCCGATCCCGGTGCACGCGACCTCGCGTCTCAGCGTACGGCGATAGACCACGTTGACCGTCCCCGATGGGCGAGTTGACGCAAGGACGCCCGCGCGGGATTAAGCAATCCACGTGCCGCCAAGCCTGACCGGCCTCCCGACCGTATTTTCAACGCCTTACGGAGTGTCGCCGCGACGGCCCGTGTGGCCACCACACCACAGCCAACGATCACTGTGGCGCGGCTACCACGCGTCACCCGGCCCGCCCTGGACCCGCGAGCAGGGGCCGCCGGTAGCGCGCGTTGTGGCTGCGGCGCGAGCGGACAAACGCCTCGGGGGTGCCCGCCCCCTCGATCCGGCCGCCCTCGTCGCCCGCGCCGGGCCCGAGGTCGATCACCCAGTCGGCGCACTTGATGACGTCGAGGTTGTGCTCGATCACCACGACCGTGTTGCCGGCGTCCACGAGCCGCCCCAGCACCTCGAGCAACCGCCGCACGTCGTCGAAGTGCAGGCCGGTGGTGGGCTCGTCGAGCAGGTAGAGCGTGCGTCCAGTCTCGCGCCGCCCCAGCTCGCGGGCCAGCCGGACGCGCTGGGCCTCCCCGCCCGACAGCGTCGCCGCGTTCTGCCCGAGCCGCAGGTAGCCGAGGCCGACCTCGCTGAGCGTCGCGAGCAGGCGCTGCAGCCGCGAGTGCGCCGCGAGCAGGTCGCGCGCCGCGTCCACGGACAGGTCGAGCACGTCGGCGATGCTCAGCCCCTGGTAGCGCACCTCGAGCGTGTCACGGCTGTAGCGGCGGCCGTGGCACGCCTCGCACGGGACGAACACGTCGGGCAGGAAGTGCA
>CAZMRX010000256.1:0-4472 GCA_964568755.1 uncultured Acidobacteriota bacterium | reverse complement strand
CGCCCTTGACGTTGAAGGAGAAGCGCCCCGGCCGGTAGCCGCGGGCTCGCGCCTCGGGCACCTGGCTGAACAGCTCGCGAACGAGCGCGAAGGCGCCCGTGTAGGTGGCCGGGTTCGAGCGCGGGGTGCGGCCGATCGGGCTCTGGTCGATCGCGATCACCTTGTCGATCGCCTCGGCCCCCTCGAGCGCGCGGTGGCGGCCCGGCTCGGCGGTGGCGCGATACAGCCGCTGCGCGAGCGCTCTGTGCAGCACATCCTCGATCAGCGTCGACTTCCCCGAGCCCGAGACGCCCGTGACGGCGGTGAGCGCGCCCAGCGGGATCATGGCGTCCACGTCGCGCAGGTTGTGCGCGCGCGCCCCCAGCACCCGCAGCCACCCGCGGGCCGTTCGCCGCGCGCGCGGGACCGCGACCTTGAGCTCGCCCCGCAGGTAGCGCCCCGTCAAGCTTCCGTCGATCGAGGCGGGCGGGCCCGAGTACATCAGCCGGCCGCCGCCCTCGCCGGCGCCCTCGCCCAGGTCGAGCACCCAGTCGGCCGCCCGGATCGTCTCCTCGTCGTGCTCCACCACCACGACGGTGTTGCCCGAGTCGCGGATCGAGAGGAGCGTCTGGATCAGGCGCGCGTTGTCGCTCTGGTGCAGCCCCACCGACGGCTCGTCCAGCACGTACACCAGCCCCTGCATGCGCGCGCCGATCTGCGTCGCGAGCCGGACGCGGTGCGCCTCGCCGCCCGAGAGCGTCGTGGTGGCGCGGTCGAGCGTCAGGTAGCCGAGCCCGAGCGACACCAGCACGTCGCTGCGCGCCGTGATCTCGGACACCAGCCGCTCGGCGACGGGTAGCTCGCGCTCCTTGAACGCGAGCGCCGCCACGACCTCCCGCACGCGCCCGAGCGGCAGCCGCACCAGGTCGGCCACCGAGTGGCCGGCCACGCGCACCGCCAGGCTCTCCGGCCGCAGCCGCGTGCCGCGACACGGCCGGCACGGCTCTTCGGAGAGGTAGGGGCGCAGGTCCTCGAACGCCTCCCCGCCGGCTTCGGCCTCCTCGTCGGAGGGAACCGGGTCGAGGCACAGCAGGCTGGTGACCCGCTTGCGCAGGTACGGCACGACGCCGGGGAAGCCCTGGTCGTCGCCGAACAGCAGCACCTCGCGGGCGGGCGGCGGCAGCTCCGCCACCGGCGCCTCGAGCGAGAAGCCGTTGCGCTCGGCGACCTCGAACAGCGCCTCTCGCAGCAGCCGCGGGCCGTGCCGGTGCCAGGGGCGGATCGCGCCGTCGAGGACGCTCTTCGACTCGTCCGGGATCACGCGCGCGGCGTCGACCACCCAGCGCTGGCCGAGCCCGTCGCAGGCCGGGCAGGCGCCGTGCGAGCTGTTGAAGGAGAACGCCCGCGGCGCGAGCTCGGGGATCTGGACGTCGCAGCGCGCGCAGGCCAGCTGCTGGCTGAGCAGCCGCTCGCCGCGCCCCTCGACCGACACCAGCACCACCCCGCGCGCGAGCGTGAGCGCCTTCTCCAGGCTCTGGCGCAGGCGCTCCTCGGCGTCCTTCCGCAGCACCAGGCGGTCGACCAGCACGTCGATGCGGTGCCCGCGGCGCGGATCGAGCTCGAGGCGGTCGCCGAGGCTCGCGGCCCGGCCGTCGATGCGCGCCCGCTGCAGACCCGCCTGTCGCGCCGCCTGCAGCTCCTTGCGGTAGGCTCCCTTCCTCCCGCGCGCCACGGGCGCCGCGATCACGGCCACGGCTCCCTGCCCCTGCTCGACGAGGCGCGCGGCCATCTCGTCGGCGCGCTGGGCCGCGACCTCTTCGCCACAGCGCGGGCAGTGGGGACGCCCGAGGGTGGCGAACAGCAGGCGCAGGTAATCGTAGATCTCGGTCACCGTGCCCACGGTCGAGCGCGGGTGCGCGACGGTGGTGCGCTGCTCGATCGCGATCGCCGGGCTGAGCCCCGTGACCGACTCGACCTCCGGACGGTCCATCTGCTCGAGGAACTGGCGCGCCCAGGGCGAGAGGCTCTCCACGTAGCGGCGTTGCCCCTCCGCGTAGAGCGTGTCGAACGCGAGGCTGCTCTTGCCGGAGCCCGAGGGTCCCGTGATCACCACCAGGCGGTTCCTGGGGATGTCGCAGTCGAGACCCTTCAGGTTGTGGACCCGGGCCCCCCGGATGGCGATCGGCTCGTCCCTGGCGTCGTCCCTCAAGCTCGGCCCAAAACCCCATTCTACCGGAAGAGGCCCCCTTTGCCGCCCCGAACCGGCCATGCTAACGTGCGGGTCTGATCACCCCTAAAACCATGGGAACACGACGCTCGCCGAAGAAGACGTTGCCGCCTCCGGTTGTGGACCGTCGCTACCAGCAAGCGCTCGAGATCTTCGAGCGGGCCGTTAAGGCCTTGGGTCGCAAGGACTTCGATCGCTCGCGCGATCTCCTGGACTCGCTCGTCGAGGACTTCGCCGACCAGCAGGAGCTGGTCGAGAGAGCGCGCACCTACAGGGCGATGTGCGACCGGGCGCGCCGCCCGGCCCGGCCCAAGACGTTCGAGGAGCTGCTCAACTACGGGGTGGTGCTCCACAACCGTGGCGATTTCGACCTGGCGGTGAAGTACCTGCGCCAGGCCCTCGACATCCACCCCCGCAACGAGGGCGCTCTCTACTGCCTGGCGGCGGCGCAGGCCCGCGCGGGGGACGCCCAGGCGGCGCTCAAGGCGCTCAAGTCGGCGATTCACGCCAACCCCGCGAGCCGGCAGCAGGCGCGCCGGGACGCCGATTTCGAGCCGCTGCGCGAGGCGGCGGCGTTCCAGGCCCTGGTCGCACCCACGCTCCCGTGAGCGGGCCAGGGGATCGCGCCCGCGCGCTCGCAGCCCTGGGCGTGCACGTCGAGGACCCCGCGAGCACGCTCGTCGGAGAGCACGTCGTCGTCGAGCCCGGGGCCGTGCTGAGGCCATTCACCGTCCTCGAGGGGCGCACGACGGTGCGGGCTCGCGCCGTGGTGGGACCCTTCGTGAGGCTGGTCGACGTCGAGGTCGGTCCCGACGCCCAGATCCTCGACCACTGCCTGCTGCGCGAGTCCGTGGTCGAGGCCGGAGCGAGCGTGGGCCCGTTCGCTCACGTGCGCCCGGAGAGCCGCGTCGGGGAGCGGGCCAGGGTCGGCAACTTCGTCGAGCTCAAGAAGACGCACCTCGGGAACGGATCGAAGGCCCAGCACCTGAGCTACCTGGGCGACGCCAGCATCGGCCCGGGCGTGAACATCGGCGCTGGGACCATCACCTGCAACTACGACGGCGTCACGAAGAGCCCGACGCGGATCGAGGCGGGCGCCTTCGTCGGCAGCGACACGACGCTGGTGGCCCCGGTCACGGTCGGCGAGGGCGCCTACGTGGCCGCGGGCAGCACGATCACGCACGACGTGCCGAAGGACGCGCTGGCGCTCGCCCGCGCGCGCCAGGTGACGAAGCCGGGCTGGGCCGCCGCGCGGCGCGCGCGCCAGGCCAGGCAGCCGAAGGACAGCTGAGCCCGCCCCCATGTGCGGCATCGTGGGGTACGTCGGCGGGCGCGATGCCGTCCCCGTGATCCTGGACGGCCTGCGCCGCCTCGAGTACCGCGGCTACGACTCGGCCGGCATCGCAGTCGTGAGCGGTGGCGAGCTCAAGCGGCGGCGCGCGGCCGGGAAGCTCGGCAACCTGGCGGAGAGCCTGGCCCGGGAGCCGCTCAGAGGTGAGTGGGGCGTCGGCCACACCCGCTGGGCCACCCACGGCCGGCCGACCGAGGAGAACGCCCACCCGCACCAGGACGGCGCCGGCCGGATCGTGGTGGTCCACAACGGCATCGTCGAGAACCACCTCGAGCTCAAGGCCCGACTCCAGGCGCAGGGGCACCGCTTCGCGTCACAGACCGACACCGAGGTGGTGGCGCACCTGGTGGCCTCGCACTACCAGGGCTCGCTCGAGCAGGCGGCGCGCCGCGCGCTCGCCGAGATCGTCGGGGTCTACGCGCTGGTGCTGCTGCACAAGGACGAGCCGGGGCTGCTGGTGGCGGCGCGGCTCGGCCCGCCGCTCGTGATCGGGATCGGCTCGGGCGAGCACTACGTCGCCTCCGACATCCCGGCGCTGCTGCCGCACACGCGCGACTTCCTGTTCCTGGAGGACGGCGACGTCGCGGTCGTGACGAAGGACGCCGTCCGCATCGTGTCGCTCGCCGGGGCGCCGGTCTCGCGCGCGCCGCAGCGCATCACCTGGGACCCGGTGCAGGCCGAGAAGGGCGGCTTCCGCCACTTCATGCTGAAGGAGATCCACGAGCAGCCGCGCGCGATGCGCGACACGCTCCTGGGCCGCTTCAGCCTGGAGGAAGGCGAGGTCCACCTCGAGGAGCTGGGGCCGGCGGCGGAGCGGCTGCGCGGCGTCGACCGCGCGGTGCTCCTGGCCTGCGGCACCAGCTGGCACGCGGCGCTCGTGGGCAAGTTCCTGATCGAGCACCTCGCGGGCATCCC
>CAZMRX010000255.1:0-7762 GCA_964568755.1 uncultured Acidobacteriota bacterium | reverse complement strand
CTCGGGAAGTAGTGGACGACGATTTCGCGACTCAGGTAGATTCGGCCGCCCGCGCTCACGAGGCGCTGGTTGAGCTCGGCGTCCTCGTTTGTGACGAAGAAAGGGTCCCAGGGGTCGACGCGGTCGAAGACGCTTCTTCGGTAGGCTCCAAGGAACACCGTGTCGACGTAGCCCTCGTTGGCCGGGCTGCGGTAGGCGGCGCCGCCGACACCCAGGGGGCTTCTGAGCGCGGAGCAAACCGCTTTCTCGAACTCGGTGCGGCCGCGACAGCGTTGCGCGCCACCGACGTTGTCGGCCCCGGTGCGTTCCAGGGCCTCGACGCATTTCTCCAGGTAGTCGGGAGCGTACTCGCAGTGTATGTCCATGCGGACGATGACTTCGCCGTGGGCCTCTTTCAGGATGCGGTTCAGGCCGGCGGCCTGGATGCGATCGGGGTTGTCGAGGACGTGGATGCGGGGGTCTTCGTTGGCGAGCTGCGCGAGGGTGTCGCGAGTGCCGTCGGTGCTGCCGCCGTCGGCGACGAAGATCTCGATCTTGTCGCGGGGATAGGTCTGGGCCTTGACGCTCTTCAGGCAGGTCTCGATGAAGGCGGCCTCATTGAGGCAAGGCATGGCGATCGTCACGAGGGGCTGGTGCGGGGCCATGGGCGGACTGCGCCACGGATCCTAGCATCGGCGCGGACGAAGGCTCGGGGCTCAGAGGAGACGGGCACAGCCGCAGCTCGCTGGACTGTAATGCTGCGATAAGCGTGTAAGGACGACGAGGGCGCACTGTCGGAGGACTTTCCACTTTCCGATTCGCCGCTGCCCATGGCGGTCGCGACCAGCTGGACCGAACATACGGCTGAGCAATGACTTGAGCGCTCGCCAAGCTCCCGAGTCGCAGTGGAACAGCCCTTGCAGAGTGGGGTTGGAGGCAAAGGAGACGGCAATGGCCAAGAGATTCTTCGTAGTCGCAGCTGTCGCGGTGATGGCGGTGTTGCTGTCCGCGCCAGCCCACGCGATCCCGTTCACCGGGACACCGAGCCCGCTCCTGTCTCCCACGTTTGGCACGCTGATCAACTTCGACGACAAGCCGACCGGCACGGCTGTTGGGCTCGGCGATTACATCGCACAGGGCGTGCTGGTTCAGCAAACCGAGCTACTCCCCCCTAGTGCCTTCTTTGGGCGCTACCCCTCAACCCAGAGCCTTTCCAACTACATCGGAACGGGTTCTGGGGGTGATCGCGGCGACGACAGTTCCGGCTGGGATGGAACGATCCGCTTCACCTTCGTGGACCCTGCCAGCAAGGTCGGGATCGGTATCGCTGGCTCGCCTTCGGGCGTCGGGACGAACAAGACGATCAGGATCTTCGACCTGGGGAACGTGCTCTTGGATTCCTTCGTCGTCACAAACACGGCCAACACCTACGTGGGCTTCGACCAAGGCGGCCTCTACAACATCTCCTATTTCGAGGTGACCGGCAGCTTCTTTGCCGTTGACGACCTGCAGTTCGACGCGGTGCCCGAGCCGGGTTCGCTCATTCTCCTGGGGTCGGGGCTGCTCGGACTGTCGAGGATGCGTCGCCGGCGCTGAGTCCTGCTGCACCGACTGACGTCGCGCCCTGGGGGCCACTGGCCTCCAGGGCGTTCGCATTTGTGCGACGGAGGGCGAGAGACTTCAGCCGACCGAGTGTCGGCGGACCTTACAAAGCACGAGACAACCCGCACCAGCCGAACGACACCAAGACCTAGCTCTTTCAACAACTTAACCGCTAGCGATTCAGATGGCGCGGGAGTTGCTGTCAAGCAAGCCGGAGGCGGTGATGAGGATGACGAGACAGGCGGTGCGAGCGGCGGTCCTGGTGACGGGGCTGGCGCTAGGCATGTTCCCGGCGGCGGCGCAGGCCAATCTCATTGTGAACGGCGGTTTCGAAGACCCGGCGAGTGTCGGGACTGGCTTCGCGATCTATCCCTCGATCACCGGCTGGACGGCGGTGACGGTTCCGCCCAATGGTGGGATCGAGATCCAGTTCGGCAACGTCGCCGGGCTCGCCCACGGAGGGCGCAACCTGGTCGAGCTCGACAGCAACGAGAACAGCGGGATGTACCAGGATGTGGGCGTAACGGCCGGACAGGCGTACTACCTCAGCTTCTGGTACTCGCCGCGCCCAAACCGGCCCGCGAGCACGAACTATGTTCAAGCCTACTGGGACGGAGTTCCCCTGTTCCTGGGTCTCGGGATCACCGGCGCGGTGGGTGGCTCGACGGTCTGGACCGAGTACGTGTTCACCGTCTACGGCGACGGAGATGGCACGTCGCGGCTGTACTTCGAAGCCCCGCCTCTTGGCGGCGGCGACAGCCTGGGCGGCTACCTCGACGACGTGAGTGTCGAGCCGGTTCCGGAGCCGGGAACGCTCCTGCTGCTCGGCAGCGGGCTGACAGGGCTGGCGCTGCGTCGGCGGCGCGGGCTGGCAGGTCCGTCCAACAACGACGGGAGGACTGAACGATGATCGCGATGGAGCGGCTTCGGAAGGGCCTGGTTGGCCTGGCTGTCTTGGTGGCGTGTGCGACGGGCGCGGAAGCACTTCCGATTGGAGCCACGGCTTTTCTAAGCGGGGGAAGCTTCATCCAATCCGGCACGGTGACGAACACGTCCGTGGCCCAGAACATCGTGCAGGTGACGTACAGCCTGGGGACTGCGGCGGACGGCATCGCTACCTGGGAGAACAGCTCGGAATCCCCCTCCCCGTTCACCCGGTCGGATGCGCTGAGCGACGGAGCCCACTACCAGACCATCACCTTCACGGGACTCTCGATCGCTCCGGGCGCCATCTTCAACTTCAGTGGGCTGGACATCGACTTGATCCTCACTCTGCTCCCCCTCAACGTCACGAGCGGTATCCTGGATCAAGTGGGTACCAGCTTGGCCAACGCCAGCATCAGCGTCCTCTTCGACGACGGCCGCACGGCCTCAGCCGACCTCAACGAGACCGCTTGGAGCGTCAACCAGAACCTGGTCCTCGCTGAAACCGGTGCGGAGGTCCCCGAGCCTGGCACGCTGCTGCTGCTCGGCAGCGGGCTGACGGGGCTGGCGATGCGGCGGCGGCGGCGCGGCAACAGCTAGTCACAACCCATCGATTTCCGGTCTCGCCCCTGCGCTTCGTGCGAAGCGCAGGGGCGTTCGTGTTTCCGGGAAAGGTCGGGTCCGCGGCCGCCTCACGGCTGGTCGGGCATCCCGAAAGCCGCCTGCCCAGCGGGTATACTGATGCTGCCCGCCGGAGAGTCCTGCTTCCGAGACGATCCCGGCGCCGGGGGGAAGGGCCAGCATCCGTGGAGCTCAGGCCGCGCGACCGAATCGTTCAGCTGAAGATCGTCTATTACGGTCCCGCGGTGTGCGGGAAGACGACCAACCTGCAGATGCTGCATGCGGCGGCGTTGTCGCGGCATCGGGGTGAGCTGATCACGGTCAACTCCCAGCAGGAGCGGACGATCCTGTTCGACCTGCTGCCCTTGCGCGGCGTGGGGTTCCACGGGTTCGACATCCGCTTCCAGCTCGTGGCGGTGCCGGGGCAGGCGCCGTACGGAGCGACCCGGCGGCTGGTGATGCGCGGGACGGACGCCGTCGTGTTCGTCGCGAACTCGGCCGCCGATCGGCTCGACGAGAACCGGGCGAGCCTGTGGGAGATGTACGAGAACCTGAAGGGGAACGCGCTCGACCCCGACTCGATCCCGATCGTTTTCCAGTACAACAAGCGCGACCTGCCGGAGGTGCTGACGGTCGGAGAGTTGAGCAGCGTGCTCAACTCGCGCCGCGCACCGGAGATCGAGGCGGTAGCGCTGACCGGCGAGGGAGTGATCGAGACGCTCGGCACCCTGATGGGGACGACGATGGCCGATCTGACGGTGAAATACCGCAGCCTCGCCTTGTCCCCCGACGAGACGGTGCAGACCTGGGCCTGGGGCGCCATCCAGCAGGTGTTCGGGCGCTCGACGCTGGCCGGCGCCGGAGTGCGTCCCACCGAGGGGCGCGACGCGGAGGACCTGCGGCGCGTGCTGGTGCCGGCGCCGAAGATCCCGCGAGGCGCCACCGGGGCGGAGCTCGACAAGGCGCTGGTGGGCTCCTACGTCGAGACCTCGATGTCGCTCTCCGAGGCTCTCGACGGGATGCGTCAGGAGCGCGACGAGGCGCAGCGGCGCGTGAGGGAGCTGGAGCTGACCGTCCAGGCGATCGAAGAGCTGGGCGACGGCAAGCCGCCCGCCGAGACGCTGTCGGCGGCGTTGTCTCACCTCGTCGCGGCGGCCGGGTGCTCGCGCGGGACGTTGATCGCGCCGGGGGCGGACCAGAGCCTGCGCACCATCGCGGCCGTCGGGATGAAGAAGGACCCCTTCGTCACCGACCCCGAGGCGTTCCGGCTGGTCAAGCAGCGCTTCGTGCCGCTGAAGCACGCCTCGCTCGTGAACTTGGAGCAGGCGACGGACGTGGCTTCGATCCTGGAGGCAGTCGATCCGCCAGCGGCAGCCGTCGCCGTAGTGCCCATCCGCAGCGGTTTCGGCCTCCACGGGCTGGCGCTCTTCTACTTCGGCACCACGGATCCGCTACCGGGCCCCGCGATGCTCGATCACGTCGGCCTCATGGCCCGAGCGCTTGGCGCCTGGTTCGTCGTGCGACGGGGGCAGACGCTCGAGGCGAAGGCGCAGGCCACTCGCGGCGCGCTGCCCGAGATCGAGCGCGTCGTACGGCTGGTCGGAGAGCTGCTCCGCGCGGCCGCTCGGGAACCTCAGCGCGCGCGGACTCACCTCGAGAGAGCCGCGCGCACGCTCGACAGCATCGCATTGCTGACGAGCGGGCTCGCAGAGCCGTCTCGGCCCGCCGCCAAGCGCTGAGGTTCTCCCCGACCCTCCGGTCAGGGGTTGCGGACGCAGTTGTAGGTCACCGGGATTCGCGGGCCGCCAGCGACCATCTCGAAGTCCGAGGGCTTCAGGCTGTCGAGGTCGCGTGGGCCCAGCAGGAAGCTCCACTTCGCCTTCGTGTAGCGATCGCTCTGCGCGGTGAGCGCGACGTTGCCGCCGTCGGCCAGGAGCATCCCGTACCGCTGCATGGCCCGGGCTACGACCTGCGCTCCCGGCTTGAGCGTGCCAATCGGAAAGTCGCTGCGCAGCCGCAGCCGGCTGCCGTAGGGCGGAGCGTCCGCGGGGCCCGCGGGCCCACCGACGTGCGTGGCCGGGTGAACGTAGCTGCCGTGACGGATCCTCGCGTTCGGGAGGATGAAACGGATCGCGTGGTCGATCACGCCCGCGGCAACCTCGTCCGCGTTGAACAGCAGCGGCGCGATCGGATAGCCGGCGGCGTCGGCGCTCGTGCACTGCTCGCCACGGCCGCTCGGGGGGTAGAGACGGTTCATGTCCCACACCGCCAGGCAGCCGCCGCGGAAGACGCCGCTCCGGATGTCGGCGCGCCACATCTCGAACAGCTGCATGCGGTCCCAGTCGGCAACGATCAGATGGCAGTCGCCGTCGCTCAGGCACTCGTAGCCCACCTCGCCCTCGAGGTTGCCCCCCGGGGGCACGGGGACGGGCGCGTAGTCGCAGTCGGGTTCGTAGAAGTCGCCCGTCTTGGTGAAGGGCAGATAGGGTGTGTTCGGCGCAGCGTCCATGACTTCGAGGCTGAAATCGATCTGCATGCGTCCGAGACCCCAGCCGACGCGGCTCAGGTACGAGATCACCTGAGGCGACTCGGGATCGAGCGGGGCCGCCGAGATGTCCTGGTACCACGGCGACGCGGCGGGGAAATAGCGTCGTGCGTTGGGTGCGGGCGTTGGAGCGGGAGTCGGGGTCGGCGTTGGGACGGGCGCAGGCGTCGGGACCGGCGTCGGCTGGGGCGTCGGGGCGGGCGCGGGCGTGGGTGTTGGAGCGGGCGTGGGTTTCGGGGCTGGTGTGGGAGCGGGCGTCGGCTTCGGTGCGGGTGCCGGCGCCGGCGTGGGCTGCGGACCGGGGCTCGTCGACGGAGGCGTCGGCGCGGGTTTGGGTGTCGGTGTGCCTCCCGACGACGGCGGAGGCGCGGGAGTCGGCGCCGGCTTGCCGGGGACTTGACCGGTGGCCTGCCCGTTTCCGCTTCCCGTGCCGAGAGCGCCACCGCCACCGCCAGTCTTGGCCTGGGAGCGGCCTCCACCAAGGCTCGCGTTGCCGCTCGTGGTGGTGGTGCCTGCTGTGCCGTTGCCGAGGCGAGAGGGCTGGGAAGTCTGCGAGCCGGGGGATGAGAGGGCAGTTGACTCTGGGACGGGCTTCGTTTCGAGAAGGTCGGTGTCGGTGTAGACCTTCTTCGTCGTGGAGCCGGCCTGGGCCTTCTCTCGCGCCGCCTTCGCTTCCTGGGCTTTGTCGCCCAGGCTCTGGGCTGAAGCGTCCGGCCGGACGAGACAGAGGACGGCGATCGCGACGAACAGGGATGCGCGGAGGGCTTGCATCATCTACTCCTTGTGCGCCACGCGAGGAACATCGCGCCACGCGCGGGTCAAAGCTGAAGAAGCCCCTCTCAGCGTGGCGCCCTGCATCGGAGCGCCGCGTGAGCTGCGACGACCAGAATACGGAATTCGACGACCCGCCTTCGTGAGCAGGCTCACTAGTTGCCGGCCGGAGTGTGCGCCGGATCACGAATCGCGCGTGCCAAGCGGGCCCATCTCGCTCCCGATGCGGTTTGTTTGCGGCGTTTAGGCGTTGCGACGAGGGGGCGCCCCGCAGGCCGAGGAGCCCACATCTTGACGAGCGTCGGAGCGGACCTATCCTGTCCGCCCGGCCGACTACTCTCCGTTGTGTGGACGCTGATCAACCCCTCAAGTCCCTGTTTCGGCTGCGCGCCCCTAGTCTCCTGCGACTGATTGGCGAGGCTGGCGCGCGCGTCTTGTCGGTACGCGTCGTGGAGCTGCCCGCTTCCAGAAGAAGCGTCGATACGGTCTTGCGTTTGCGCCGGGGGCGCGAAACCTACCTGCGACACGTCGAGTTCGAGATGCGCTATCGGCGAGGCCTCGAGCTTCGGCTGTTCGACTACGCGCTGCGCCTCCGCGTGCAGCTACGCCTGCCTGTCGTGACGACCGTGTTGCTGCTGCAGCCTCCCGCGCCAAAGCGGCTTCGCTACCACGAGGAGGTTGGGGGGCGTGTCGTGTGTACGCGAGACTTCGACATGGTGCGCCTGTGGGAGCTCGATCCCGAGCAGCTGCTCGACATGGGAGCGGGGCCAGCCACGCTGGTTGGGCGAGCACAAGCGGCTGGGGTCCAGCATGTGCGGGAGGCGGCGCGGTTGATCGCCAGGACGACACAGCCGCCGGAGCGCAATGATCTGCTGTTCATCTTGCAGGCGCTCTGTGGCGAGCGATACACTTCGAGAGAGCTGGGGCGAATGATCCCGAGAGAGGCTGTCATGGCTTCAGTGATGTTTGCCAAGGAGTTCAAGCAGGCCCGGGCCGAAGGTCGGGCCGAAGGGGCGCGCGTGGTCTGCTTGGACGTGATGAGACTGCTGCATCCGGCTGCGGTCGGCAAGGTGGCTCCAGCCGTTGCGGCATGCCAAAGTCCACGGACGCTTCGAGACTGGACCCTCGCCGCAGCGAGGCTCCCCTCGGCCGAACTGGTGCGGCTGGTATCAGAGTCTGCTGAGCGCCGGGGCGTCTCCGTCAGCCGCCGCCGCGCGCCGCGGCCCTCGCGGCGTTCCGCGTCGAGCCGCAGGCGCTAGGCCCCAATGGGCGAACCGATACGGATCGCGAGGGGCATCCTGGTGCCTGAGGCGGCGGTCG
>CAZMRX010000254.1:0-7791 GCA_964568755.1 uncultured Acidobacteriota bacterium | reverse complement strand
CAGGATCGCGGCGACCCGTCCGTCCACCAGCACGACATGCGCGCCGGTCGCGCGCGCGAGGCGCGGCCCGGTGCGCGGCTCCTCGCCGCTCGGCTCCGCATCCGCGAGCTTCGGCCACGGCAGCGCCGCGCCGTACGGGTTCGCCGGGTCGGCGGCGGCGAGCACCACGGCCTGCGGCGCGTCGGGGTCCGGGTCGCGCCGCGAGCGCAGCCGCTCGAGGGCTCCCGGGTCGGCGAACTGCAGGCCGCCCTGGCCCAGGACGAAGTAGCCGCGCCGGATCCGGCCCGCCTCCTCGAGCGTCCGAAGCACCGGGTAGACCGCCGGGAAGCCTCCCGGCACGGCCTCGAAGGCGACGGCGTCGCGCGTCAGCACGCCGTGCCGGCGGAGCAGCTGCTCCGCGAGCGCCTTCAGCCGCTCGGTGGGGCTCGGACCGGGGCGTGGCAGCGCGAGCAGGCTCCAGCGGCCCACGGCCGCCGCGGGGACCTGGCGCCGCGAGCGGAAGGACGCGACGCGCGGGCGGCGCTCGGCGCGCGACGCGCGCGCGGCGAGGAAGGCGCGCAGCGCCGACGGGGTGTCGTTCGTGACCTCGCCCGCCCACGCCAGCTCCCAGAGCGCCTCGACGACGGGCTCGGCCAGCCCGCCCCCGGCGGCCCCGTGCAGCTCCCCGAAGAAGGACGCGCCGTGCGCGGCGAGATGCGCGCGGATGCGGTCGTGCAGCTCGCCCGTCGGCGGATCGGGCCGCGCGGGCAGCAGCTGCGGCAGGGCGTCGGCCAGGTAGAGCGCCAGCCGGCCGTCGCGTTCGCCGAGGCGGCCCTGTCCCACCCAGACCACCTCGCCGGCCGCCTGCAGCGTGTCGAGGTCCTCGGGCCGGTAGCCGCGCACCCGGGCACGCAGCACGTCGCGCTCGAGGATCGACGCGGGCAGCGTCGCGCCCTGCAGGCGCTCGATCACGTCGAGGAGCGCATCGGGTCCCTGGCGCCGGTCGTCCGGGCGGGTGCCATGCCAGTCGACCAGCAGCCGCGCCAGCGCCTCGGGCTCGACCGGCTCCACCTCCCGGCGCTGGGCCGCGAGCGACGCGCGACGCAAGGTCCCGAGCACGTCGGCTCCCGTCCACTCCTGGCCGCGGCCACCGGGACGGAACTCCCCCTGCAGCACCCGCCCGTCGCGACCGAGCTCGGCGAGCGCCTGCTCCACGGCCGGCTCGGGGGCCCCGAGCCGGCGCGCCACGTCCGCCGCGTGGAACGGGCCGTGCGTCCGCGCATAGCGCGCCACCAGCTCGCGCAGCGCGCCGGCTCGGGGCTCGAGGAACGCGGCGGGCACTCCCGCGGGCAAGCGCGTGCCGAGCGCGTCCCTGAAGCGTCCCGCGTCCTCGACCGCGACGTAACGCGCCTCGCCCGCGATCTCGACCTCGATCGCCCGCGTGTCGCGGACGAGCTCCGCGAGCCACGCCTCGGCGGCGGCTTTGGCCGGCAGCCCGGCGTCTCGCGGGGCGAGGCGCGCGACGACCTCGTCCCGCGACAGGTCGCCGAGCCGCAGCAGCAGGTCGTGGAGCCGGTCGGGGCTCGCCACGCCGCGGCCGGGCTCGAGCGCGAGGCCCTGCAGCTTCAGCTCGAGCGTGGCGAGCGCCTGGGGGTCGATCAGCCCGCGAAGCTCCGCGCCGCCCACCAGCTCGCGCAGCTCCGCCGTGTCGACGCTCAGCACCTGCGCGCGCCGCTCGGCGAGCGGGGCGTCGCCGTCGTAGAGGTAGTTCGCCACGTAGCCGAACAGCAGCGACGAGGCGAAGGGCGACGGCGCCTGCGTGTCCACCGTGACCAGCCGGATCTCGCGCCGCTGCACGCGGCGCGCGAGCTCGACGAGCGCGGGCAGGTCGAACACGTCGTTCAGGCACTCGCGCGCCGCCTCGAGCACGATCGGGAACGCGGGATAGCGCGCGGCGACCTGCAGCAGCTCGTGCGCGCGCTTGCGCTGCATCCACAGCGGCGAGCGCTGGCCGGGGCGCCGCCGCGGCAGCAGCAGCGCGCGGGCCGCAGCCTCGCGGAAGCGGCCGGCGTACAGGCTCGTGGCCGGCAGCTCGCGCACCACCAGGTCCTGGATCGCGTCGGGGTCGGGCAGCAGCTCCGCTGCCTCGGGCGGGCGCTCGCGCTCGGGCAGGCGCAGCACGATGCCGTCGTCGCTCCAGATCGACTGCAGCTCGAGCTCGCCGCGCTCCCGCAGCCAGGCGGCGAGCGCGATCGTCCACGGCGCGTGCACGCGGCCGCCCCAGGGCGACAGCAGGCACAGCCGCCAGTCCCCCATCTCGTCGCGCGTGCGCTCGAGCACGAGCGTGCGGTCGTCGGGCAGGCTGCCCGTGGCCTGGCGCTGGTCGTCGAGGTACTGGACCAGGTTGCGGGCGGCGCGCGCGTCGAAGTCGTGCTCGCGCGCGAGCGTCTCGAGCGCCGCGGCGCGCGGCAGCGCCCCGAGCTCGCGCGTCAGCTTCCCGATCGCGCGCCCGAGCTCGACCGGCCGCGAGCCGCGGTCGGCCTTCCAGAAGGGCATCTCGCCGGGCTCGCCGGGGGCGGGCTCGACCAGCACGCGGTCGTGGGTGATGGCCACGATGCGCCAGCTCGAGGCGCCGAGCACGAACACGTCGCCCTCGCGGCTCTCGAACACCATTTCCTCGTCGAGCTCGCCGACGCGGCGGCCCGGCGCCTCGGCCCCGGCCAGGAAGACGCCGAATAGCCCGCGGTCGGGGATCGTGCCGGCGTTGGCCACCACCACCTTCTGCGTGCCCTCGCGCGCGCGGACCAGGCCGCGTCGGCGGTCCCAGGTGATGCGCGGCCGCAGGCCCGAGAACTCGTCCGCCGGGTAGCGGCCGGAGAGCATGTCGAGCACACCCTCGAACGCGCTCCGGCCCAGCTCCGAGTAGGGGGCAGCACGCCGCACGAGCGCGTAGAGCTCGCGCTCGTCCCACTCGCCCTCGGTGGCGATCGCGGCGACCTGCTGCGCCAGCACGTCGAGCGGGTTTCGCGGCACGCGCGTCTCCTCGACCGCGGCCTGCTTCATCGCGCGCGTGACCGCCGCCGTCGCCAGCAGGTCGGCGCGGAACTTCGGGAACAGCACGCCGCGCGAGACGGCCTCGACCCGGTGGCTCGCGCGCCCGATCCGCTGCATCCCGCTCGCGACCGAGATCGGCGTCTCGACCTGGATCACGAGGTCGACCGCCCCCATGTCGATGCCCAGCTCGAGGGTGGAGGTGGCGACGAGCGCGCGCAGCTCGCCCGCCTTGAGCGCGTCCTCGATCCGCTGCCGCTCCTCGCGCGCGATCGAGCCGTGGTGGGCGCGCGCGATCTCCTCGCCGGCGAGGTCGTTGAGCGCCGTGGCCAGCCGCTCCGCGAGCCGGCGGGCGTTCACGAACAGGATCGTCGAGCGGTGCTGGCGCACCAGCTCCAGCAGCCGCGGGTGCATCGCGGGCCAGATGCTGCGCTCCTCGGCGGCGTTTGCGGGGGCTTCGGCACCCGCAGCTCCAACCGCGGCGGCGCCGGGCCGGGACATGTCCTCGACCGGCACCTCGACCCGCAGGTCGAAGGCCTTCTTCGCCCCGGCGTCGACGATCGTCACCGGCCGCGGCGTCCACTTCCGTACGCCTTCGCCCCCGCCCAGGAAGCGCGCGACCTCCGCGAGCGGCCGCTGCGTCGCCGAGAGCCCGATCCGCTGCAGCGGCCGGCGCGCCAACTGCTGCAGCCGCTCGAGCGAGAGCGCCACGTGCGCGCCGCGCTTGGTGCCGACGACCGCGTGGATCTCGTCCACGATCACCGTCTCGACCGGGGCCAGGAACGCCCGCGCCCGCGAGGTGAGCAGCAGGAACAGCGACTCGGGCGTCGTGATCAGGATGTCCGGCGGGTGGCGCAGCATGCGCGCGCGGTCCTCCGCGGGCGTGTCGCCGCTCCGGATCGCGACCACCGGCGCGTGGGCGGCGTCGCCGCGCCGGGCGGCGACCCCCGCGATCCCCGCGAGCGGCACACGCAGGTTCTTCTCGACGTCCACCGCGAGCGCCTTGAGCGGCGAGACGTACACGACCCGGCAGCGCTCGGCCCTGGGCGGCGACGGCGCGAACAGCAGCCGGTCGAGCGCCGCAAGGAAGGCGGCGAGCGTCTTGCCGGAGCCCGTGGGCGCGAAGACGAGCGCGCTTTCGCCGCTCACGATCGCCGGCCAGGCCAGCCGCTGCGCCCGGGTCGGCGTCGAGAACTCTTCGGCGAACCACTCCCTCACGGCCGGGGCGAACGGGAGCTCGGCATCCCGGGGGCTCACCGGCCCATCATAGGGGACCACCACCGTAGTAGAGTGGCCCCGCGATGCCCCGGCGCGTCCGCTCCTGGCCCAGCCTGACGCTCGTGGGCTGGGCCGCGCTCCTGGCCGCGGCGCTGGCGCCCTCGGCCACCGCCGCACCGGCGGTTCCCGCTCCCGAGTCGGTGCTCGGGTTCGTCCCGGGCGAGGACCGCAAGCTCGCCGGCTGGAGCCAGGTGCTCGAGTACCTGAAGGCGCTCGATGCCGCGTCGGCACGCGTGAGCGTCGAGGAGGTCGGGAAGACCACCCAGGGACGGCCGTTCGTGATCGCCACGGTCACCTCCGAGGCGAACCACGCGCGGATCGAGGAGATCCGCGCCGCGAACGCGCGCCTCGCCGATCCGCGCGGGCTCTCGGACGACGAGGCGGAGCGCCTGGTGCGCGGCGGCAAGACGGTCGTCGCGATGGCGTACTCGATCCACTCGACCGAGGTCGGGGGCACGCTCGCGGCGGTGCGGCTCTTGCACCAGCTGGCGGCGAGCGACGACGCGCGCGTGCGCGCGATGCTCGACGCGACGGTGCTGCTCGTGATCCCTTCGCACAACCCGGACGGAACGGACATCGTGAGCGACTGGTATCGCAAGCAGCTCGGGACGCCCTACGAGGGGACCGCGCCGCCGCAGCTCTACCACCCCTACGTCGGCCACGACAACAACCGCGACTGGTACATGTTCACGCAGCAGGAGACGCTGCTCACGCTGCGGCATCTCTACCATCGCTGGCACCCGCAGATCGTGCACGACGTGCACCAGATGGGCTCGCGCGGGGCGCGGCTGTTCGTGCCGCCCTTCACCGATCCCTGGGAGCCCAACGTGGACCCGGCGCTCACGGCCGCCGTGGGCGCGCTCGGCTCGCACGTGGCGTCGCGGCTCGTGACCGCCGGGCGCACGGGGATCGTGACCGGGGCGCTGTTCGACGCCTGGACGCCGGCGCGCGCGTACCCCCACACCCACGGCGGGGTGCGCTTCCTGTCCGAGACGGCGTCCGCGCGGATCGCCTCGCCGCTCGAGGTCAAGCGCGAGGAGCTCGAGGGGCGCGGCTCGGAGTACGACCCGCGAGCGCCTTCGGTCAACTACCCGGCCCCGTGGCCGGGGGGGTCGTGGCGGCTCGGCGACATCGTCGAGACCCAGCTCGCCACGTCGCTGGCGGTCCTCGAGCACGCCGCGCACAACAGCGAGCACTGGCTGCGGACGGCGCTCGCCGTCAACCGGCGCGCGGCCGCGCGGCGCGAGCCGTTCGCGTTCCTGATCCCCGCCGAGCAGCGCGACCCCTCGGCCGCGCGGCGGCTCGTCTCCGTGCTGCGCACGGGCGAGGTGGAGGTGGAGCGCGCGCGGGCGGCGTTCGAGGCCGGCGGGCGCCGCCACCCGGAAGGGACGCTGGTGGTGCGGCTGCAGCAGCCGGCGAGCGGCTTCGCGAAGATGCTGCTCGAGCGGCAGCGCTACCCGGAGCGGCGGGAGTACGCAGGCGGCCCGCCGAAGCCGCCCTCCGACGTGACGGCGCACACGCTGCCGCTGCTGCTGGGAGTCGAGGTGGAGAGGGTAGCGGCGCCGTTCGAGGCCGAGCTCGCGCCGGCCGGCGAGCGGCCCTTCGAGCCGGGGCGCGTCCTTGGCCGCGGTCCGCGCCTGGCGCTCGCCCACTCGAGCGGCGACCTGGTCGCGCTCGGACGCCTGCTCGCTCGCGGCGTCGAGGTGCACTGGGCGCTCGACGCCTTCGAGGAGGGGGGACGGCGCTTCCCCGCCGGCACGCTCCTCGCCGCCGGCGCGGGGCGCCGCGTGCTCGAGCCGCTCGCCGCGGAGCTCGGGATCGTGGCGCGCGCCGTCCGCTCGCGGCCGCGCAGCCTGTCGCTGCGCACGCCGCGCGTGGGGCTCTACCGCTCGTGGGTCCCGTCGATGGACGAGGGCTGGACGCGCTTCGTGTTCGAGAAGGAGATGGGCGTCGCGTTCCAGCCGCTCGTCGACCGCGACGTGCGCGCGGGACGCCTGGCCGAGCGCTTCGACGCGATCGTGCTGCCGGACCAGTCGCCGGCCACGCTACGAGGCGGTCACGCCCGGGGCTCGATGCCGGAGGAGTACACGGGCGGGCTGGGCCCGGAGGGCGCCCTGGCGCTGCGCGGCTTCGTCGAGGCGGGCGGGACGCTGGTGGCGCTCGACAGCGCCTCCGGCTACGCGATCGAGGCGCTCGGGCTGCAGGTGAAGGACGCGCTGGCGGGCGTCGACTCGAAGACGTTCTATTGCCCCGGCTCGATCCTGCGCGCCTCGGTCGACACGGCGCAGCCGCTCGCGCACGGCCTCGAGCCGACGCTGCCCGTGTGGTTCGAGGGCTCGCCGGCGTTCGAGGTCGAGCAGGGCCGCGCGCTCGCGCGCTACGAGGACGGCGATCCGCTGCTGTCGGGGTGGCTGCTGGGCGGCGAGCGCCTGAAGGGCCGGGCCGCGCTCGTGGACGCGCCGCTCGGAAAGGGCCGCGCGGTGCTGTTCGGCTTCCGGCCGCAGTACCGGGCGCAGAGCCGTGCCACGTACGTGGCGCTGCTCAACGCGCTCTACCTCTCCGCCGCTCGCCGCTGAGCGATCGCCCGCCTACTCGGCGGCGGGGTGATGGCGGGTCACGAAGAGGTCGTAGACGAAGCCGCCCAGCACGGCCCCGAGGCACGGCGCCACGATCGGGACCCACCACCAGCCGTTCCCCGCGCGGAAGACCTCCCCGCCCCAGCCGGCGAGCGCCGTGAAGAGCCTGGGGCCGAGGTCGCGCGCGGGGTTGATCGCGTAGCCGGCGTTCAGCCCGAAGCTCATGCCGATGACCGCGACCAGCCCGCCGACGACCACCGGGCCGAACGCGGCCGGGCCGGCATTCCTCCGATCCGAGATGGCGAAGATCCCGAGCATCAGCAGCGCCGTACCCACGACCTGGTCGAGGAAGCCTCCACCCAGGCTCAGGTAGGGTTGCGGGTAGGTGGAGAAGATGCCGGCCGTGGCCTGGGCTCCCGCGACCTGCCGAACGCCGCCGTCGAAGTGGTCGAAGGCCTCGCGGTAGGTGGCGAAGGTGAGCGAAGCGCCCGCGAAGGCGCCCGCCACCTGCGCGATCACGTAGGCCGGCAGCTTGCGCCAGGGGAAGCCGCGCAGGGCGGCGAGCGCCAGGGTGACCGCCGGGTTGAGGTGGGCGCCGGAGACGCCCGCCGAGACGTAGATGCCCATGGTGACGGCAAGACCCCACGCCAGGTGGATGGAAAGGGCCGTGCCGTTCGCCTGGTTGCTCAGGACCACCTCGGCCACCACACCGGTGCCGAACGCGATCAGGACGAAGGTGCCGAGGAACTCGGCCGCTGCCTCTCTGGGGGTGCCGCTGAGCATGGCGGATTATACGGAAGGTTTGAAAAGCCGCAGGTCTTTGGGCTACGATCGAGGTTCCCCGCTTGGGAGATCGTCCAACGGTAGGACACATGGCTCTGGACCATGGAATCGGGGTTCGAATCCC
>CAZMRX010000253.1:0-7801 GCA_964568755.1 uncultured Acidobacteriota bacterium | reverse complement strand
GACGATCAAGCGATTGGACGTCGAAGGATTCCCGTCCCGCGAGGCCTCTCATGGCAAAGTGAGGCCGACCATGGACGCACGACGGCTCCGCATGGCGCTCGTCGTCTTGACGCTGGGGGCAGCCGCGGCGGCGCCTGCCCCCGGTGCGGACCGCTACGCCGGCCGCCCGCTCACCGACGTGCTGGAGGAGCTTCGCAGTGCAGGGCTGCGGCTCATCTACAGCACGGACCTCGTGCGACCCGGGATGAAGGTGCGCGACGAGCCGCGGGCCGACGAGCCGCGGCGCGTGCTCGACGAGGTCCTTTCGCCGCACGGGCTGGTCGCGTCGCCGGGGCCGGAGGCCCTGCTCGTCGTCGTCAAGAAAGCTCCATCGAATGGCGCCCGCGGAGGAAGCGGCAAGGCCCTGCAGCTCGGGTTCGAGGATCGCTACGACGTTCCCGGGATCCTGTCGCGCGAGGAAGAAGGCCCGGGCTCGCTCCGCTTCGCCTCCCGCGACGTGCTGGGCACGCCCGGCGCCATCGACAACATCTTCCGCGCGCTGCAGGTGATGCCCGGGATCACGGGGGCGGGGCTGTTCGACACGCGCCTCTCGGTCCGCGGCGGCGCGCCCGACCAGAACCTCACCGTGATGGACGGCGTCGAGATCCACAACCCGTTCCGCCTGTTCGGGGCGGTGGCGGGATTCAACCCCGAGACCGTCGGCCGCTTCGAGCTGATGGCCGGCGCCTTTCCGGCGCAGTACGGCGACCGGCTCTCGTCGCTGCTCGTGGTCGAGACGCGCGACGGGCGTGGCGACGAGCGGCTCGCCGGAATGGCGTCCGCGAGCGTGACCGACGCCTCGGCGGTCCTCGAGGGCCGACTGCCCGGCCCCGGCAACGGCTCGTGGCTGTTCGCGGGGCGCAGGACCTACTACGACCTGGTGGCCGAACGCATCCTCAGCGACGGGCTGCCGAGCTTCAACGACCTGCAGCTCAAGCTGGCCTGGCGCGGCGGCTCCGGACAGCGGCTCGCGCTCACCGCCTGGCGCAGCCGCGAGAGCGCGGACGCCGACTGGAGCGACCCGGCCGACAAGGTCGTCCTCGCCAGCACCGGCGCGAACGACCTCCTGGCACTCAACTTCTCGGCTCCGATCGGAAGCAGGGCCTTGCTGCGCGGCGTGGCGTCGGCCTATCGCTTCGACGAGACGCTCGATTTCGACCTGCTCGGCCGCTCCGATACCCGCGTCTCGTTCGACCGCCGGCAGGCCGAGCGCGGCGACGGGAACGACCAGCTGCTGGCGCTCGGCATGTCCCGCAACGTCGGCGTGCGCGACCTGGCGCTGCGACAGGAGCTGGACGTCGAGCTCTCGCCCCGCCACCGCATCGAGATCGGGGCCGAGCTGCACCGGCTCGAGACGCGCTGGCGCCAGGTGCTGCCGGGCGACCGCAGCGCCGAGGCGGCGAACGGGTCGAGCATGCTGTTCGGCGCGGGCCTGCCTGCGCTCGTGGACTCTTCGTCCGAGGGCACGCGCAGCGCGGCCTTCCTGCAGCACCGCGGACGCTTCGGCGAGCGCCTGCACCTCTCGAGCGGGCTGCGCCTGGAGCGGGGGGCTGCGGGCTCGAGCCCGACGCTCTCCCCGCGGCTGCTGGCGGGCGTCGACATCGGCGGCGCCGGGCACCTGAGGCTGGGCGCGGGCCTGCACGTCCAGAGCCTGGGCTACGAGAAGCTGATGCACTCCGACTACTTCCTCGACCTGTCGGAGGAGCACACGAAGGGGCTCGCCGACGAGCGTGCGCTCCACCTGCTGCTCGGCTGGGAGCGGGGCTTCGGCGCGGGCTTCCACGCCTCGATCGAGGGCTACTACCGGGACTTCAGGAACCTCGCGGTGGGCCGGCTCGAGACCGAGGCCGAGCGCGGCGCCCGCCTCGCGCGCTACGACTACCCGGCCGAGCTCGCCTGGGGCCTTCCGGTCGACCCCGTGATCACGAGCGTACCGGAAGGGGGAGCGCAGGGCCGCGCGTACGGGGCGCTCGCCACCCTCAGCCTCGACGCGCGCCCGGGCCGCCGCTTCAACGGCTGGGTCGCGTACGCCTGGGGCAGAGCCGAGCGCACGGCCTACGGGCGCAGCTATCCGTTCGACTACGACCGGCCCCACGCGCTCACGGGGCTCGCGTTCTATCGCTTCTCGCCCAAGCTCGAGCTCGGCGTCGTCGGCCGCGTCGCGTCCGGGCGCCCCACGACGCCGCCGCGCGGCGTGCTGGTGCTGGGCGCGCCCGACGCGCTCGACCGCGACCGCGACGGAAACCGCGACGAGCTGCTGCCCGCGCGGGACGAGAGCAACCGGCTGATCTACGTTGCGGACCCAGGCGGCGCCACCACGCTCAACACCAGCCGGCTGCCCACCTACGTGCGCTTCGACGTGCGCCTCTCCTTCTCGCCCGGCGGCCCCCAGGGCCGCTGGCTGTTCTACGCCGAGGCCCTGAACGCGACGAACCACGAGAACGCCGCCTCCTACGACTGGGACATCCGCCTCGCCCCCGGTGCGCTGCGGCCGCACATCGAGGTGAGCGAGGGCCAGGACGGCTTCCCGATCCTGCCGACCGTGGGCGTTCGCCTCCGCTTCTGACCCGCGAAGGATTCCAAGGTGCAGCGCATGGCCGAAGGCGATCTCGAGCTCGCCCGCCGCATGAGCGCGCGCGACGAGCGCGCGTTCGCCGAGTTCTTCGACGCCTACTTCGCGCCCGTCTACCGCTTCGCGCTGTCGCGGCTGGGGCGGAACGAGGACGCCGCGCAGGAGGTGGCCCAGGCGACGCTCGTGCGCGCGGCGCTCAAGATCGGGAGCTTCCGGGGCGAGGCGGCGCTGCTCACGTGGCTGTGCACCTTCTGCCGCCACGAGATCAGCGCCTACCTGCGGCGGAACAAGCGCTTCGCGAGTCAGGTCGAGCTGCGCGAGGAGGCGTTCGAGATCCACGCGGCGCTTGAAGCCTTGTCGAGCGAACCGCCGGCCGGATCCGCCGCCGCGTCCCGGCGAGACGACGTGGTGCAGGCCGTACATCAGACGCTCGACGCGCTGCCGCGCCATTACGGCGACGCGCTCGAGTGGAAGTACGTGCTGGGGCTGACGGTGCGAGAGATCGCGGACCGGCTCGGGCTCGGGCCGAAGGCCGCCGAGTCGCTGCTGACCCGGGCGCGCCAGGCGTTCCGGGATGTCTTCGAGGCGCAGGGCGTGGAGCCGTGAGGAGGGGACGATGGACGACCAGGATCGGGAAGCCGGCGACGAGGACGAGGTCGTGAGCCTGGTTCGCGCGGCCGGAGCGCGGCCCGTGCCCTCGCCAGAGCGGATCGCCGACGCGCGCGCCTACTTCGACGCCGCCTGGCGCGCCGAGCTGCGGCAACGCCGGGCCCGCGGCGTGTGGCTGCGAGCCGCCGCGGTGCTCGCGGCGGTGGCGGCGCTCGCGGCTGCCGTCCGGCTGGCGGTCCCGAGGCCGCCGGCCGTGGCGCGCGCGCCGCTCGATGCTGCCGTGATCGTGGCGCGGCTCGACGCGGCCGCGGGCCCGCCGGAGGTCGAGGGCGAGTCCGGGTGGACGGCGCTCGCGGTCGGCGAGTCACTGAATGCGGGACGCCGCGTGCGGACGGGTCCGGGCGGGGCCGGTCTCCGGGTCGAGAGCGGGCGCTCGGTGCGGATGGCGGCCCGCTCCCGGCTGCGCTGGGACGCGCCCGACCGGCTGACGCTCGAGGCGGGAGCCGTCTACGTGGACTCGGGGCGCAGCGAGAACGCGCCCTCGTCGTTCGAGGTGGTCACCCCGCTGGGCGTCGTGCGCGAGACCGGGACGCAGTTCGAGGTCCGGCTCCACGCGAGCGCCCTCGTGGTTCGCGTGCGCGAGGGGAGCGTGAGCGTCGTCGGTCCCTACCCCGCGAGCGAGGTGGCGCGCGGGACGGAGCTTCGCATCGCCGGCGGCGAGGCCGCGCGCCGCGAGATTCCCGCCCACGGGTCCGACTGGTCCTGGACGCTCGAGCTCGCACCCGCGTTCGAGATCGACGGGCGGCCGCCGCACGAGCTGCTGGCCTGGGCCGCGCGCGAAGCGGGCTTCGAGCTGCGCTACGCCGATGCCGAGAGCGAACGGCGCTCCCGCGCGGCGCAGCTGCGCGGCTCGATCCGCGGGCTGCGGCCGGACCAGGCCGTGGCCGCCGTGATGCCCTCGACGGGCCTGGCCTACCGGCTGGACGACGGCGTGCTCCGGGTGGGACCGACCGAGGCTTCGGTGCGAGTCCGGTGAGGCTCCGTCAGCCGGGGCTCGTGCCGCTTGTCGCGGCCCTGGCCCTGGATGCCGGTTGCGGTGCGAGCGGCACCGTGACGCCGCCGACCGCAGCGTCGCAGCCTCCCGCCGCGCCGCGAACGCCTGCGGAGGCGCTGCAGGCGTGGATCGCCCAGCCCGGACGCGTCGGCGTGTCGGCGGCCGTGATCCAGGCAGACGGAAGCCTCTGGACGGGTACGGCCGGTCTCGCGCGGACGGGCGAGCCGCTGCGGCCCGACCACCAGGTCTCCGTGGGCAGCATCACCAAGACGGTGACGGCGGCGCTGGTGCTCCAGCTGTGGCAGGAGGGTCGCCTGGGACTCGACGATCCCGTGGGCTCCTGGCTCGAAGCACTCGACAACCTGCCGCCGCAGGTCACGCTCCGGCAGCTGCTGAACCACACTTGCGGCCTCGGGAACTACAGCGTGCACCCGGCCTTCGCCGCCACGCTGGCGTCGGATCCCTCGAGGATCTTCGAGCCACGCGAAGTCCTGACGCTGTTCCTGCCCCCGCCCGCGTTCGCGCCCGGCGCGCGAACGGAGTACACGAACACGGCCTTCGTGGTGCTCGGCCTCGTCGCGGAGGCGGCCGGCCGACGGCCGATCGCCGCGCAGTGGCGCGAGCGCTTCTTTGGCCCGCTCGCGCTCGACGAGGTCTTCCTGCTGCCCGACGAACCCGCTCGCGGCAGCGTGGCGAATGCCTGGGTGGGCGAAACCGCGGCCACGATGCGAGAGACCGACCTGTCGCGAAACGTCGCCGGCTTCAGCGCGCGCTGGGCGGCCTACGGCCTGGTGGCCTCTCCCCGCACGGTCGCCCGCTGGGCGCGCGCGCTCTTCGCGGGGGCCGTCCTGGACGACGCGGCCCGCCAGCAAATGCTCCAGTTCGTCCCGCCTGCGAACCCGAGCGGCGTCGAGACGGGCTCCGGGCTGGGCGTCCGCCGCTACGCGTATGGCGGCCGCGAGCAGTGGGGCCACAGCGGAGCCACGTCCGAGGGCAGCAGCATCGTGATCTTCGAGCCCTCGAGCGGCATCAGCGTCGCCGTGGCGATGAACCAGACTCCGGCCACGCACGCCTCGTCGCACTTCGTGCTCGTCGGCGACCTGCTGCGCCTCGCCGCCGGCCGCTGACGGAGTGCGCAACGACGAACCCACGGATTTTCGAGGCGCCGCTCGGCGCCGCCGAGGCGATCGCAATCGTGTCGTCGTGGCTCGCACGCCCGGCAGTTTCCGTCCTGGATGCCGGGGAGCAATGCTGGGAGATCCTGCGCGCGCTGCTGGTCGAGGCGCAGGTCACGGGCCCGCTCGTGATGGACGCGTTCCTCGCCGCCCTGGCGCTCGAGAACGGAGCCACGCTGGTCACGACGGATCGGGACTTCTCGCGTTTCCCGAAGCTCCGGCTCGCAGACCCGACCGCCGCCTGAGCAAGGGCGCCGACGGCCTTCCGCTCACGGGCTCGCGCGATACACCTCGTCCATCACGGCGCACCCTCGGCGGGAGCGCCCTGGCTCCAGCTGCGGCGCAGCTCGTCCGTCCAGTGGGCGGCCACCAGCACGTCGGAGCGGCCCGATGCCGGCACGACAACGACGAAGCGCTTTCCATCGGGTGCGATGTCGAAGTCCTCGCAGGAGTAGCCGAGCTGCGTCACGATGCGACGGCCGACGACAGCCAGGGTGGGTGTGGTGCGGAGCTCGGCCACCCCGAGAACGTTGCCGTTGCCGAAGTAGAGGTGCCGGCTGTCCGGCGCCCACGCCGGAGACGAGCCGCCGCTGTCCGTCACCTGCAGTGTGCCCGCGCCGTTGAGCGGGCGCACGTAGACCTCCCAGTTGTCCGAGAACGCCACCAGGCGACCGTCGGGAGAGATGCGCGGCTGCTGCGGCCAGCGAAACGGATCCTGGCTCGATGGGGGGAGCAGGGGCGTCACCGGATGGCCGTCGTCGAGCGACACTCGGACGAGCTGCGGCGGCTCCGGCGAGCCGGTCTGGACGGCGATCACCGAGCGGCCGTCCGGCGACGCGACTGGCCAGCCCAGCGAGCCCTCGACTTCGGCCAGGCGGCTCGCCTCGGCGCTGCCATCGAGCGGGAGCGTCCAGACCTCGCCCCTGCTCTCTCGAGGCTCCTCCTGCACGTAGACGACCCGCCGGCCGTCGATCGTCCAGGCCGGCGCCGAGGCCGTGCCGGTCCGGGTCAGGCGCGAGGCCTGCCCCGAGTCACGATCGAAGATCCAGAGATCGCGGGCCACGCCGCGGCTGTAGCCCCAGCGATCGCCGCCGCTGCCGACCACGATGCGCCGCCCGTCCGGCGAGAAGCGCGGCCGCGCGAAGTCGCCGAGCTCCGTGCCGAGCGGCTCGGAACGCCCGTTCTCGTCGACCAGCATCAGGCGTGAGCTGGACGAGCCCGAGCGGTAGACCAGTGTCCCCGCCTCCGAGAGCGCCACGCGGGTGCCGATCCCCGACGTCTCGACCCGCTCGCGAAGCTCGATGGCGGCGCCCGTCGTCCGCATCGCGGAGACGTCGAGCGGCACCGCCATCAGGTTGCCGTCCGCGCGCGCGTAGACCAGCCGCCCGTCGACCATGCCCAGCGCCTGTACGCCCTCGATCCCGAGCCGCGAGCGTCGGCCGTCGGCGAGCGAGACCATCGCGAGCGTGGTGCGGCCGTCGGCCGTCGTGCTCGCGTAGAGGACCATCCGCTCGCGCCGCAGCACGAACGGCCGCCGCTGGGTGGTCTCACCGGCTGCGGCGTCGAGCGGGACGAGCTCCTGCGCCGCGCCACCGCCCGCGCTCAGCCGATGGATCCCCGTCTTCGCGCCCAGGACCTCGATCAGGATCTCGTCGTCGGACGCCCAGGTCAGCGACGCGGAGAAGGCGGGGAGCGTCCAGAGTCGGGTCGCAGCACCCCCGCCCAGACGCAGCTTCCGGACCTCTTTGAAGTGGAAGAGGAAGGCGACCCACTTCCCGTCCGGTGAGAGGGCCGGCTGCGTGGCGCTCTCCGTATCCTCGAGCTCCCGCGCGTCGGGGCTGTCGAGCGAGCGGACCCACAGGTGGGGCTTGGCTCCGCCGCGGGTTCCCGTGAACACGACCGTCTGGCCGTCGGGCGAGATCGCGAACGGGGTCGTGAGGTCGGTCGCGATGAAGAGGGACGGATCGGCGGCCAACGGGAAGCGGATCGCTCGCGGCGCGAGCGCCGGACCGGCGGGGGTGCGGAGCAGCGACGCGAGGAAGAGCGACGCGAAGACGACAGCGAGGGCGGCCAGGGCCCAGGTCGTGCGGTTGGCGCGTCCGCCGGCGGCCACCAGGGGGGCCGCGGCCGGCCCTTCGGCTCCGCCCTCGAGCGCCCGATCGAGTGCGACGCGCGCCTCGCCGATGTCGCGCAGCCGGTTCCTGGGATCCCGCTCGAGGCAGCGCCGCAGCAGCTCGCGGATGCCGCGAGGCGTCGCGTCCGGCAGCGCCCCGAGGTCGACCTCGGTCTTGAGCACCCCGGCCAGCACGTCGCTCACCGTCTCGCCGGTGAAGAGGCGCTTGCCCGTCAGCA
>CAZMRX010000252.1:0-7823 GCA_964568755.1 uncultured Acidobacteriota bacterium | reverse complement strand
CGGCCAGTGCTGGCGGACATCGAAGAGACCACCCTCGGCCTCGATCCCGCCGACGTCGAGCGTCGGATCACGGATCGCACCGCGGCCATACTGCCCGTCCACTACGCAGGAGTTGCGGGAGAGGTCGACGCCCTCGAGAAGATCTGCCGGCAACGGCGCCTGAAGCTCGTCGAGGACGCGGCCCAGGGGCTCGGGGCCTCGTATCGCGGCCGCGCGCTGGGAGCGCTCGGAGATGCGGGCTGCCTCAGCTTTCACGACACGAAGAACCTGTCGTGCGGCGAGGGCGGCGCCCTCGCCCTGCGCGACGAAGCGGTGGCCCGGCGCGCGGAAGTGATCCGGGAGGAAGGCACGAACCGCAGCGCTTTCCTGCGCGGCGAAGTCGACAAGTACACCTGGGTCGCCGAGGGCTCGAGCTACGTGCTCTCCGACGTGCTCGCCGCGATCCTCGACGCCCAGCTCGACAAGCTCCCCGAGATCCAGGCCCGGCGCGCGGCGATCGTGGCGCGCTACCGGGCGGAGCTCGCGGGCTGGGCCGGCGCCGGCCGTGTCCGGCTGCCCGCCGAGCTCCCCGAGCGCGAGCCCAACCACCACATCTTCTACCTGCTCTACCCGGACACAGCCGCCCGCGACCGCGCCCTGGCCGCGCTGCGCGCGCGCGGGGTGATGGCGACGTTCCACTACGTGCCGCTGCACTCGGCGCCGCACGGCCGCAGCCTCGGCCCGCAGCCGGAGCTGCCCGTGACGGATCGCGTGGCGGGCACGCTGCTGCGCCTGCCGCTGCACCCGCGGCTGCAGGACGACGAGGTCGAGCGGGTGATCGAGACCGTGCGCCAGGCGGGGGCCTGAGGTGGCCGAGACCCCGCACCTGAGCCTGGTGCTCGCCTGCTACAACGAGGCCGAGCACCTCGAGCAGAGCTTCGCCGAGATCAGGGACACGCTGGAGCAGGCGCGCTTTCCGTTCGAGATCGTGTTCGTGGACGACGTCAGCCGCGACCGCACCCGCGAGATCCTCGCGCGGATCACGGCCGCGCACCCGCAGCTGCAGCTGCGCACGATCCTCCACGAGCGCAACCAGGGCCGCGGCGCCACGGTCACGGACGGCTTCCGGGCGGCGCGCGGCGCGGTCACGGGCTACATCGACGTCGACCTCGAGGTGCACAGCCGCTACATCCCGTCGCTGGTGCGCGCGATCGACACCGGGGCCGACGTGGCGACGCTGCGGCGCATCTACGCCTTCCAGGTGCGCTCGCTCGACCGCTACTTCATGAGCCGGGGCTACTCGTTCCTGGTGCGGCGCCTGCTCGGCGTGACGACCGCCGACACCGAGACCGGCTACAAGTTCTTCCGCCGCGAGACGCTGCTGCCGCTGCTCGACGAGATCCGGGACCCCGGCTGGTTTTGGGACACCGAGTGCATGGTCCGCGCCGCCCGCCGCGGCCTGCGCATGGTGGAGATCCCGGGCGCCTACATCCGTCGCGCGGACAAGACCTCGACGGTGAGCGGCGTGCGCGACTCGTTCCGCTACTTCGGCCAGCTCGTCCGCTTCCGCGGGCAGCTGCGGCGCGAGGGTCGTTGAAGGCGCTCGCCGAGATCGGCTGGTCGCGGGCGCTGCGCTTCGGCTTCTACACCGCGGCCATGCTCCCCTACCGGCTGCTGCTCGTGCCGCAGCTGCGCGCCCCCTGGCTGCGCCTGCTCGGCGCGCGCATCGGCCGCGGCTCGATCCTGCACGACGTGCGCTTCTTCAACCTCTATAGGCGCGGCCTCCCCGGCCTCGAGATCGCGGACGAGTGCTTCCTCGGCGACGAGTGCCTGCTCGACCTCGCCGAGGGCATCCGGCTCGAGCGCCAGGTGACGCTCGCCGAGCGGGTGCTGGTGCTGACGCACACGAACGTCGGCTACCACGACCACCCGCTGCAGGCCCACTTCCCGGCCCAGGCCGCGCCGGTCGTGATCGAGCAGGGCTCGTTCATCGGGGCGAACGTGACGCTGCTGCCCGGCATCCGGGTCGGCGCCCGCTCCTTCGTCGCCGCCGGCAGTGTCGTGACCGGCGACGTCCCGCCCGCGACGCTCGTGGCGGGCGTGCCGGCGCGCGCCGTGCGACAGCTCGCCTGAGGCGTGGAGTGAGCGAGCGCCAGCGCCAGGCGTGGGTCGCCGCGCTGGTGGCGCTCGTCGCCTTCCTGCCGTTCCTGCGCGGCGCCCTGTCGGGCGCGAGCCTCTACTTCCGCGACCTGTCGCTCCACTTCTTGCCGCTGCGCCGCTTCGCGCTGGAGCGGCTGCGCCAGGGCGAGCTCGTCCTGTGGAACCCCTACGTCCACGAGGGCGTGCCGCTGTCGCTGCCGGCGCTCGGCTATCCGCTGGATCTCGTCGGGGTCCTCGCGCCGGGCGAGCCCTTCCTCTCGCTGCTGCTGGCGCTGCACGTACCGCTGGGCGCGCTCTTCCTCTTCCTGCTGGCACGCCGCGGGCTGGAGCTGGGGCTCGAAGCGTCCTGCGGCGCCGCGCTCTCGTACGCGCTCGGCGGCTTCTTCCTCTCGACCGTCAACCTCTACGTCTACGTGCAGGCGGCGGCCGGGGCTCCGCTCGTGGTGCTGTGCGTCGTGCGGCTGCTCACGGGCGGCGGCCGCCGCGCGATCGCCGCGGCGGCGCTGGCCGCGGCCGTGGCGCTCTCCACCACGGGCGTCGAGATCGTGGCGCTCTCGATCGCCGCGGGCGTCGTGCTCGGGCTTCGCTTCGAGCGCCCGCTGGGCCCGGCCGGGCGCCTCGTCGCGGCGCTGGCGCTCGCCGCGGCGCTCGCCGCGCCGGTGCTCGTGCTGGTCGCCTCTCAGGTGGAAGGCAGCGCGCGCGGCCGCGGCTTCCCGACGGAGGTGGTGCTCGCGCACTCGGTGCACCCTTTCGCGCTCGTCCAGACTCTCGTGGGCAGCCTGTTCGGCAACCCCGCGAACCTGGCGAACGAGTGGTGGGGTCACAACTTCTTCCCGCGCGGCTTTCCTTACGTGCTGAGCCTGTACCTGGGCGCTCCCGTCCTGGCGCTGGCGGCCGCGGGCGCCGCCGCGCGGCGCGGGCCGAGCCGCAGGCTGCTGCTGCTCCTGGCCGTGGGCCTCGTGCTCGCGCTCGGCCGCTTCGTGGGGCTGGCGCCGCTCGTCGAGTGGGTTGCCGCACTGCGCCTCTTCCGATTCCCGGTGAAGGCGTTCTTCCTCGTCCACATCTCGGTGGCGCTCCTCGCCGGGCTCGGGCTCCAGGCGCTCGCCTCCGGCCTTCGACGCCGCACGCTCGCCCTCGCCGCCTTCGCCCTCGGCGCGCTGCTCGTCGCGTCGCCGCTCCTCGTCGTCGCATTCCCGGGCCCGCTCGCCTCCTTCGCGGCCGCGTTCTTTCCACCCGGGTTCGCGCCCGAGACGCGCGCGACGCTGCTCGACCGCGTCCTGCGCGACGCCGCGACCGGCGGCGCCGTGGCGCTCGTGCTCGCGCTCGTGGCCGCGCTCGCCGGCCGCGAACGGCTCTCGGGCTCGCGCGCCGCCTGGCTCGGCGTGGCGCTCGTGTCGGCCGACCTGCTGCGCACCGGCGCCGGGCTCAACCCGATGGTCTCGAGCCGCTTCTACGCGCCCTCGCCCGAGCTCGCCGAGCGGCTGCCCCAGCTGCGCGACGGCCGCGTCTACACCTGCCCGATCGAGACGAGCCCGGCGTTCCACGCGGGCCTCGTGGCGCGCGGCCAGGACCACGAGGTGTGGAGCTTCGCCGTGCTGCTCGAGACGCTGAGCCCGGCCTTCAACGTCCCGCGCGGCGTGCCGACGGCGCTCTCGCCCGATCTCACCATGCTGGTGCCGACCGAGCGCATCCTGGAGCCGGAGCAGGGCTCGTGCGCAGCCCTGCCGCCGCTGCTGCCGCGCCTGCGCGAGGCGGCCGTGACGACCGTGCTCTCGCTCGACCCGCTCGACCACCCCGACCTCGCGCCGCTGTTCGTGCTCGCGCCGGAGCGCACGCGGCCCGTCGCGGTCCACGCCTACGCGCTGCGCGAGGCGCTCCCGCGGATCGCGCTCACGGGCGAAGGGCGCGTAAGCGACGTCCGCGCGGGAACGAGCCGGATCGAGCTCGTGACGGAGGCCGAGGCCGCGGCGACGCTCGTGGTGCGCGACGCCTGGGCCCCCGGCTGGAGCGCGAGCGTGGACGACGCGCCGGTCGAGCTGGAGCGCTCGCGCCACCGCCGCCTGCGCGTTCCCGCGGGCCGCCACCGCGTGGAGCTGGCCTACGCGGCGCCCGGCCTGCGGGCCGGGCTGCTGGCTTCGGCGGCCGCCCTGCTGGCGATCGGCTGGCTGCTGCGTCCTCGAGCCGCCTAGAGCGCGCTCCTTCGACTCGAGAGCCACAGCGCCGCCGCGGCCGCGAGGGCCGCGCCCGAGACGGCGAGGCCGAGCACGACGGCCCGCGGTCGGTAGACGAGCTCGACGACGTGGCGCCCTTCCGGGACGAGCAGCCCGCGGAAGGCGACGTTGGCCCGCAGCAGCGTGCTCGGCACGCCGTCGACGCGCGCGCGCCAGCCGGGATCGTAGGCGTCGGCGAGCACCAGCAGCGCGGGCCGGGCGCTCGTGGTCTCGAGCCGCTGCCGGTCGGCGCGACGCTCCAGCCAGCGAACCGAGCCTTCGGCCGGCGCTTCGCCCGGCAGCCGCGGGCCGGACGCGAGCAGGGCCTCGAGGCTCGGGTCGAAGGCCGGGTCGAGCAGCGCGCTGAAGGCCGCCTCGCCGTCCACGACCCGGGTCCGGCCGACGAGGAACGCGCGCGGCTGCGAGTCGGGCACGGCGAAGACCCGAATCGCCTCGGGGGCGAGGCTGGGCAACGAGCGCTCGAGCCGCAGGTCCTCGAGGCCGCGCTCGTGCAGCGCCGCGACCCGGTCGACCGCGGCCATCCGGAGCAGCCGCGTGTGCACGGGCGTGCCTTCCACGCGGCGCAGGAAGTAGCTGAGGTCGTTCAGGTCGCGCGGGTAGAGCCCGCGATTGTCGAGGTCGTAGCTGGTCTCGAGGCCGAAGAAGGTCGCCGTGGGCGGGACCAGCAGCTGGCGCTGGGCCGCGAAGGCGAGCACGCGGGGGTCGAGCCCCGCAGGCCCCGCCGCCGGCCGGTAGGGAGCGCCGTGGCCGAGGTGCCGTTCCGCGTCGCCGGGCAGCGTGTGGTAGTCCCAGACGTGGACACGCCGGCCGTCGTCGCCGCGCAGCATCCCGACGAGCGGCGGCGGCTCGCGCAGGAGCGCCGCGGGAACCGTGGCGTTCAGGTCGCGGTGCGCGGCCACGAGGTCGGCGACGGCGATCGACACCAGCAGCCCGCCAGCGAGGCCGGGCTTCACGCGCACGCCGTGGAGCGCGAGCACGACGGCGAAGAGCAGGCCCAGGAGCGGCGACCAGCCGGTCTCGGCGGGAATCCGGCCCGCCCCGACCGTGACCGCTCCGGAGCCCAGGACGAGCAGCGCGGCGACGCTGCGCCGGGCACGCGCGGACGATCGAAGCGCTCTCACGCCGAGCCCTACGAGAAGGGCCGTGGCGAGCGCGGCGACGAGCATGGCTTTCGACGGGTAGCGCAGGACGCGCAGCGGCGGAACCAGCCCCGCGAGCGGACCGTAGAGCGGGCCGTGCGGGCCCATCGCGAACCCCAGGGCGAGGAGCGCGACCCCGGCGAGCACGAGCGCAGGCGCGCGGCGGCGGCGAGCGAGAAGCGCCAGCGAGGCGAGCCCGAGCATCGGCAGGCCCAGGTAGAGCGAGAACAGCAGCGGGTGCGACGGGCGATCGTAGAGCCGGGTCCATAGCCCAGGCTCGTACGGGACGCGCGCGGGGTCGAGCGGCGCCACGACGCGAGCGAGGCCGAGGGCCGGGACCGACCACGCGGTGCGGACGTCCTCCGGCAGCCCCCGTCGCGAGGAGCGCAGCACCACCTCGGCCGCGGGCCACCAGAGCGCGCACGTCAGCGCCGCCGCCAGCGCGAGCGCCATGCCGCAGCCGGCCAGGGCGCGAGCGCGAGAGGCGCGCGGGCGGCGCGCGCGAGCGAGCCGCGTCACGGCCAGCGCGAGCGCGAGCAGGAGCGTCATCGCGCAGAGATCGGCGGAGCCCGCCAGCACCTGCAGCGAGAAAGCCGCCGCCAGGGCGAGCGTCGCGCGGAGCGAGGGTCGCCGCAGGGCGGTGTCGAAAGCCAGCAGCACCCACGGCATCCAGGCCGTGCCCGCGAAGTGGTGCCACAGGTTGAGCGCGGACTGCACCGGCCCGGAGACGACGAACGCGAGCGCCGCGGCCCAGGAGCCGAGCTGCCCCGCTCCGAGGCGCGCGGCGAGGCGCTTCGCACCGACTGCGGCCACCAGCAGGTGCAGCAGCACGAAGCCGGTGTAGGCGGCGCTCCAGGGGAGCGCCAGGGCCAGCCAGGTGGCCGGGTACAGCACCTGCACGCTCGGGTCGGCGAGCAGCGGCTGGCCGAAGCCCAGGCCCGGCTCCCACAGCGGCCAGGCGCCCTCGCCGAGCGCGCGCCCCAGGGCCGCGAGGCGCGGGTACCAGTCGAGGTGCAGGTCGCGCTCGAAGAAGGCCTCCCCCCGCAGCAGCGCGCCCGGGTAGAGCAGCACCGCGATCGCCAGTGTCGCGAGAGCCACGACGAGCCGGGCGAGCGCGCGGGAGGTGGGCATCGGCGGGGTCATGCTAGCGAGGGGGAGCGAGGGCGTAAAGCGAGTGGACGGGGGGGGGCGGAAAGGGCGGAGCGAACAAGCGACGGGACGGGGGGACGACGGAATGAACGGACGAGAAGAAACGGACGGAGGAACGAACGGGCGAAAGGGACGAGCGAAAGAACGAAAGAACGGACGACGCCAAAGAAAGGAACGAGGTCAGCGGGCAGGCCTGGGGGGTGCTCTGACGCCGCACCCCCCAGACCCCCCTGGGCGTGTGCTACGATTCGCAATACACGAGGGCCCCAGGCTAAGCATTGGCCATCGTCGCAATCATCCCCGCGCGCCACGCTGCAACACGCCTTCCGGGGAAGCCTCTCTCGGAAATCCTGGGCAAGACGATGATCGAGAGGGTGTACGAGCGCGCGCGCGCAGCCAGGCGGGTGGACCGGGTGCTGGTGGCGACCGAGGACGAGCGCATCGCGCGCGTGGTGCGCGGCTTCGGGGGCGAGGCCGTGCTCACCTCGAGCCATCACGCCACCGGCACCGACCGGCTGGCCGAGGCGGCTTCGGCGATCGAAGCCGAGATCGTGATCAACGTCCAGGGCGACGAGCCGATGCTCGACCCGCTCGGGATCGACGCCGTGGCCGAGGCGCTCGCGAGCGACCCCGGGCTCGAGATCGCGACGCTCTCGCTGCCGCTCGCCTCGACCGACGAGATGCTCGCGCCGTCGGTCGTCAAGGTGGTCTGCGACGCCTCGGGCGACGCTCTCTATTTCTCGCGCAGCCCGATTCCATACGTGCGCCAGGCCGGGGGCGGCGACGCCCGGGCCGCGGCCGAGGCCGCCGTGGCGGCGGGCCTGGCGCGCAAGCACGTCGGGCTCTACGCCTACCGGCGGGAAGCGCTGCTGCGCTTCGCCGCGCTCCCCCAGGCCGCGCTCGAGCAGGCCGAGGGCCTCGAGCAGCTGCGCGCGCTCGCCGCCGGCATGCGGATCCGCGTGGTGCCGCATCATGGCGAGGCGGGCATCGCCGTCGACACGCCGGAGGACCTCGAGCGCGTGCGCGCGCTCCTCGCCTCCGAGAAGGGAACGAACGTTTGACCAAGTACATCTTCGTGACGGGCGGGGTGGTCTCCTCGCTCGGCAAGGGCCTCGCCTCCGCCTCGATCGGGGCGCTGCTCGAGGGGCACGGCTTCCGGGTGGCG
>CAZMRX010000251.1:0-7833 GCA_964568755.1 uncultured Acidobacteriota bacterium | reverse complement strand
ATCCGGCCCTCGAGGCTCTTCGGCTTCGGCATGCGCTGCAGCTTCGCCTCCTCGAGCAGCCAGTACTCGATGTCGAAGGCCTCCTGCTCCGGGATCGGCACGTACGCCGAGACCGACTCGGCCCCGCGCATCACGTTGATGGCGTTGACGTAGAACTCGGAGGCGATGCGCGCGGTGGCCTTGTCCTTGGCGAAGGAGAGAAGGCCCACGCCCGGCACCAGCACGATCACCGGGTACGGGTCGCGCATCGCCGGAGAGTCCCCGTGCTTGCAGCGTTCGTAGTAGGCCTGGTAGCGCGCACGATAGCCCTCGAGCAGCCCGTCGAGGCGCCCCGCGACGTCGCTCGCGCGCTCCCTCGCGGGATCGAAGGGCAGGACGAGCGGCCAGATCTTGGTGCGCAGGAAGTGGTCGGGGCACGAGGTCCCGACCGCCGCGAGCTCCTCCGCGCGCGCCGCGCCCACGAACTCCATCACCTCGGGCGCGTCCGTGAAGTGCATCAGCTTGCGCACGCCCTTCGAGAGCTTCCCGCGCAGCGCCGGCACCAGCTCGGCCAGGAACGCCGCCTTGCCGCCCGCGTCGAGCGGCTGCGCCACGGCCTTGCCGAACGGCTGCTCGCGGCCCTGCTCCGCCAGGTAGTCCGAAGCTTTCTGCACGATGCGCAGCGTGTTCGCGTAGCACTGCCGCGAGCTGTCGCCCCAGGTGAACAGGCCGTGCCCCGCCAGCACGATGCCCGCGAGCGCCGGCTGCTCCCGCACCAGCGCCCCGAGCTTGAGGCCGAGGTCGAAGCCCGGCCGCTGCCACGGCAGCCAGCCGATCTCCCCGCCGAACACCTCGCGCGTCAGCCGCTCGGAATCGCGCGAGGCGGCGATCGCGATCACGGCGTCGGGGTGCATGTGGTCGACGTGGGCCTTCGGGATGAAGGCGTGCAGCGGCGTGTCGATCGAGGCCGCGCGCGGGTTGGCGCCGAAGCTGCAGTGCGGCAGGTAGCCCACCATCTCGTCCTCGTGCGCGAGCCCGCGGTAGAGGCCGCGCAGCGACTCGAGCTTCTCGAGGTACAGCGTCGCGAAGCCGTCGAGCTTCATCGACCCCAGGTCGCCGCCCGAGCCCTTGACCCAGAGCACCGGCACCGGCTGACGCGTGAGCGGGTCGGCCTGCTGGACCTTGGCCGAGGTGTTGCCGCCGCCGAAGTTGGTTATCCGCAGGTCCGAGCCCAGCAGGTTGGAGCGGTACAGCAGCCGCTCCGGCTCGCTCATGCCGGCGGCCCGCGCCTCGTCCCAGAGATCCAGTAGACGTCCCGGCCCGCGTCCGTCGCTCATCGCTCTTCGATCCCCCTCGGTCACGCCAGCACGATGATAGTCCGCAAGCCCGGCCTCGGCACCCGGCTCTGCTAAGCTCGCGGCATGCTCGCTGGCCCGCCGGGGCCGATCCCCGTCCTGCTCGCGCTCGCCGTGGCGGCGTGCTCGGGCCCCGCGCCCGCGCGCTCCCCCGGCGTCCTGCACGCGGCCGTGCGCGCCGACGTCACCGGCTTCTTCCCCAACCCGCCCGCCGCGAACGAGAGCTACACCTTCGAGATGAATCGCTGGGTGCTCGACGCCGTGGTGGCCCTCGACCGCGGCCTCAACGTGGCCCCGGCGCTGTGCGCGCACTGGCTGACGTCGGACGAGCGCAGCTTCGTACTCGAGCTGCGGCCGGGCCTGCGATTCTCCGACGGCCGCCCGGTCACCGCCGCAGACGTCGCGCGCAGCCTGGAAGCCGGCACGCGGCTCGCGTGGCCGAACGACGGCTACCTGAGCACCGTGGAGAGCGTGCGCGCGCTCGACGAGCGGCGCCTCGAGGTGCGCGCCGTGCGCCCCGACCCGACGCTGCTCGCACGGCTCGCCTGGGGCTTCGTGCTGCCCGGCGAGGCCGTGGCGAGCAAGCCGGTGCCGGTGGTCGGGACGGCGCCCTACGTGCTCGAGCGCTGGGAGCGGGGAGCGCGCTTCGTGTTCGCCCGCAACCCGCACCACTGGGGCCCCCCGTCGGCGTTCGAGCGCGCGGAGTTTCGCGTCGTGCCCGACGACGACACGCGCCTGCGGCTGGTCGAGACCGGCGAGGCCGACATCGCGGACTTCGTGCCGCCCGAGGCGTGGGCGCGGCTCGAGAAGCTGCCGCAGCTCCGGCTGGTGGTGGGCGCCGGCCTGCGCGTGCTGTTCATCGGCCTGCGCGTCGACCGCCCGCCTTTCGACGACCCGCGCGTGCGCGAGGCGCTCGACCTGGCGATCGACAGGCGCGCGATCGTGGAGCGCGTGTTCCTGGGCAAGGGAACGGTGGCCAACCAGCTGATGCCGCGCGGCTCGGTCGGCTACGACCCGGAGCTGCCCGCGTCCGCGTACGACCCCGAGCGCGCGCGCCGCCTGCTGCGCGCGGCGGGACTTCGTCCGGGCCACGCGCTGCGCCTCGACGGCCCTTCCAACCGCTACGTCAGGGACGTCCAGCTGCTGCACGAGGTCGCGCGGCAGCTGGCGCAGGTCGGCCTGCGCGTCGAGGTCAACGCGCTCGAGAAGGGCGAGCTCTACGCGCTGCTCGACCGCGGCGGCTCGGACATGTTCCTGCTCGGCTGGGCGAGCGAGTCGGGAGACGGGGCCGACGTGTTCGAGGTGCTGTTCCCGCCGCCCGTGAAGCCGCTGCGCGGGAGCTCGAACGCCACCGGCTTCGCCGACGCCGAGCTCGACGCGATCACGCACGAGGCGCAGTCGCGCGCGAACCTGCGCGAGCGGGCCTCCGTGCTGCGGCGCGCGTTCGCGCGGCTCGCCGAGCAGCGCCCGATCCTGCCGCTGCTGGTGCAGCCGGAGGCGGTGGTGTACGACGCCCGGCGCATCAGCTGGGACCCGCCCGTGAGCCTCGCGCTGCGCCCGCGCGACCTGCGGCCCGCGGCCGCCAACGCCCCGTGAGGTCGCTGCTCCGCAGCCTGCGCACGCGGCTGGTGGCGACATTCGTGACGACGCTCGTGCTGATCCTGGTGGCGAACGCCGCGTACCTGCTGATCGCGGGCCGCCGCGCCAACCGCGCGCGCCTGGAGGCGGGCGCCCGCCAGTTCGCCGCGCTCGCGACGCCCACGCTCGCCCAGAGCTTCGACAGCTACTTCCACTCGGGCTACTTCAAGTTCCGGCAGCTGGTGCTCGACCTGCTCGCCAGGTCCGACGAGGTGACGGCGATCCTGGTCTGCGACGTCGAGGGTCGGGTGCTGTTCGACTCGCGCGACATCGACGCGCTGGGCACGGCTCCCGCCGCGCGCCTGGCCGGCGAGCGGCTCGCGGCCGTGCGGCGCGTCGAGCTCAGCGAGATCCGCGACGCCGGGGCGGGCGAGGGGCCCTACGAGATCGTGGTGCCGTACCTCGAGGACTGGGGACGCCACCGCCTCTCCGTCGTCTACCACGTGAGCCTGGACAGCCTCGAGGGGCAGTTCCGAGCCTCGGTCAGGCGCGCGCTCGCGCTGATGGCCGCGTCGGCGCTGATCGCGGCGCTGCTCGGCCTGGCGCTCGGGACGCGGCTCACGCGGCCGCTCGCCGCGCTCACCGAGGGCGTGCAGCAGGTGGCGCGCGGGAACTACGACGAGCGGCTGCGGATCCAGTCGGGGGACGAGCTGCAGGTGGTCGCCGAGGCCTTCAACGACATGTCAAGCCGCCTGCAGCTCACGATCGGCGAGATGGAGCGCAGGAACGCCGAGCTCGAGCGCTTCACCTACAGCGTGTCGCACGACCTGCGCAGCCCGCTCGTGACGGTGCTGGGGTTCCTGGGGCTGCTCGAGCGGGACATCGAGGCCGGCCGCACCGAGAGCGCCCTCGCCGACGTCGCGCGCATCCGCTCCGCGGCCGCGAAGATGGAGCGCCAGCTGCGCGAGCTGCTGGAGCTGTCGCGCGTGGGCCGCGTCACCACCACGCTCGAGGACGTGCCGCTTCGCGAGCTGGCCGAGGAGGCGCGCCAGTCGCTCGCGGGCCGCCTGGCCGCGGCGGGGGCCGAGCTGCAGCTCGCGGACGACCTGCCGGTGCTCCACGGGGACCGCGCGCGCCTGCTGGAGGTGGTGCAGAACCTCGTCGACAACGCCGCCAAGTTCACGACCGGCGGCGAGTCGCCGCGGATCCTGATCGGCGCGCGGCCCGGGCCCGCCGGGCCGGTCTGCTTCGTGCGCGACAACGGGATCGGGATCGACGCGAAGCACCACCAGCGCGTGTTCGGCCTGTTCGAGCGCCTCGACCCGTCCGTCGAGGGCACCGGCATCGGGCTGGCGCTCGTGAAGCGCATCGTCGAGGTGCACGGCGGCCAGGTGTGGGTGGAGTCGGGCGGCGCGGGCCAGGGAGCGACCTTCTGCTTCACGATCCCGCAGCGGAGCCGCAGCGACGCGGCCCCGGCCGCCGCGACGGCCTGAGCCGGGCCGCGCCGCGAGGGCGGCTTCAGCGCGCGGCTTGCGCCCGCGCCCGGATCTCGAACTCGAGCCGGAAGCGGTTGGCCACCTTCACGACGCCGGCCACCGAGGGCGGCTCGAGCCCGAGGTCGCGCAGGTTCAAGGCGAGCTCGCCGCGCGCCTGCAGGCCGCCCGCACCGCTCTCGACCTCGAGCGGCACCTCGAGCGGGAACGAACGGCCGCGCAGCGTCAGCGTGCCGGTGACGACGACCGTCTTGCCCCCGGGGCGGGCCGCGACCGAGGTCGAGGCGAACACGATCTCCGGGTAGCGGGCCACCTCGAGCACCTCCGGACCGCGCATCCGCTCCTCGACCTTGGGGATGTCGCCCGCGGGCTCGCTGCCCGGGATCACCGCGAGCCTCGCGGACTCGAAGCGCAGGCGGACCGAAGAGCGCGCGGGATCGCCCGCCGCGACGAGAACCTGCCCTTCGGCGAGCGGGGCCTCGATGTGGTGCTCGTGGCCGAGGAACTTCATCAACCCGGCGCGTCCCAGGTGGAGCCGGACGCGGCTCGCGGCCGGATCGCACACGAAGACCAGGGGCTCGTCGAGCGCCCGCGCGAGGGGTCCGTCCGCAAGCAGCAGACCCGCGAGCGCGAGCGCGAAGCCGAGAGCCCGGCGCGCCACAGGTAGCCTCAGCGAACGCGGTAGCTCACGAACACGCGGCCGTTGAAGAAGCCTTCGTTGGCCGACGTGGTCGAGGGCGGCCGCGTGATGCCGAGCCACGAGTAGAACAGCTCGCCCGTCACGCGCCAGCGCTCGCCCGCCTCGAAGGTGAGCCCCGCCGTGGCGGAGAGGGTGGTGCCGCTCGTGAGCTGCAGGTTGTGGTCCTCGACCAGGCCGCCCGCGTAGATCGCACTCACCTGGAACTCGAGGTCCATGTAGTTGACGCCCAGCCCGAGGTAGGGCTTGAAACGCGACTCGCCGTCGTACCCGGCCACGAGCTCGAGACCGATCACCTTCTGCCGGCTCTCGTCCTGCGAGGGCTCGACGCACTGGAAGGGGTTCTGCTGCAGGTCGTCGCCCGCCGCCGCCTCGTCGGCGCTGCACGTGATGTCGGCCTCGATCGTGCCGAGCTGTCCGTAGCCGCGCACGCCGAGCCGCCACGTCTCCGACAGCGCGAAGGGCCGGCCGAGCGCGAGTGCGAAGATGTTGGGCTTCGCCCCGCCCACCAGGACGGGCGGCGTCCAGCCGAGCTCGAGCGCCACGCCCTTGCCGAGACCCACGCTGCCGCGGATGCGGCCGAAGAAGCTCGTCTTGTTCACGTCCTCGAGCTTCGTCCCGTTGAAGCCGATGCGCCGCTCCTCGTCGCTCATCTGGGGCACGTAGCTGCCCTCGAAGCCGAGGTCGATGGCGCCCGCGGCGCGCGTCTCCGGCGCGCCCATGCTCGTGAGCAGCGCGAGCGAGGCGTAGTACTTCATGCCCCAGGACTCGGGCCGGTCGAAGTCCAGCGTCTCGGTCACGGCCACGACGGACTGAGCGCGCGCCGGTGCGGCGGCGAAAGGGACGACCGCCAACCCGAGTACCAGAAGCGACCCGCCGAACCTGCTCATCGTCCCTCCCCAGTGCCTGGCTTGATCCGCGGTGAAAACTCGCCCAGAGGATATGCGCTTCGGCCGCACAAGTCCCGCAAAATCCTGTGCTTACGGAAATTGAAACGCTGATTACGGAAATCGTCGCCGACGGGTCGCACTACCCCGCGGAGGCGGCCTTACCGAGCGCCACGAGCGCCTGGACGAGCGCTGCGAACCCCACGAATCCGGCGAGAAGCAGCGCCAGCACCCGCAGGCCCGCGTACAGGCGACCGAGCGCCCTGTACTTCTCGCCGTTCACCTGCGCGATGCGGTGGTTCTGCAGCGCCAGCTCGTCGTGGAGCTGGTCGAAGCGCACCTCGCGCCAGGCGCGCTCGTACTCGGCCTTCTCCTGCGACACCACGCGATCCAGGTGGCGCAGGCTCGAGGCCTCGGCGGCGACCGGGCTCGGCGCGCCGGGGGCGGTGGCCGGCCGTGGCCGCAGTGCGTCCACGGCTTGCAGGAAGAAGTACACGGCCACGACGGCGTAAGCGAGCAGGAAGACGCCGAGCCCGCCGCGAAGCGGCAGCCGCCCGAGCCCGAGCAGGTCCGCGCGCGTCGTGAGCGCGAACACGCCGGCGCTGAGCGAGCCCATCACGCCCATCGCGAAGCGGACCTTGCGGTCGGCCATCTCGGCGAGGTCGATTTCCTGCTCGAAGGCGTCGACGAGCGCACGGTAGCGCTCCCAGGGATCGAGCGATCGCGACGCGTCCGCCTGGAGGCGGGCCTCCCTGCGTCGCTTGCGGCTCTCGAGGTCCTCGGGGTCGTCCCGCTTGGCGGCGTTGTGCGCGTGCACCTAGGGCTGCGGCGGGAACTGGGGCTGCAGCGGTAGCTGCCCCGGCTTGCCCGCGCCGATCGGCGGCCGGGGCTGTCTCGCGCCCGGGGCGCCGGTGACGCCCTGTCCGCCGGGGGGCGGTCCCTCGAAGCCCTGCCGGCCGCGGCCCGGCCCGCGATCGCGGCGCTGCTCCAGGACCTGGTCGAACCGCTTCCGCTGCTCGGGCGTCAGGATCGACCGGATCGCCTTCTGCTCGGCCTCGCGCAGCGCGCGGCTCTCCTCGTGGAGCTTGCGCCCCTGCAGCACCAGCTCGCCCACCGCACTCGCGTCGGCGCTGCCGCTCTCGAGCAGCTGCTGCAGCGCGTCGCGGTTGGCCGAAAGCTTGTCGTAGACGGCTTCGCGCTGCGCGCGCTGCTCCTCCATGATCTCGCGCAGCTGCGCCTGCTGGGACTCGCTCAAACCCAGGTCGCGCGCCATTCCCTCGTGCCGGCCCGGCGGAGGCAGCTCCGGCCCGGCCTCGATCCCCGCGCCCCACTCGTTGCCCGCCCAGGGCCCGGGCTGTGCCTGGGCCGGTGCGGACGCGCCGCACAGAACCGCCGCGACGACGAACGGCACGCCCAACGCCTGCCTCATCACGCTCGCCTCCCGAGGCCGGCGCGTCCGCCTGGGCCTCACCCCACATGATGCGCCTGTCGAGCCGGGAATGTATGCATCATGCCGCAATCTCCGTGTAAGGGATGTAAACGCCGGAGCGAGGGCGCGGGAGCCGAAACGCGGCGGCTGCTAGACTCGATGCGATGGCTGTGAGCGGGCGAGGCCGAGGGCCCTGGCTGATCCTCGCGGTGCTGGCGCTGCTCGTCGGCGTGCTCGGCTTGCTGCAGTACCGCTGGACGCGCGAGCTCGGCCGCGCCGCGGCCGAGCGGCGCCAGGCGGAGCTGGAGCGCGCCGCGCGGCGTTTCGCGTCCGCCCTGGAGCGCGAGCTCGGGCGCGTGGCGATCGCGTTCTTCGCGGCCCTGGGCGCGCCGCCCGCCGACCGGCGCGCGTTCCT
>CAZMRX010000250.1:0-7840 GCA_964568755.1 uncultured Acidobacteriota bacterium | reverse complement strand
CCTTGAGCGTCTGGATCGGGATCCGCAGGTAGTCGATCGGGGAGGCGGGGCTCGCGAAGTGGAAGATGTAGTCGAGCGGCCCCTCGATCGCGATGTAGTGCGTGACGTCGTGCTTGACGAAGACGAAGTCGCGCCCAGTCAGGTGCTCGATGTTGGCGACGTCGCCCGTGATCAGGCTGTCCATCCCGACGACCGAATGACCGCGCTCCAGCAGGTACTCGGACAGGTGCGAGCCCAGGAAGCCCGCCGCGCCCGTCACCAGTGCTCTTGCCAATCAGGCTCCTCTTTCCAGTGCTTCTTCAGTAGGCGTGGGGCTGCCCGAAGCCGCGGAACAGGGTCAGGATCAGGATCTTGAGGTCGAGGCGCAGCGACCAGTTTTCGATGTAGTAGAGGTCGAACTCGATGCGCTTCTCGATCGAGGTGTTCCCGCGCCAGCCGTTCACCTGCGCCCAGCCGGTCATCCCGCTCTTGACGCGGTGGCGGCGCATGTACTGCGGGATCCGCTCGCGGAACTGCTGCACGAAGGGCGGCCGCTCCGGGCGCGGCCCGACGAGGCTCATGTCGCCGAGCAGCACGTTCAGCAGCTGCGGCAGCTCGTCGAGGTTGTGGCGGCGCAGGAAGGCGCCGATCGGCGTTCGGCGCGGGTCGTCGGAGGTCGCGAACACCGGGCCGGTGTCCTTCTCGGCCCCGTCGACCATCGTGCGGAACTTGAAGATCTGGAAGGTCTTGCCGTCGAGCGTCATGCGCTCCTGCCGCAGCAGGACGGGACCCTTGCCGCCGTAGAGCCGGACCAGCAGGGCGAGCACCGGGAGGACCGGGACGAGCGTGAGGCCAAGCAGCAGCAGCGAGGAGGCCAGGGCGTCCATGCCGCGCTTGACCATGCTGCTCCAGCCCTGGAGCGGCACCTCGTTGAGGCTGATGATCGGGATCCCGTCGAGGTCCTCGAGCGAGGCGCGGATCGTGGCGTACTGCACGACGTCGGGCACGACCTTGAGATCCACGCACTCGTTGCTCAGCCCCTGCACGAGTGGCACCAGCCGCGCGTGGTCCTCGAGCGGAAGCGCCACGTAGACCTGGTCCGCCTGCGAGCGCTCGACCGCCTCGCGGGCGGCGTCGATCGTGCCCAGGACCGGCAGCCCGGCGTGGCCCGCGGCCCGCGGGCTCTCGCCCAGGAAGCCGATGACGCGGTAGCCGAGCCGGCGGTGCGCCAGCAGCGTCTCGGCCACGGTGCGCCCCAGCTCGCCGGTGCCGGCCACCAGCACACGCGTCAGGTTCTCGCCCGCGGCCCACTGCCGCTCCTGCCACGCGCGCAGCGCCTGTCGCCCGAGGCTGATGAGCAGCACGTCGAGCAGCACGAACAGCGCGAACACCGCCTGGCTGTACTCCCAGAGCGGCGCCGCCTCGGGCTGGAAGCGGTAGTAGACGCGCACGTAGAGCGTGGCCCCGAGCGTCAGGGCCGAGGCCAGCAGCACGCTGAACAGGATGGCGAAGGTCTCGTCGATCCGGCTGCGCCCGCGCCGGATCTGGTAGAGGCCGTGGAAGTAGAGCACCGGCGGCCAGAGCAGCGCCATGAGCGGCAGCAGCAGCAGGTAGCGCGACACGTCGGGGACGCCCTTCGTCACCGGGACGAGCGTGGCGAGCGGCTCGTGGAAGCGGAGCGCATACGCGAGCAGCCAGGCGAGGCAGGTCGCCACCACGTCGACCGCGACGTGGATCGCCACCCACTTCCTCGTCTTCGCTCTCAGCATGCAGGGTCCCGGCGGGCGAGCGCGTCTGCGACGAACGCGCGAATGCGCTCCTCGAACCGCTCGGTGCTCTGCGCTTCGGCCCTCGCCCGGAGCGCCAGTCTATCAAACCGCGCCGTCTCGAGCGCAGTCACGGCCGCGCGCAGGGCCTCGGGCCGGGGCTCGTGGAACAGCAGGCCGGTGCGGCCGTGCTCGACGCTCTCGGCCCCGCCGCCCTCGCCGAAGACGACGGCGGGGCGCCCGCACGCGAGGGCCTCGAGCGGCACGATCCCGGCGTCCTCGACGCCCGGCATCAGCACCGCCCGGCAGCCGCGGTACAGCTCGCGCAGCTCGGGGTCGGGGACGTGGCCGAGGAACTCCGCCTCGGCGGGAGCCAGCGCCCGCAGCCGCGCGGCCTCGGGGCCGGTGCCCACGATGCGCAGGCGCCGGCCGGTGCCCCGATACGCCTCGAGCGCGAGCTCGAGGCGCTTGTAGGGAGCGAGCGCGGAGACGATCAGGTCGTAATCGCCCGCCGCACCCGTCCCCGGCGTGAAGAATGCGGTGTCGACCGGCGGAGGAATCACGACGGAGTCGCGCCCGTAGTAGCGGCGGATCCGAGACGCCACGTAGGCGCTGTTGGCGGCGAAGTGCTGGACGCGCGCGGCCGTGCGCGCGTCCCAGGCGCGCAGGCGCGCGGCGATCGGCCGGATCAGCACCCTCGCGAGCAGGGACGCGCGGCCCGGGCCGAAGTAGTCGTCGTAGCGGTCCCACACGTAGCGCATCGGCGTGTGGCAATAGCACAGGTGCAGGGCTCCTGGCGCCGGGCGCACGCCCTTCGCCGCGCAGTGCGAGCTCGAGAGCACGAGCTCGAAGCCCGTGAGGTCGAACGACTCGGCGGCCGCGGGAAACAGCGGGAGGTACTGGCGGTAGCTCCGCGCCGCCCACGGCAGGCGCTGGACGAAGGATGTCCGGATCTCGCGCGCCTCGAGCTCGGGCGCGACCGAGCCCGGCACGTGCAGCAGCGTGAAGATGGGCGCGTCGGGGAACAGCCGCGCCAGCGAGACGAGCACCTTCTCGCCCCCGCGCATGCCCGTCAGCCAGTCGTGGACGAGGGCGACCTTCAGCTCGTCGCCTCCGCCTCGGCCGGCACCGGCCGGCCGAGCGCCTTCAGGTAGCCCGCGTGGATCTGGCGCACCGAGCGTTCCCAGCTGAAGCTTCTGGCGCGCGCCAGCCCGCGCTCGATCAGGCGCTGGCGCAGGTCCTCGTCGTCGAGCACGCGCGCGATGCCGAGCGAGATGTCGTCCTCGCTGTAGGGGTCGACGAGCAGGGCGCCGTCGCCCACCACCTCGGGCAAGGACGAGATGCGCGAGGTGACGACAGGCGTGCCGCACGCCATCGCCTCGAGCGGCGGCAGGCCGAAGCCCTCGTAGAGCGACGGGAACGCGAACACGGTGGCCATCCGGTAGAGCGCCGCGAGCGTCTGGTGCGGGACGAAGCCGAAGAAGCGCACGTCCTGGCGCACGCCGGCCTCGTCGGCCGTCCGCCGCAGCGAGGCGTAGCGAGAGACGTCGTCGCCGATCAGCACCAGGCGCAGGTCCTCGTTGCCCTCCTGGCCGCGCACGCGCGCGAAGGAGCGGATCAGCCGCTCCAGGTTCTTGTGGGGCTTCACGTTGCCGGCGAACAGCACGAAGCGGCCGCGCAGCTGGTAGCGCTCGCGCACGCGCTCGGTCTCCTCGGGCCCGGGGTCCTCGAGCAGCTCCGCGTCGATCGCGTTCGGGACCACGTGGACCTTCTGCGGGTCGGTGGCCGGGTAGAAGCGCAGGATGTCGGCGCGCGAGGCCTCCGACACGGTGAACACGAGCGCGCTGTTGCGGACGGCGCTGCCCATCACGAAGCGCGCGTAGCGGAACGCCATCCGGTTCGGCAGGTACTGCGGGAACAGCAGGTGGATGCAGTCGTGGATCGTCACGACCGACGGCACAGTGCACAGCAGCGGGCGCACGTAGTGCGGCGAGTGGAGCAGGTCGGCCCCGAGCCGCCGCAGCTTGAGCGGGATCGAGAGGTGCTCGCGCAGCCCGTAGCGCGCCGAGCCGTCGACCACGGGCACGAAGTTCTCGGCCATGTCCCGCAGCACGGGCTCGTCGGCGGGGTTGCAGAAGAGCAGGTAGGTCGTCTCGCGGTCGAGCCGCGCGAGGTGCCGAACCACGTTCCGCACGTACGTGCCGATCCCGTAGTCCCGCCACTTGCGCACGTCGATCGCGATCTTCAAAGGCCCCAAACCCAGTCGGAACAGTAGCATGAGGACCGTTGTCGCCCCAAGGAGAAGACGCGCAGAGCGAGTCGCGGCTCTACCTCCGCGAGGGCGAGACGCTGACGCTCGCGTCGGCCGTCGACCCGCAGACCGGCGACGTGGTCGAGGCCGAGCTGACGCTCGAGGTCGTCAAGTAGCGGGGTGGCCGGCGAGCGCCAGGCGGAGGAGTGCGGTGGCCTGGCGGCCGCGTGACAGGTCGCCCGAGACGGCGGCCTGCACGAGCTCGAGGCCGGCGCGCCCGGCGAGCAGGAGCCGCAGGGCGGCGTACTGCGCCCGGCCGCAGTGCTTGGCGTAGTAGCGCAGGTGGCTGCTGTGGTATTCCATGTGGGCGCGCTCCGGCGCTCGCGCCATGCTGATGCCCCGGGAGTGGCGGACCTCGGCGGCCGGCGTGAAAGCCACCTGCCAGCCCGCCGCGCGGACGCGTCGGCAGAGGTCGGCGTCCTCCTCGTAGAGGAAGAAGCCCTCGTCGAAGCCGCCCACGGTGGTGAAGGCCTCGCGCCGCGCCAGCAGGCAAGCCCCCGAGACCCAGTCGGGCTCGTGCGCTCGGGCGTGGCGGGCCTCGGCCTCGCTGAGCGCCGCGGGGTCGCGGCGAAGCACGCCAAGCACCAGCCGCCGCTGGCGCCATTCGGACGACAGGGTCAGGTCGGGACCGGTCGAGACCTGGATGTCGCCGTTGGAGCTGCGAGTGCGGGGGCCGACGATCCCGACACGCGGCTGGGTTTCGAGCAGGACCGCGAGCGTGGCGAGCGCACCAGGCTCGAGCGTGGCGTCGGGGTTGAGGAACAGGAGCAGGGGGGCGCGGGTCTCGCGCGCACCCTGGTTGCAGGCGCGCGAGAAGCCGGCGTTGTGCGGGTTCGCGACGACGCGCACGCCGGGGAAGCGCTGGCGGACGGCCTCGGCCGAGCCGTCGCGGCTCGCGTTGTCGACGACCAGCGTCTCGACGGCGACCCCGGCATTGGCGTCGAGGGCCGCGAGCCCGTGCAGGAGCGTGTCGCGCGCCTCGAACGAGACGACGACGACGGCGACTCTCGGAGCCTCGCTCATCGGCCGGCCGCTTCCAGGAGCGCCTCGCGCGTGAGGCGCGCGGTCTCGGCCCAGGAGTGGCGCGCGGCGAGGGCGCGGCCGGCCGTCGTCAGCGTCGCGCGCGTCGCCGGGTCGCGCAGGACCCGGTCGAGCGCGCGGGCGACGTCGGCCTCGTCGCGGGAGTCCACCAGGAGCGCCGCCTCGCCGAGGATCTCGCCCAGCGACGGGGCGCGCCCGACGACCAGCGGCAGGCCGCGCGCGGCCGCCTCCAGCGCGGGCAGGCCGAAGCCCTCGTACTCGGAGAGCGCGACGAAGGCGTCGGCGGCCGCGTAGCGCAGCGCCAGGCCGGCGTCGTCAACGAACCCCGACAGGCGCACGCTGCCCCCCAGGCCGAGCTCGCGGACGGCCGCGTCGAGGTCGAGCGGGGGGTGGGTGCGGTTCGAGCCGACGACGTCGAGCACCAGGCCCGGGTGACGGTCGCGGAGGCGCAGGATCGCCCGCAGCAGCTCGGGCAGGCAGCGCCGGTTCAGGATCGCGCCCACGCTCAGTACCAGCGGCCCAAAGGCGCCGAGCGCCGCGCGGGCGGCGTCGCGCGGCGGCGCCTCGGGCAGGTCGCCCTCGGCGGCGAGCGGGATGTGAAGGGTGCGCTCGGCGAGGTCGGGGAAGAGCCGCGCGAGCTCGCGCGCCGTGAAGTGCGAGCAGACGACGATCCGCCGCGAGGCGCGCAGGGAGGCCCTTACCAGGGCGCGCCGGCGCAGGGCGTCCGTGAACGTGAAGTCCTCGGGATAGGCGAAGAAGGAGAGGTCGTGGACGGCGGTGACGCGGGGCCGGTCGAGGCGCAGCGGGCAGGAGTACGCCGGCGAGAAGAAGACGTCGAGGCGGTCCTGCCGAGCCGCCGGGGGCAGGGTCCGCTCCTGCCAGGCGAGGCCGCGCGCGGTCCCGTCGCCGAGCGGGCGCTTGTGGACGCGCGGGTGCTCCACCACGGGGTCGAGCGCGGGCGGTCCGTTGAAGTAGACGAAGAGCTCGTCGCCCGTCTCGCGCCAGTGCCGCAGCAGGTTGCGCAGGTAGCGGCCCGTCCCGGTCGGGTTGCCCGCGAGCTCGCGCCCGTCGATCCCGACGGCGAGCGGCCTAGCGGCCAAGGACCTTGCGGTAGAAAGCGAGCGTGCGCGTGGCGGTGTCGCTCCACTCGAAGGCGCGGCTGCGCTCGAGGCCGCGTCGGCGCAGCTCCGCGGCGAGGGTCCTGTCCTCGAGCACGCGCTCGAGCGCGTGGGCCAGCCCGTTCACGTCGTGCGGGTCGACGAGGCTCGCCGCGTCGCCCGCGACCTCGGCGAGCGCCGAGCCCTGCGAGCACACGACCGGCAAGCCGGCCGCCATCGCCTCGACCACCGGCAGGCCGAAGCCCTCCTCGAGCGAGGGCAGCACCAGCGTCGCCGAGGCGGCCATCAGCGCGCGCACGTCGCCGCGGTCGAGGTAGCCGGTCGCCACGATCTGCGGTCCGACGTAGCTGCCGCCCTGGGCCCAGTCGGAGCCGGGGCCCGCCAGCACCAGCGGGGGAAGCCGGCGGCGGCGGGCGAGCGTCATGTAGGCCATCACCAGCGTGACGAGGTTCTTGCGCTTCTCGGAGCTGCCGACGTACAGGATCCCTCCGCGGGGCAGGCGCAGCCGGCGCAGGGCCTCGTCCACCTGGTCGTCGCGCGGCGTCTCGCGGAAGATCGGGTCCACCCCGTGCGGCGTGACCGCGATCTTCTCGTCGGGAACATCGAGCAGGCGGCGGGCCTCGGAGGCGGTGTACTCGGAGACGCAGACGACGCCGTCGGCGCGCTTCACGTGGTCGCGGACGAGGGTCACGAAGTCGCGGCGCGTCTCGCCCTCCACGAGCTCCGGGTGCTTGAAGAAGAACAGGTCGTGGAGCGTGACGATGCGGCGGCCCCGCCGCGCGGGCACCAGCAGCGGCGTCGGCGAGTGGACGAGGTCGAGCGTCCGGTCGACGAGGCGGTCGATCGGCGGCCAGCCGTAGCGGTTCCAGGCCGCGTTCAGGAGGCGGACCGGGATCCGCCGGTCGACGAGGCGCACGTTCTTGGGCCACGCCCGCTCCGGGTAGCGCTCCTTGAGCGAGGCCGAGAAGAAGGTGAAGCGGTCGTCGGGGGCGAGCTCGGGCAGCCGTTCGGCGAGGCCGAGGACGTAGGTTCCGACCCCGGTCGGGCGGGAAAGCGACGGGCGGACGTCGAGGCCGAACTCCATGCGCCACCGAATGATAGCAGGACTGTGCTAACCTCGGCGGCTTCGGGAAGGAGCAGGGCTTTCGTGAACATCGGGGTGGTCGGTACAGGGTACGTGGGCCTCGTGGTCGGGGCCTGTCTCGCCGAGAACGGCAACTTCGTGGTCTGCGTCGACAACGACGCCGCCAAGGTCGGGCGGCTGCGCAAGGGCGAGATCCCGATCTACGAGCCGGGTCTGAACGAGCTGGTCCCGCGCAACGTCGCCGAGGAGCGCCTGCGCTTCACCACCGACCTCGTCGAGGCGGTGCGGGCGAGCGAGGTGCTGTTCATCGCCGTCGGCACGCCGCAGGACGAGGACGGGTCTGCCGACCTGACGCACGTGCTCGATGTGGCGCGCGAGATCGGGCGCGCCATGAACGGCTACAAGATCCTCGTCAACAAGTCGACGGTCCCGGTCGGGACGGCCGCCCGCGTGCGCGAGGTGGTGAGCGCGCTCACCAGCCACCCGTTCGCGGTCGTCTCGAACCCGGAGTTCCTGAAGGAGGGAACGGCGGTCGACGACT
>CAZMRX010000249.1:0-7844 GCA_964568755.1 uncultured Acidobacteriota bacterium | reverse complement strand
CTCGAACCAGTCGGCGATCTCGGCGAAGCCCTCGTCGCGCGCGGCCTTCGCCATCCCCGGGTACTTGTCGGTGTCCTCGTGGGTCTCGCCCGCGACCGACGCTTTCAGGTTGGTGGCGGTGTCGCCGAGCGGCAGGCCCGTCGCGGGGTCGCCCACGGCCTTCAGGTAGTCGAGGTGGCCGTGCGCGTGGCCCGTCTCGCCGTCGGCGGTCTCACGGAAGTTGCCGGCGATCTCGGGATAGCCCTCGATGTCGGCGACCTTCGCGAAGTAGAGATAGCGGCGGTTCGCCTGCGACTCGCCCGCGAACGCCTCTTTGAGGTTGTTGTGCGTCTTCGTGCCCTTCAGGTCCTTGGCCATCGGTACTCTCTCCTGTCTCCTGGCGTTTTGCGTCGTCCTGCCGACTCGAATCGTCCGAGCTTCGCTTCAGCGCCTCGCCCGCGTGCAGGCGCCGCACAGCCCGAGGAAGCTCACCGAGTAGTCCTTGATCCGGAATCCCGAGCCGCGCGCCTCCGGCAGGCGCAGCGCGGGCACGGCCTCGTCGCCGATGTCCACGAGCCGCCCGCACGCCTCGCACACCAGGTGGTGGTGCCGGTGCGTCACCGGGTCGAAGCGCGCGACGCCGCCCGCGTGGTGCACCTTGCGCAGGAAGCCGGCCTCGACCAGCGTCTCGAGCACCCGGTAGACCGTGGTGCGGCTGAGCCCCGGGATGCGGCCCTTCACCGCGTCGTACACCTGGTCGGCGGTCGGGTGGTCGCGGCGCGCGGAGAGCGTCTCGAACACGGCGCGGCGCTGGACCGTGACTGCCAGCCCCCGCTTGCGGCACTCGGCCTCGAAGACAGCGAGCTTTCCGCCCAGGCTCTCGTTCAGTCGCTCCGCCATCGGCTCCGGCATGCGTTTGGTAATCTATACCGAACGGTTATCTGTGTCAAGAGATGGAGCGCCGCTGCTACTAGAATTGGCCGCGGCCCGGGGGCTCGCTTTGCGGCCGATCCGGACGAGTGGAGGCAGCGGATGAAAAGGCGCGAACTGCTCAAGAGCACACTGGCCGCGGGAGCGGCGCTCGGCCTCGGCGGCGCGCGGGCCGCCTCCCTCGCCGCGGCGGCGCCCGCCGGCTTCCGCCTCAAGTACGCCCCCCACTTCGGGATGTTCAAGGGGCACGCCGGCGAGGACCTGATCGACCAGCTGAAGTTCGCGGCCGACCAGGGCTTCACCGCGTGGGAGGACAACGGCATGCCCGGCCGCCCCACCCCTGTCCAGGAGCGGATCGCGCAGGAGATGACGCGCCTGGGCATGACGATGGGCGTGTTCGTGGCCATGGCCGACTTCCAGAACGTGACCTTCGCCTCGGCCAAGCCGGAGGCGGCGGCCGACATCGTCGCGAAGGCGAAGGCCGCGGTCGACGTGGCGAAGCGGGTGAACGCGAAGTGGACGACCGTGGTACCGGGCCGCTACGACGTGGGCCTGGAGTGGGATTACCAGACCGCGAACGTGATCGACAACCTGAAGCGCTGCGTCGAGGTGTTCGAGCCGGTGGGGCTCGTGATGGTGCTCGAGCCGCTCAACCCGTGGAAGGACCACCCGGGTCTGTTCCTGACGAAAGTGCCGCAGGCGTTCCAGATCTGCCGCTCGATCGGGAGCCCGTCGTGCAAGATCCTGTTCGACATGTACCACCAGCAGATCACCGAGGGGAACATCATCCCGAACATCGACCGCGCCTGGAGCGAGGTCGCCTACCTGCAGATCGGCGACAACCCCGGACGCAAGGAGCCCACCACCGGCGAGATGAACTACCGGAACATCTTCCGCCACATCCACGGCAAGGGCTTCACCGGCGTACTCGGCATGGAGCACGGCAACGCCAAGCCCGGCGTCGAAGGCGAGAAGGCCCTGCTCGAGGCCTACCGCTACTGCGACGCGTGGTGAGGAGGGGTCAGGTCTTGAATCTTGGCGTCTGCGTGACGCCGATGCCAAGATTCAAGACCTGACCCCCTTGCGTTTGCGGCGGGCGAAGCAGAGGCCGGACCAGGTGGCGTCGATCGCGGCGACCTTGTAGTCGACGAGGCCGGCCATGAGGCCGAACTCGCGGACGCGGTTGCCGTCGAGGTCGGTCGGGACGCCCGAGGCCTGCTTGGGCCAGACGAGCCAGAGCGCGCACGGCTCCCCCATCGCCTTCTGCGCCGCCGGAAAGCGCCGCGCGAGCTCGGCCTTCGAGCTCGCGAACAGCAGGCCGACCTGGAAGGCCGCGCGTGCGTCGGTCCGGAGCGTGGCGCCCTCGGGGAGCGGCCCGAGCGTCCGCGTCGCGAAGCCCGTGGGCGCGCCGAGCAGGGCGACCAGCGATCCGGGCTTGATGCCGAGCTTCTTCGGCAGCGGCGTGCCCGAGTAGCCGGCGGGCGCCGGCGCGGCGCGCGGCTTCACGCCTGCCGCTTTTCGCGTGGCGCGCGGCACGCTCAGGGCTTGCGCAGCAGGTCGACGAGCGCCGCCAGCAGCAGGATCACGTTCGGCTTCTGCGAGCCGTGGCCCATCAGCCCGATGCGCCAGACCTTGCCCTTGAGCGGCCCGAGCCCCGCGCCGATCTCGATGCCGTAGTCGTCGCGCAGGCGCGCGCGCACGTGGGCCTCGTCGGTGCCCTCGGGCACGCGCACGGTCGTGAGCGACGGGACGCGGTGCGCCGCGTCCACGTGCAGCGTCAGGCCCATCGCCTCGAGGCCGTCCCACAGCATCTCGGCGTTGCGCTGGTGGCGCTCGAAGCGGGCCTCGAGGCCCTCCTCGACCACGAGCCGCAGCCCCTCGCGCAGCGCGTAGACCAGCGCCGACGAGATCGTGTGGTGGTAGGCATGGTCGCCGTTCCAGTAGCGGTCGAGGAGCTCGAGGTCGAGGTACCAGGCGTGCGCCGGCCGCCGGCGGGCGGCCATCACGTCGCGCGCGCGCGGGCTGAGCGTGACGGGAGCCATCCCCGACGGCCCGCCCAGGCACTTCTGCGAGCCCGAGTACGCGGCGTCGACGCCCCAGCCGTCGATCTCGACCGGCGCGCCTCCGAGCGAGGTCACGCAGTCGGCGACGAGCAGCGCGCCGTGGCGGTGCGCGATCTCGCCGAGGCCGCCCATCGGCTGCAGCGCGCCCGTCGAGGTCTCGGCGTGGACGATCGCGACGGCCTTCGGCCTCACCGGGGCCACCGCGGCCTCGACCTCCTCCGGCGTGAAGACCTGCCCCCACTCCTTCTCGACCTTCGTCACCGCGGCGCCCATGCGCGCGGCGAGCTCGGCGATGCGCTGGCCGAAGAAGCCGGCGGCGCACACCACCAGCCGGTCGTCCGGCTCGAGCAGGCTGCCGAGCACCGCCTCCATCCCCGCCATGCCGGTGCCCGACACCGCGAGCGTCGCCTTGTTGGAGGTGCGGAACACGCCCCGCAGCAGGCCGCTCGTCTCCGCCAGCAGCTCGAGCAGGGCCGGGTCCAGGTGGCCGAGCGCCGGCGCCGCGAGCGCCCGCATCACGCGCGGGTGGACCGGGCTCGGGCCGGGGCCGAGCAGCAGCCGCGAGGGCGGGTCGAGCTCGGCCACGTTCTTCGGCCGCCGCACCTGCGCCGTCGGAGCGTCGTCCTGGCTCGGCAGCGGCGGGTCTTCAGTGGTCATCGGCCCAGGGCCCTCGTCGTCCGGGCGCATTATAGGCGCCCTTCCGGGCGGAAAAAGCCGCCAGGCGCGGAACCGGGAGCGGCGTCCGAGCGTCCAAGATTCCGGGTATTGACACTGGCCCTCGTTAGTACTATTTAATTAGTAGATCGATGCGCAAGCCCAGCCCCACGCTGACGCCGCAGGAGCTCGAGCTGATGAAGCTCGTCTGGGCGCGCGGCCAGGCGAGCGTCCGCGACGTGTACGAGGCGCTGCTCGAGGAGCGCCGCATCGCCTACACCACCGTGATGACGATGCTGAACGTGCTCGAGAAGAAGGGGCACCTGAAGAAGAAGGCCGCCGGGCGCTCGTTCGTCTACCGCCCCACGCGGCCGCAGCGCCAGGTGATCGGCGGCATGGTGCGCGAGTTCGTGGAGCGCGTCTTCGGGGGCTCCGCGGAGCCCCTGCTCGTCCACCTGGTGGAGGAGCGGCTCAGCCCCGAGGAGCTCGACGCGCTCGCGAAGCGCATCCGGGAGAAGAAGTGACGGCGCTCGACCTGGCGCTCGCGAACCTGCTGGCCTGGAGCGTGCAGATCGGCGTGCTCGCGCTCGCCGCCGCGGCGCTCGAGCGCGCGGCCCCGGTCGAACGGCCGGAAGCTCGCCTGGCGCTCGGCCAGGGATTGCTCCTGCTGATGGCCGCGCTCCCCCTGGTCCAGCCCTGGCGCGCGACTTCGGAGGCCGTGAGCTCGACGCTCTCGCTGGCGGCCGCGCCGACCCCGCTCGGAGCCGCCTCATCCGCGGCCGGTCCGCTCGCCGCGAGTGGCGCCTGGGGAGCGGCCGCGGCGCTGCTGCTGCTGCTCGGGGTCTCGTTCCGCCTGGCCCGGCTCGCCGCGGCGATCGTCGAGCTGCGCGCGCTGGGCCGCCGCGCGGGCGCGCTCGAGCCGCCGGCCTGGCTGCGCGCGCTGCGCGACGACCTGGCGCCGCGGGCGCGCTTCGCGCTCCTCGACCGGCCCGCCTCGCCGGCCACCTTCGGCCTGCGGCGCCCGCTCGTGCTGCTCCCGCGCGGCTTCGAGTCGATGCCGCGCGAGCGCCAGACCGCGGTCGCGCTGCACGAGCTGCTGCACGTCCGGCGCCGCGACTGGCTCGCGCTGCTCGCCGAGGAGCTGGCGCTCGCGGCCTTCTTCTTCCACCCCGCCGTGCACTGGCTGGTGGGTCGCGTGCGCCTGGCCCGCGAGCAGTGCGTGGACGCGGCCGTCGTCCTCCGCCTCGGCGACCGCACGGCCTACCTGAATTCGCTCGTCGAGACGGCCCGCCTCGCGAGCGCCGCCCGCGCGGTCCCGGCCGCGCCGTTCTTCCGCGAAGGCCACCTCCGGGAGCGGGTGGACCTGCTGCTCAGGGAGGTCTCCATGTCCGCCGCCCACACGCTCCGCAACGCCGCCGCGACGGCCGTCGTCCTGCTCGCGGCGCTCGCCCTCACCGCCTCCGCCGTGCCGCTGCAGTCGGCGCCGAGCCAGGCGCCGGCCGCGGTCGCAACCGCGGACAAGGCCGAAGCCGCCGAGCCCAGGATCGTGCGCAAGGTCAACCCGGCCTACCCCGCCGAGGCGAAGGCCGAGAAGGTCGAAGGCAGCTTCCTGATCGACCTCGTGATCGGCGCGGACGGGGCCGTGCGCGACGCCCGCGTCGTGGTCTCCGCGCCCAGCGTCGCGCGCCGCCTCGAGCTCGAGCCGCGCAAGGGGACGGCAGCGGCGATCGAGGGCGACGCACGCCTCGCGTCCGCCGCGCTCGACGCGGTTCGCGCCTGGGTCTACGAGCCGGTGCTGAAGAACGGCAAGCCGGTCGAAGTGAAGGCCACCGTCACGGTCAACTTCAGGCTGTCCTGACGCTCGCGACGCGCGCTCCCCTGCCGCCGCGCGCGGCGGCGGCTCAGGCCCGCGGGGCGGTCGCCACGGCCGCCGCGAAGCAAACGAACGCGGCAGCCAGGAAGGCCAGCGGGAACGGGAACCAGTAGCGCAACGCGACGCCGGTCATCACCCCGTACGTCCCGGCGTAGACGATCGCCGCCTGGCCGAGCAACCCGGGCGCCGCGGCCGCGTGGCGCCGCACCACGAGGCCGGCGAGCCCCATCGCGAGCGGCAGCACGGAGAAGGTCAGGCTGAAGCCGGTCACGATGTCGAACATGGTGCGGTGCATCCCGAGCCCCATGTCCTGCGGGTTGCTGCGCATCAGGGCGAGCAGTTGACGCTCCGCGTCGTCGTCGCCCTGGCTGGTGGTGAGCGCGTAGTGGCCGAGCATGTGGACGAGCCCGAGAGCGAGCAGGACCACACACCCGGCGGTGAACAGCTTGCGTGACATGGGGCCTCCTGAGGTCGCGCGGCGCCTTGCGAGCCTACCGCAGATTACCCGCCCGGCGGCGGGCCTTTCGGGCCCAGCGGGCCCGGCGCGCCGGCGCGCGTCCCCCGGTGTAGGATGCGGCCGCTCTCGAAGCACGAGACCACACTGGAGGACCTGATGAGCCGTCGCCGCCTGCTCGCGCTGACCCCCGCCCTGCTCCTCGGCCTCGCGCCGCTGCTGCGCGCCGAGGCGCCGCCCGCCGCGAGGCCCGAGTCGCTGGGCCTGGCCTCCGACCGCCTCGAGCGCCTGCGCGCCGGCATGCAGCGCTACGTGGACGAGGGCAAGGTCGCCGGGCTCGTCACGCTCGTCGCGCGAAGCGGCCGCGTCGTGCACCACGAGGCCTACGGCAAGGCCGACGTCGAGGCCGGGCGCGCGATGACGAAGGACACGATCTTCCGCATCGCCTCGCAGTCGAAGGCGCTCACGAGCGTGGCGGTGATGATGCTGGTCGAGGAGGGCCGGCTCGGCCTCGGCGATCCCGTCTCGCGCTACATCCCCGCGTTCGAGAAGACGAGCGTGGCCGTGCCGCCCCCGGCCGGCGCCGTCGCGGGCACGCCCGTGAGCGCCGTCCCGGCGAAACGCGCGATCACGATCCGCGACCTGCTCACGCACACCGCCGGGATCGGCTACGGCTTCGGCACGGCGGCCGCGCAGTGGCAGGCCGCCGGGATCCAGCACTGGTACTTCGCCGACCGCAGCGAGCCGGTGGCGGCCGTCGTCGAGCGCATGGCCGCGCTGCCGATGGACGCGCAGCCGGGCGAGCGCTACGTCTACGGCTACGCCACCGACATCCTGGGGGTGGTGGTGGAGAAGGTCTCGGGAGCGACCCTCGCGGAGTTCCTGGAGAAGCGCATCAGCGGGCCGCTCGGGATGGTGGACACGCGCTTCTACCTCCCGCCGGAGCAGAAGCAGCGGCTGGCCACGGTGTACGCGGCCAAGGACGGCCGATTCGAGCGCGCCCCGGACGGCGTGCGCGGCCAGGGCCACTACGTCGAGGGGCCGCGCCTCGCGTTCTCGGGCGGCGCGGGGCTGCTCTCGACCGCGCGCGACTACGGCCGCTTCCTGCAGATGCTGCTCGACGGCGGCGCCCTCGACGGCGCGCGCCTGCTGAGCCCGAAGACCGTCGAGCTGATGACGGCCAACCACGTGGGGTCGCTCTTCGACGAGCGCGGGCCGGCGGACGCCGGCATGGGCTTCGGCCTCGGCTTCGACGTGGTGAGGGACCTCGGCCGCAACGGCCGCTACGGCAGCGAGGGCGCTTTCGGCTGGGGCGGCGCCTACCACACCGTCTACTGGGTCGACCCGCGCGAGAAGCTGGTGGCGCTGCTGATGACGCAGCTGCTGCCCGCGACCGGCTCGGACCTGCACGCGCGCTTCCGGACGCTCGTGTACCAGTCGATCGTGGGCCCGCCGCCGGGCGCGCCCGGCGCTCGACGCTAGCCCGAGGGCGGATCCGGCGGCGCCTTCGGAGCGCCCGCCGCCTTGACGTCGTTGCCGGTCGCTGCGCCGCGACCGAAGCTGCGCGCCTTCTCGGCGAGCGCAGCCAGGCGTTCGTCCACGCGCCGGTTGAGCGAGCCCTCGGGCCACTGCCCGTCCGCACCCCGCGTTCCCGCGGGCAGGCCGGTGAGCCGCTCGACCGCCTCGTCGACGCTCGCGACCGGCCAGACGTGGAACAGCCCCGCCTCGGCCGCGCGCACCACGTCCGCGCGCAGCATCAGGTGCCTCACGTTCGCGGCCGGGATCACGACGCCGTGCTCGCCGCTGAGGCCCGCGTCGCGGCACACGTCGAAGAAGCCCTCGATCTTCTCGTTCACGCCGCCGATCGCCTGCACCTGGCCGAACTGGTTCA
>CAZMRX010000248.1:1282-7846 GCA_964568755.1 uncultured Acidobacteriota bacterium | reverse complement strand
ACGAGCTTGATGTCGTCGGTGGTCCACTTCGAGGTCAGCACGTGGTACTTCAGGACCTCCTGCAGCTTCGCCTTGTCCTTGGCGAGGCCGTCGAGCACGTCCTTCGGCACCTTGGCGAAGGCCTCGTCCGTGGGCGCGAACACGGTGTAGGGGCCCGGCCGCTTCATCACGTCGATGAGCTCGGCGTCCGTCAGGAGCTTCGCGAGCGTCTTGAAGCTGCCTGCCGCCACCGCGGTGTCCACGATGTCCTTGTTCTGGGCGGAGGCGGGGCCCGCAACCGCCACCACCAGTCCCAGTACGGCCAACACCAGCAGAGGCCTTCTCATGGATCGCTCCTTTTCCGACGCGCCCTCGCGGGAGGGCGAGCCGACGGCGCGCAGACTGACGTCAAACCCGCCGAGGGCCTATGACGGCCGTCATCTGGCCGCGCCGAGCAGCGCCGCCACGCGGAAGCCGAGGTCGTCGCTGCTGAGCTCCGGCTGGAACTCCTCGCGGTACGCGAGCTGCAGCCGCACGGCGCTGGCGCTGTACCAGGACCCTCCTCGCGTGACGCGCAGGCCGGTCGCGTCGTCGGTGTTGCGCTCGTCGTCCTGGTACGGGCGTGACTGGCCGTAGGGACGGAACACCGACTGGGTCCATTCGCGGGCGTTGCCGGAGGCGTGATAGACGCCGTAGCGGTTCGCGCGGTAGTCCCGCCGGGTGGTCTCGAAGTCGACGAGGGTGACCTCGGCTCCCGGGTTCTTCCGCCAGTTGTAGAGGCCGGCCTGCGGTTCGGACAGCTCCATGCCGAGGCCGTAGTCGAAGCCGTCCGGGCCGCGCGCCGCCTTCTCCCACTCAGCCTCGGTGGGGAGCCGGAACAGCCAGCGGCCGCCCCCGAAGCGGCGCGTCAGCCAGCGACAGTAGGCGTTCGCCTCGTACCAGGTGACGAGCATCACGGGCAGCTCGTCGCGGCCGAAGCGGGGAAAGCGTGGGTTGGCAGCCCCGAGCCGCGCCGTCGCCTGCGACTGGCCGCCCTGCTTCCAGCGCCAGCCGGCCTCGGTCCAGCTCCGGCGGTCGTCGTACCCCTCCGGGTCGGCGAGGAAGCCGCGGAACTCGCCGTTCGTCACCTCGAACGCCCCCAGGTGGAAGGCCGGGACCCAGACGGCGTGAGGCTGGCCGGGGTTCGCGCGCTCGCCGAGCACGAAGTAGCCGCCGGGAATGAAGACGAACCCAGGCGGATGGGTGTCGAGCTTCGGGGTCTCGGGGACGGGCTCGCGCACCGTGACCGTCCAGGCGCCCTCGGCGTCCGGTCCCCTGCCCGTCCCGTCGACCGAGACGGGGAACTGGAGCGGCACCTCTCCCGCCCTCGCCTCGACGAAGTAGCGTCCTTCCTCCAGCCACGCCTCCGCGCCCGCCAGGGGCACCGGCGCGCTCGCGTCCAGGGTGTCGCCGGCGCGGAACAGCGAGACGCCGGCCCCCGCGGGGTTGACGATGCGCAGCTCGGTCTCGCCGTGGCCCGCACGGCGAGCGCGCACGAGCCGACGCTGCTCGGCGTGCAGGAAGGCGAACACGCCGGTCGCCGCCAGCACGCCGGCCGTCGCGGCGAGCGCGACGCAGACGACGAGCAGCCGTCGCGTGGATCCGGGTCTGGGCATCGACGTGGCCGTGAGGATACGGCGCTCGGGCGGTCCCCGTATGACGCCGGTCATACGGGCGGCGGCGGAAGCAGGCTCTCATTCCTGAGAGCCAGGGAGCCGATGCACGATTCGCTCGTCGACACGCCACGCGCGGTGCGCACCGGAACCTGGTTGCCCGAGCTCGCGCGCCTCGCCGCCGCCGGCGGGCTGTGCGTCCTGCTGCTGTTCCTGGCCTGGGAGGGAGTGGAGCGGACGCTCGTCGGCGACGATCGTTCGGCGCACCGGATCCACTACGCCCGCGGCGTCTCGACGAGCCTCGTCACCGCGTGCGCGGTGGGTCTCGTCGGTTGGCAGCAGCACCGCCGTCGCGAGGCCGGCCTGTCGGCACTGGCCGGCCAGCGGGCGCGGGACGCGCACGAGGCGCGGGAGCTGCTCGAGATGGTGGTCGACGCGACGCCGGCCGCGCTGCTGGTGCTGGACGGGGACCTCCGCGTCGTCCGCGCCAACCGCCTGGCCGAGCAGGTCCACGGCGGTTCGCTAGTGGGCAGCCGCTGCCACGATGCGCTCCTGGGGCGCTGCGACCGCTGCGCGGGTTGTCCCGGGCCCGCGACATTCGCCACGGCCCTCGCCTGTCCCGCGTCTGGCACCCATACCGATCCGCGCACCGGCGAGGTGCTGGCCGTCGAGAGCCACCCGCTGCGCCTGCCGGACGGAAGTGACTACGTGCTGCTGGTCGAGCGCGTGGTCACAGAGCAGAAGAAGCTGCAAGCGCGGCTGCTGCACCAGGAGAAGATGGCCGCCTTCGGCCTGCTGGCCGCCGGCGTCGCCCACGAGATGGGCAACCCGCTCGCGTCCGTAGAGGCGCAGCTCCAGCTGCTGGACGAGGCACGCTTGACGGCCGAGGACGCCCCCGTCGTCGCCACGGTGCGCCAGGAGGTGGGGCGGCTGCGCCGCATCCTGCGCGAGATGGTGGACTTCGCGCGTCGCCGGCGCGACGAGGCGACCCTGGTCTCGGTGCAGTCGGTGGTGGGCGACGCGCTCCGGCTCTTGCGCCACGATCCGCGGATGCGGCGCGTGCTCACGCGCGAGGAGTTCGACCCCGAGACCCCCCCGGTGCTGATGGTGGAGGACCACCTGATGCAGGTGGTGCTCAACCTGCTGCTGAACGCCCTCGACGCGATGCCCGGGGGCGGGACGCTGCGGATCGAGGTCCGGCCGGCCGGCGCGCACGCGGCGCTGCGGGTGCACGACACCGGAGTCGGCATGGACCGCGCGACGCTCGGCCACTGCTTCGAGCCGCTCTTCACGACCAAGGATCCGGGCAAGGGCACGGGCCTCGGACTCAGCCTCAGCCGCGACATCCTGCGCGCGGTGTCGGGTGAGATCGAGCTCCACAGCGCGCCCGGCAAGGGCACGACCGCGGTCGTGACCCTGCCGGCCGCCGCCTCGGACGCGGCGCGGCCCGCCCTCGAAGGCCACGTCGCATGAACGCGCCCCGGGACCGGGTCCTGATCGTCGAGGACGAGCGCGCGCAGCGCGACGCGCTCTCGCAGTACCTGGGGCGGCTCGGCCACCCGGTCACGGCCGTCGCCACGGGCGAAGAGGCCGTGGGGCTGCTGGCCTCTGGCTCCTACTCCATCCTGATCACCGACCTACGGCTGCCCGGGATGTCGGGGCTCGACGTGGTCCGGCGCGCCCACGAGCTGGACGAGGAGCTGGGTGTCCTGCTGATGACGGCGTACGCCTCCGTCGAGTCCGCGATCGAGGCGCTGCGCGTGGGCGCGCACGATTACCTGCTCAAGCCCCTGATCCTCGAGGAGGTGGCGCGCAAGGTGCGCGGTCTCGTCGAGCAGCGCGAGCTCAGGCGCGAGAACGCTCGGCTGCGGCGCGCCGTGCAGCCCCGCCGACGCGTCGAGCTGGTCGCGGACTCGGAGGCGATGCGCGCGGTGCTCGACTGGGCGCGCCGGGCCGCCGCGTCTCGCTCGCTGGTCCTGATCACGGGCGAGACGGGCACCGGTAAGGAGGTCGTGGCGCGTCTCGTCCACGACCTGGGCCCGGAGCGCGACCAGCCGTTCCTGGCCGTGAACCTGGCGGCGGTGCCGGAGGCCATGGTCGAGAGCGAGCTGTTCGGCCACGAGCGCGGCGCCTTCACCGGTGCCGAGCGGCGCCGGGAGGGGATCCTGCGCGCGGCCGGCTCGGGCTCGGTGTTCCTCGACGAGATCGCCGAGATGCCGCCGGCCGTGCAGGCCAAGCTGCTGCGCGCCGTCGAGGCGCGCGAGGTGCAGCCGCTCGGCAGCGACTCGGTGGTGCCGTTCGAGGCGCGCATCATGGTGGCGACACACCGCGACCTCCCGGCCCTGGTGCGGGACGGACGCTTTCGCGAGGACCTGTTCTACCGCCTGAACGTCCTTCGCATCCACCTGCCGCCGCTGCGCGAGCGGCCCGAGGACATCCCCGGCCTGGTCCTGAAGCTGCTCGAGCACCACGCGGGCCGCACCGGCATCGCTTCGCCCGAGGTCGCGCCGGAGGCGATGCATGCGCTCTGCCAGCACCCGTGGTGCGGCAACGTGCGCGAGCTGTCGAACGTGCTCGAGCGGGCGCTGATCCTGGCCGGCGACGGATGCATCGGCCTCGCGCAGCTCCCCTCGGATGTCACGGAAGTCGCAGCCTCCGGCCTCGCGCTGCAGGAAGCGCTCGACCGCTCGGAGCGGGCCCACATCGCCCTGGTGCTGCGCCTGTGCGACGGCAACCGCGAGCGCGCCGCCTTCGAGCTCGGCATCTCGCCGGCGACGCTTTACCGGCGCCTCGAGCGCCTCGGCCTCAAGGGAGCGCTCGTCCGCGCATGAAACTCGGAAGCGCCAAGTGGCTGCCGGTGGTGGACGAAGATCGCGGCACGGGTTGCGGCGCGTGCGTCGAGGTGTGCGGGCCCGGGTGTCTCGAGATCCTGGACGGCGTGGCCGTGCTCTCGCGACCTCACGCCTGTGGCAGCGAGGATCACTGCATCCAGCCGTGCTTGGAGGACGCCATCCACATGCGCTGGGTCCCCTTGAGCGGGGACCTGGCCGTCGGCCGCTGGAGGAGGACCGAAGCGTAGAAGGACGCGCGTCACCGGCGTCGGCCGGACTCGATCCAGGCGTCCAGGCACGTTTCCAGCAGCGGCCGCGGCGTCGCAGCGTGCTCGGGCGCCTCGCTCAGCAGCCGCTCCGCCGGCTGCACGTGATCGCCGCCCTCAGGCAGGTCGGCAGCTCCCGCCGCGGCCAGCGAAGCGACGTCCTGCGGGTGCATCTCGAGGTGGAACTGCGGCGTCCAGGGACTCCAGCGGCGGCAGGCGATCCCCGCGGTCGAGTCGGACGGCGGCGAAATCGTGTCGTCGGGACGCCGCCCAGTCGGCGATGGCGCCTGGACCTTCGAAGTCGACGTGCTGCAGGACCGAGATTCGCATCCGCCTGGGGTGCGGAGTATGGCACGCCTCTCAAGCCTGAGGCCTCCCGAGGCCCGCGATTCTCGATCTTGAGAGGCGTGATCGGTCCGGGACGCCCCAACTCGTTGGGCTGCCGCGGCCGTCGACCGGATGTGTCGCCGGCACGCCTCCTGCAGTCCGACGCGGTCATAGCAGGAGGACCCGTGTTACGCAGCCCCACCTTCTCGGCAGTGGTCCTGGCCGGTCTGATGCTCCCGGCCGCGGGCGGCGCGCAGGCCCCCGCGGCCCCCGCCCTCCCCGCGCCGGCAGCCCCGGAAGACCCCGCTGTCGAGCTCTTCGTGAGGAGGTGCGCGTCCTGTCACACCGTGGGCAAGGGCCAGCGCGTCGGTCCGGATCTGAAGGGCGCCCTCGAGCGTCGCGACCGCACCTGGGTCGAGCGCCTGGTCAAGGCGCCCTCCACCATGCTCGACAGCGACCCGGCGGCACGGCAGCTGGTCGCGCAGTTCGCGGGCGTGCGAATGCCCGACCTGGGCCTGTCCGACGCCGAGGTGACGGCGCTCGTCGACCTCGTCGCGCGCTGCTCGGCGGAGCCCTGCGACCTCGCCGGCAAGTTCACGCCGGTCACCACGGCCACGCCCACGGACGTCTTGCGCGGGCGCGACCTCTTTCTCGGTCACCAGGCGCTCACTGCGGGAGCCGCGCAGTGCGTCTCGTGCCACACGGTGCGCGGCGCCGGCGGTTGGATCGCCGGCGGCCTGCTGGCGAAGGACCTGACCAATGCCTTCGGACGGCTGGGCGACCCGGGGCTCGACGCCGCGCTCAAGAGCCCGGCGTTTCCCGTGATGGGCAAGGTGTTCGCGGCGCACCCGCTCCAGGCCGACGAGGCGTTCGCGCTGCGCGCCTTCCTCCACGACGCGAACCGCAAGGAGCCCTCGCCCGATGACCCGCTGAGCGTGCTGCTCGTGGGGTTCCTCGGCACGGTCGCCGCCCTGATCGCTCTCAACGCCGCCTGGGCGCGGCGCCTGCGCGGCGTCCGCCAGCCGCTGGTCCGGAGGAGAAACCCCCGATGAAGTGGATCAAGGACCTGGTGAGCCCCGAGACGCGCGCCTGGGAGGAGTTCTATCGGAACCGCTGGCAGCACGACAAGGTCGTGCGCTCGACCCACGGCGTCAACTGCACCGGCGGCTGCTCCTGGAACATCTACGTCAAGGAAGGGATCGTCACCTGGGAGATGCAGGCCCTCGACTATCCGCTCCTCGACCGGAGCCTGCCGCCCTACGAGCCGCGCGGCTGCCAGCGCGGGATCTCGTTCTCCTGGTACCTCTACAGCCCGATCCGCGTGAAGTACCCCTACATGCGCGGGGCGCTGCTCGACCTCTGGCGCGAGGCGCGGGCCCGGCACGACGACCCGGTCGCCGCCTGGGAGTCGATACAGAACGACCCGGAGAAGCGGGGGCGCGCCCCACGCGCGCCCGGCGAGGGGGGGGTGCCGCGCGGGGGGGGCGACGAGGGCCCCGAGGGGCGGGG
>CAZMRX010000248.1:0-1272 GCA_964568755.1 uncultured Acidobacteriota bacterium | reverse complement strand
CGTTGTTTTTCAACCTCTCCTCCGTGTTTAGGGGGGGCCCCCCCCGGCCCCCCCGCGGCAAGGGTGGCTTCCGGCGCGTGAGGCTCGACGAGGCCCAGGAGCTGCTGGCCGCGGCCAACGTCTACACGGTGAAGCGCTACGGGCCCGACAGAATCAACGGCTTCTCACCGATCCCGGCCATGTCGCAGCTCAGCTACGCGGCGGGTGCGCGCTTCCTGCAGCTCGCCGGCGGCGTGAACCTCTCCTTCTACGACTGGTACTGCGACCTGCCGCCGGCCTCGCCCGAGGCCTGGGGCGAGCAGACCGACGTGCAGGAGTCGGCCGACTGGTACAACGCCAAGCTCCTCGCGGTCACGGGCTCGAACCTGAACATGACCCGCACGCCCGACTGCCACTTCGCGGCGGAAGCGCGTCACAACGGCTCGAAGATGTGGGTCTTCGCCCCCGACTTCAACCAGGTGGCGAAGTACGCCGACGAGTGGTGCGCCATCAACGCCGGTCAGGACGGCGCCTGGTGGATGGCGGTCAACCACGTGCTGCTCACCGAGTTCCACCACAAGAAGCAGACGCCGTACTTCATGGACTACTCGAAGAAGTACTCCGACAGCCCCTTCCTGGTCGAGATCACCCCGGCCGCGGGCGGGAGCGCTGACCGCCCGGCGCTGTTCGAGGCCGGCCGGATGGTTCGCGCGGACCGGCTCAAGGCCTACCGCGAGGTCGAGAACGGCGACTGGAAGTTCCTCATGTGGGACGAAACCTCCGACCAGCCGAAGATGCCCATGGGCAGCGTCGGATTCCGCTGGGGACGCGAGCGCGGCAAGTGGAACCTCCTGCTCGAGGACGGGCTGTACGGCGACAAGATCGATCCCGTCCTCACGTTCGCGACGAAGGCCGACGCGGTCGTGAACGTGGAGCTGAACGACTTCTCGGGCGACCGGAAGATCCACCGCGGCGTCCCCGTGCGCACGCTCGAGCTGGCCGACGGATCGCAGATGCTGGTCACGACCGTCTACGACCTGCTCATGGCGCAGTACGGTGTCGACCGCGGTTTCGGCGGCGACGTTCCCGCCGGCTACGACGACGAAGACCAGCCCTACACGCCGGCGTGGCAGGAGAAGTACACGGGCCTGTCGCGCGACCTGGTCATCAAGTTCGCGCGCGAATGGGGTACGACCGCCGAGCTGACGAACGGCAAGTGCACCGTGATCATCGGCGCCGGCATCAACCACTGGTACCACGCGAACCTGATGTACCGCGCGGGCATCCACGCGC
>CAZMRX010000247.1:0-7853 GCA_964568755.1 uncultured Acidobacteriota bacterium | reverse complement strand
GCCGGGCGAGGCCGGCAAGCCCGCCGGGCCCGCGCGCGTCGCCGGCAAGGCGCGCGGGCCGGCGCGCCGCAAGCGCAGCGCGCTGCGCATGCCCGACGTGGACGTGAGGCTGCTCGCGCTCGGCGTCGGCGGGCTGCTCGCGGTGTTGCTCGCGGGCTGGCTCGTGAAGCGCTTCTTCTTCACCGCGCCGCAGATCTCGAGCGTGGAGCCCGCCCGGGCCGAGATGGGCCAGGACATCACGATCACCGGGACGCGCTTCGACGGCGACGCCGCCGACAACAAGGTCTGGTTCGGCACGCTGTCGGTGCCGGCGAGCGCGTCCACGGGCCACAGCCTGGTCGTGCGCGTCCCCGAGCTCGCCCAGTCGGGGCCGGTGGCGCTCTCGGTCGAGACCTCGAGCGGCCGCTCGAGGACGGTCTCGCTCGAAGCGCTCGCCCCGCTGCGCGCCACAGCACTCGACCCGCCCGGCGCCGTGCCGGGCGACGAGGTGGTGCTGAGCGGGAGCGGCTTCGCCGAGGGGTTGAAGGTCACGGTGGGCGGCCAGGCGGCGACGGTGGTGAAGACGGAGCCGCAGGCGGTGCGCTTCCAGATGCCGCAGCTGGCGGGCGCCCCCGGCAGCCTGCACCCGGTGCTGGTGGCCTCGGCCAGGGGACGCAGCGCGCCGCCTTTGCAGATCTACCTCGGGAGGTTGCCGCTCGTGGCCGCCCTCGAGCCGGCGCGCGGTGTGGCCGGCGACCTCGTGCGCGTGCGCGGCGCCGGCTTCACGGCCGAGACGACCGTCGTCAGCTTCGACGGCCAGCCGGCGCTGGTCGCCGCCGGCTCGACCTCGGAGCTGCTGGTGGTCGTGCCGCCGTCCGTGCGGTCCCAGCCCGAGGCGCTCGTGCCGGTCGTGGTCCAAGCAGGGGGCCGCACGTCGTCGCAGGCGCCCGGCTTCACGCAGATGCGCCTCGTCGAGGGTACCTGGGTGCCGCGCTTCGTGGCCGGCGCCCCTGGCGAAGGCGGGACGGGGGGACAGGCCACGGTCGGGACCGAGCTCGCGCCCGTGCTGCTCCTGTCGTCGAAGGACGAGTCGCGCTCGACGGGCGAGCGCGCGCTGTCCGTGGCCAAGGCGCTCGACGCGGCGGTGGACCGGGCCCGCGTCGGGCAGGCGGTGGCGTTCGAGGCGCGCGAGGAGCCGGAGATCTGCGTGGCGCTCGTGGGCGCTCCCGACCGCCTGCTGAGGGTCCTGCCACAGGACGCCGCGGCCTACGAGGCGCCGCTCGGTCTTCCGAGCCGCGGTGCGCCGCCGACCCCGCTCGAGCTCGCGCGTCACTGGGCCGCGCTGCTCACCGACACGGTGGCGATCGGGACGAGCGCGGCGAAGCCCACGGCCACGGCCGGCCTCGGTCCGCCCTGGAGCCTCGCGTTCACGCAGCTGCGGGCGGCGCTGCCGTGGCAGTACGGCAGCGGCGTCTCGAGCGCGCGCGTGGTGGCGGCGCCGCCGGACCTGAAGCGGAAGCTGCGCGAGGCGGCGCTGCGGGTGCCCTAGGCTACGGGCTGCGCGCGTCGCCCGTCCCTTCGGGCGGGGCTAACGGCCGAGAGCGAGGCGGTCGGCCAGCGGCCGCGGCAGCCCGGCGTCGAGGATCTTGCGCTGGGCGCGCTCGACGCGGTACGCCACGCGGTACACCGTCACCGAGCGCGTGTCGCTGTCGAACATGGCGAACGACGCGAGCGGGTTGCCGTCGCGCGGCTGACCGATCGAGCCGGGGTTCACCAGGTAGCGGACGTCCGGCTCGAGCCGGAAGCGGAACGAGGGCGCCTCGGTGAGCACCGTCTGGATCGCGTCGGGCGAGAGTCCGAACAGCACCGGGAAGTGCGAGTGCCCGAAGAAGCAGAGCGGGAAGGCGGTCTGGCGGAACACGTTGAGCGCCTCGATCTCGCCGAAGATGTAGGCGTCCTCGTCGATCGGGGTGCCGTGGGCGACCGCGAAGTTCCCGTCCACCACCGCGGGCCCCTCGGGCAGCGACTGCAGCCAGCGCAGGTTCCCGGGCGTGAGCTTCTGGCGCGTCCACATCGCGGCCTGCAGCGCGACGCGGTTGAACATCTCGCCGTCCTCGACGCCGGCGCAGACCTTGTCGTGGTTGCCGCGGATCGCCACCAGCGGCTTCAGCTCGCGGACCATCTCGACGGCCTGGTTGGGGTTGGCGCCGTAGCCGACGATGTCGCCGAGCACCACGGCCTTGTCCCAGTGCTTGCGCCGCACGTGGGCGAGCACCGCGGTCAGGGCCTCGCAGTTCGAGTGGATGTCCGAGAGGATCAGGTATCTCATGGCCGCACGGACTCGATCAGCTCCACGATGCGGTCGACCACCTCGCGGGGCGTCCGCCTCGAGGTGTCGACCGCCACATCGGCCATTCGATAGGAGGGCTCTCGCTCGGCCAGCAAGGCCCGCATTATCTCACGGTTCCCGGCCAGCGGCCGGCTGCCGTCCCTCGGCACCCGGCGCAGCGCGGACTCCAGGCTGCACTGCAGCCAGACGGTGAGGGCCCCCTGCTGGAGCAGCCCCCGTGTCGCCTCCTGGGCGAAGGCGCCACCCCCGGTCGCGACGACGACTTCGGAGAGGGCCGCCACGGCGCGGGCCTCCTCGCGCTCCAATTCGCGGAAGGCGGCCTCGCCGCGCTCCGCGAACAGGCTCGCGACCGTGCGGCCCTCGCGCTCCTCGATGCGCCGGTCCATGTCCTCGAACCGGTAGCCGAGGCGGCGCGCCAGGCGCTTGCCGATCGTGGTCTTGCCGGCGCCCATGAAGCCGACGAGGACCACGCGCGTCGGCCGCTCAGGCACGGCCCGTGGCCCGGGCGAGGAGCGCGTAGAACTCCGGGAAGGAAACCGAGACGCACTCGCCGCGCGCGATCTCGGTCGGCCCCGAGGCGCCGAGCGCCGCCACGGCGAGCGCCATGGCGATGCGGTGGTCGTCGTGGGAGTCGACGGCGGCTCCCCGCAGCGGCGCGCCGCCCGTGACCACGAGGCCGTCCGCCAGCTCGCGCACGGGCACCCCGAGCGCCTGCAGCCCGCTCGCGAGCGCCGCGATCCGGTCGCTCTCCTTGAACCGCAGCTCGGAGGCGCCCGTGATCTCGAGCTCGCCGCTGGCGAAAGCGCCGGCCACCGCGAGCGCCGGCACCTCGTCGATCAGCGAGGGGACGAGCGCGGGATCGACGCGCACCCCGCGGAGAGCCGAGGACGACGCCACGATCGAGCCGACCGGCTCCGGGTCGGTCTCGACGAGCTCGGTCTCCACGCGGCCGCCCATCTGCTTCAGCACGTCGATGAAGGCGCTGCGGGTGGGCGAGAGCAGCACGCCCTCGAGGCGGATCTCGGAGTCGGGGCGCACGAGCGCCGCTACCACCAGGAACGCCGCGCTCGACGCGTCGCCGGGGACGCGGACGGTCGTGCCGCGCAGCGGCGTGCCGCCGGTGACGCTCGCCGAGAGGCCGTCGCGCTCGACCGTCACGCCGAAGGCTTTCAGCATCCGCTCCGTGTGGTCGCGGCTCGGCATCGGCTCACGAACCGTGGTACGGCCTTCCGCCTGCAGGCCCGCCAGCAGGATCGCGGTCTTCACCTGGGCGCTGGCAACGGGCAGGTCGTGCGCGAAGCCGCGCAGCGGGCCGCCCGTGATCGTGATGGGCGCGCTTCCGCCGGTCGTCTCGACGCTCGCGCCCATGGCGCGGAGCGGCGCCGCCACGCGCTCGAGCGGCCGCCGCTGCAGCGAGGCGTCGCCCGTGACGGTGGTGGTGAAACGCCGGCCGGCGAGCGCCCCGGCCAGCATCCGGATCGTCGAGCCCGAGTTGCCGGCGTCGAGCACCTCGCTCGGCGCGCGCCACGCGTCGAGCCCGCCCTCGATCACCAGCTCCTCGCCGTCCTGCCGGATCGCGACGCCCAGCCCGCGCAGGCACGCGAGCGTCGAGGCGCAGTCGGCCGCGCTGCCGAAGTTGCGGACGCGGGTCTGCCCCGTGGCCATCGCGCCAATGAGCGCGGCGCGGTGCGAGATCGACTTGTCGCCGGGAAGCGTGAAAGTCCCCCGGACGGAGGACGCGGGCTCGATCCTCATCAGCGCCCCACGCCCCCGCCGATCCGATGCTGCGACAGCGTCTGGCCGATCAGCTCTGGCATCTCACCCCCGTCGACCCTGCGCCTTAAGCTGTCGCGCCACCGCGTCCACCTGGTCCGGGAACAGGCGCTCGATCGCGACCAGGAACTGCGCTCGCAGCCGACGAGGGTCGATGATCGCCGAATCCATCTCCTGCTGGTAGCGGGTCACGAGCAGCGACGGATCGAGCGGCGAGCGGCGGTGCACCTCCGCGATCGCCTGGAGGTCGTGGTCGTCGCAGCGGAGCAGCTTCATCAGGACGAGATCGTGCCGCTCGGGGACGCTCGCCTTCAAGCGCTTCAGGCGGGAGAGGATGCGCTCCAGCCGCGACTCGAAGTCGTGCGGAGCGTCGGCGACGCTGCTCTGGGCGAGCGGAATCGCGAGCCCCGTCGCCTCGCGGGCGCGGTCCGCGGCCGCGGCCAGCTCGGTGCGCACCCGAGTCCAGGTGTCGATGTCCCGCGTCCCGCTCGTGACGCCGTACGCGATCGCCGCTGCGGCTCCGCCGATGATGACGACCTCTGCGGGACGCTCGAGAGCACGGTCCACGGCCGTGAGGAAGCGGCGCAGCTCGGCCGGGGTGTAGGCCCTCACGCCGCGTCCCGGTGCTTTTCGAACGTCGAAGCGAAGCTCTCGAGGCTCATGTTCATCAGGTAGCCCCAGCGCCGTGCGAGCGCCGGGGTGCGCGCCTGTGCGAGGGCGAGCTCCCTGCGCCCAGGCGCAGGCGTGAAGAACGGGCGGGCCCGCGTCCGCCGGCGGTCTCGCAGCGGTCGCGCGCGGGCCTTCAGTCGAGGGTCGCCTCCGAGGCTGCCCGTCAGCTCGAGGAAGAAGCCGAGGGCCTGGCCCTCGTTCCGGAGCGACGCCTGTCGGGCGAGCTCCTCGTGATCCAGACCGTCCCTGTGCCGCCAGAGGACGAGCGGCAGGACGCGAGCGACCGCGGCGTCCCCGTGTGACAGGGCCAGGGCCTCCGCGACGACCTGCTCGAGAGCGGGCATCGGGCCCGTCGCGGGCCGCGAAACGAGGAGCGGCGCGCCGGCTGCGGAAAGCCAGGTGCGGACCTTCTCGCTGTCGCGTGCGGAGGGGAGTGGGGCTGCGTCGTCCTCCATCACGAGCTCGCGGAGCCGCGCGGCCTGCGGACTGCCGGGGTTCGCCGCGTAGACGAGGGCGACTCCCTCCCGCCTGGTCCGCGCGAGACCGGCGGCCCGCATGGCCGAAAGCTCCCGGTGCGCCGCCGCGAAGCTGACGCCGGCACGGCGGGCGAGCGCGCTGACGCTGCCCTCGGCTCCGGCTCGCCACAGCAGCCTGAGCAGCTCGCGGCGGGCCCGGCTCGTCACCAGGTAGGAGAGCAGCACGCGGAGAGACTATCACATTTTACGATAAACTCCGCTGACCGCTCTCGCCACGCTTCGAGCTCACTTCTTCTCGAGCAGGGACGTCCAGTTCGTCACGACGTGGATCTTCCCTCGCGCGTCGCTCCCGAGGGGCACGATGGCGAGGAAGCGCTGCCCGTCCCGGGTCACGGCGTACGTGTCGAGCGTCCCGCTTCCCTGCACGCCCCCGAAGAGCCGGACGGGAAAGCCCACCTCGAGTCGGTCGGACGAGGCTCGGAGCTCGACCGCCATCAGAACACCGCCGCGGGTGACGTAGAAAAGCTCCTTGCCGTCTCCGCGCCACTTCGGCTGTCCGCCCCCGTCCGGCGAGACGCGCACGCGCTCCCCCGGGCGCCGGTAGGGCTCGATGTAGACCTCCCACCAACGCCCTCCCTCCTCGGCGCCGTAGGCCAGCCAGCGCCCGTCCGGAGACAGCTGCGGTTCATCCAGGCCGTAGGGCTTCTCGAGCATAGGCTCGGGGTCCTTGTCTCCTGTCAGGCTCAAGGCACCGATGGCGTGACTGCTCTTGCCCTGGGCGTGGTAGAGCAACTCCTTGCCGTCCGAAGAAACGCACTCCGGCCACATGTCTTCCGTGGTCTTCCCGAACGGCGTCTCGGGCTCGTTGCCCTGGAGAGTCTTGCGGTAAACGCGGGTCGGCCGTTCCCGGTTCGACGCGAAGAAGATCTCGCGCCCGTCGGCCGACCAGGTGGGACTGCCCTCGCTCGCGTCGTCTGACGTCTGGCGCGTGCCGACGCCTCGCGCGAGGTCGATCGTCCAGATGTCCGCCCGCTCGTCACCGGGGGCGATCGCCTGCACCGCGACCTGCTTCTCGTCCGGCGACAGGGCGAGTGCGATGTGACTTGCCGGGTTTCCGACGACCCCCAGCCTCGACCCCTTGCGATCGAACCACACCAGCTCGGAGTCGCGGCTCACGCCCTCCGCGAAGGCCAGGAGGCCGCCGCCCTGGGCCGAGAACCACCCCCAGTCCGGGACTTCCTGCCACGCCGCCACGAAAGAGGCGACCGCCGACGGCTCGCCCGTCGGACTCCCGCGCGTCGCGTCGAAAGGCTGGGCGAGCAGAGTCCCGTCGCGGACGAAGAGGAGCTGCCCCGCCTGGTAGTCCGCGCGCGTCAGCGTGGGCAGGAGCCGGCGTCTCGCGTGGGGCTCGTCGAGGGAAGCGACGTACAGGCCCTGTCGCTCTGGCTCCTTGGCCCTCACCTGGAAGAGAAAGTGCCGCCCATCGGGCAGCAGCCTCGGCCACCAGTGAGCGATTTCGCCCCCCGACTCGTCGAGCGCCGTGAGGGGCTTGGCCTCGCCTCCGCTCGCGGACACCGTGTAAAGCCGCGCGTTCATGCCCCCGGCCGAGAACAGGATCGTGCCGTCGTCGGCCCAGTCGCCGCCCGCCGTGAACCCTGCCGGGAGCCCGCAGATCTTCTGGACGGCACCGCTGTCGAGGCTGATCCTGCGCAGCTCGTTCCCCGTGAAGAAGGCGAGCGAGCGGCTGTCCGGAGACCAGAAGGGGAGCATCGCCCCCTCGGTCCCAGGGAGCTCACGGCTCACCACGGACTCTAGAGGACGGGTCCAGAGCGTCCCCGGCATGCTGGCTTCCGCCCCGGCCGTGGCGAAGGCGACCTGCCGGCCGTCGCGGGACACGGCGGGCGCTCCCCAGGGAATGAATCTCCGACCCTCCGGCGGCTCGATCACGAAATGTGCTGCCGGGCGGATCTCGGGGGTCTCCGTGAAGCGGCCGGCGGCCAGGTACCCCGCAAGGCCGGCGGCCAGCAGGAACGCGGCAGCCCAGGCCCAGCGCTGGCGCGCGAGGCGCTGGATCTCGGCAGCGGCCGTCGCGTCGCTGCCGGCCGCGGTCGCGCCCGGCTCCTCGGCCGAGCCCGCGCGAACGTCCTGGATCTCGATCCGCGCCGCGCCGATGTCGGGCAGCCGCGTGCGCGGGTCCTTGCGCAGGCAGCGGCTCAGCAGGCGCCGCACCGCGCGCGGTGTCGCGGGCGGGAGGGCATCGAGATCGGGCTCCTTCGTCACGACCGCGGCGATCACGTCGGTCACGGTGTCGCCGGCGAAGAGCGAACGGCCGGTCAGCATCTCCCACAGCAGCACGCCGAACGACCACACGTCCGCGCGTTTGTCGACGGGCCTGCTCGGGCGACATGTAAGCGGCCGTGCCGAGGATCACCCCCGCAACCGTGCCCGTGTTGGCGAGCGTGGGGGACTGGGACAACGCCGACGGCGCTGAGCCGACACCGGATGCCTCGCCGGCCCAGGCCTTGGCGAGGCCGAAGTCGAGCACCTTGACCTTGCCGTCGGGTGTGAGCTTCACGTTGGCGGGTTTCAGGTCGCGGTGGACGATG
>CAZMRX010000246.1:0-7934 GCA_964568755.1 uncultured Acidobacteriota bacterium | reverse complement strand
GAAGCACTCGCGTGCCAGCTCGGCGCGGCTCTCGCGCTTCAGCGTCTCCTCGAGCCGGTCCATCAGCGGCAGCAGCAGCGTCACGTCCGAGATCGCGTAGCGCACCTGCTCGTCGCTCAGCTCCGGGCTCGACCAGTCGGAGTGCCGCGCCATCTTGTCGAGCTCGACGTCCAGGAATTCGAGCAGGTTCTCCTTGAGCCCGTGGCGGTCGGTGTAGGTGCGCGCGAGCTTGCTCGCGGTGCGCGTGCAGTAGATCGGCGCCGTGTCGATGCCGAGCCAGTGGGCGAGCGCGGCCACGTCGAAGCGGGCGAAGTGGAACACCTTGAGCACGCGCGTGTCTTCCATGAGCCGCTTCAGGCGCGGCGCGCGAGTCGCGGGGGGGCGCGCGGGGTCGAGGCTCGCGCGCGGGATCTGGACGATCGCCGAGCGCATCGCGCGGTTGCACAGCTGCACCAGGCACAGGCGGTCGCGCCGCGTCTCGAGCCCCATCGTCTCCGTGTCGACGGCGAGGTCCGGGCTCTGCAGGTACGCCTCGAGCAGGTCCTCGGTCAGGTCCCCGCTCACGATCTGCGGCACCACGTCGGGCGGACGCTGCGGCATCGCTTCATCGCCTCCTGGCGGAGAGCGATCCTACCACCGCGCGGCGGGGCGTGATGCTCGCGGCCGGCGCGGCTCGCGACGACGGCTGGCCGTAAAATGCCGGCCATGTCCTCCGGGCCGGTCCAAGCGTCTGTATGCGCGGGTCTCGCCCTGTTCGGCGCGGCTTGGGCCGAGGCCGGCGCCGAGAGGCAGTGGCATGCGCTGCCGGTCGAGGGAGGCGTCGACGCGATTGCGAAGGCCGCGGGACTCGAGCCGGGGCTGCCCGCCTGGCGCGTGCTCTACGAGGCGTGCCGCCGCCGCCACGGGCTGTGGGGCGAGGACGCCGGCAGCGCCACGGAGGCGGTCGAGGCGCCGCCCCGCGAGAAGCCCGTGCCCCTGCCGCTCGCCCCCGCGTTCTGGCAAGGACTGCTTCGAGAAGGCCGGAGCGTTCCGGAGAGCCGGCTGGCGCTCGCCATCCTCGCGGACCGGCGTTCGGCGCTGCTCTACCGCGGCCTGGCGGGGCTCGACGAGGAGACCCTCGCGGCGCTCGCGGTGGAGCCGGACGTCCTGCGCCGCATCCAGCGACGCCACGCCGACGTGTTCGCCGTGTTCGGCTCGCGCTTTGCCGTGCGGGGCGGGAGCGTGGCGGTGCCGGGAGGCGACGAGGCGCGCGGCATCTGGCAGTCGGTCGTGGGCGAAAGCCCCGGCGCCCCGGGCCGTTTCCTGCTGAAGCTCGTCGAGCGCAACGAGGGCCGGCTCGCATTCCTCTACGACTCGCTCGCGCGACTCCCCGAGGCCCGTCGGCGCCTCGCGCTCGGGCTGCCGTTCGCCAAAGGCACCGACCCGGCCGGGCCGCTGCGTGCGCTCCTGGCCGTGTTCGAGTCCGAGAACGCCTGGTGGCGCCCCGGGCGCGGAGCCTTCGCCCGCCCGGACGCCGATGCCGCGCGCCTGCTGCGCGATGTGCGACTCGCCGAGGACGGCACGGTCGCGCCGCCCGCCTCGCGCGCGTTCTGGCTCGCGGCATTCGAGGGACAGCACGCGAGCGCCGAGGCGATCCGGGTGTCGCCGCGAGTCGACGTCGCCTGGCTCGCGGCCAGGATCGGCAGCGGGGACCCGCGCTTGCGGCGGCTGCGGCTCGAGCAGCTCTCGTTCGCGCAGCGTGTCTTCGGCGCCGCAGCGGAGGCGGCGCCGGACGACGCGGCTCTGGCGCTCGCCGGCCTGCTCGACACGCGAGCCCTGCTGCTGGCGCTCGAGCGGATGGGGTCGCGCGACCCGGCCTTCTACTCTGCCGCGGTGACGGGGGCACGCCGCAGCCTGACGTTCCAGGTGCCCGACGACCTGGCACGAGCGCACGCGGGGTTTCAGGGGGCGCTGGCCGTCGTCGAGCGCGCCCGTATCTCGGGAACGCTGGACCTGGAGGCGGCCGAAGGCCTGGTGCAGTCCCTGCTGCAGGTGCCCCTGCCCGGTGCGGTCCCGTGGGAGCGGGGGCTCGGCGGCTGGGTGCAGCACACGCTGGTGCCGGCGCTCGGCGCCGCGGTCGGGGGCGACGCGGCCGCTCCCGACGACGTCGTGCTGCGGGCGATGGCCGGCGTGACGCGAAGCCGCGTGCCGGGCTCGGCGTTCGACTGGGAAGGCCTCCGGTACCGGGCCCAGCCGGAGCGTGCCGAGCTGCGGCGGCTCGAGGCGGTCCGTCGCCGCCAGGGCGAGAGGCGACTCGCCGACGCGCTGCGGGAGTGCCGCGAGCCCGCGCAGGGCGAGCGTCACGGGTGCGCAGGCGCCATCGGCGAAGCGCTCGTCTCGCTGGCGTACGCCGCACACCTCGGCGAGCCGGACGGGCCCGCCCTGCGGGGAGAGGGCCCGTCGCGGCGCCATGCCTTCCTGCCCGACCCGTGGGCCCTTCCGAGCGAGGTGTCGGGGCCGGGCGTGGCGTGGCACGTGCAAGGGTCGGTGCTCGGTCTCGAGACCGCGCTCGCGCGCCTGTCCTTCCATCGCCTGGAGCCCGACAAGATCCCCGAGCACGCGCCGCTGATCGACGCGGTGCAGCGGCGCCGGCTGGCCGTGACCGCGGGGCTCGTCAGCCCGTTCGAGGCGCAGGATGCGGACCAGCGCACTCTCGCCGCAGCCGTCGCGGCGGGGCGGCGACGCGTTCAGGCCCTGACCCCGGAGAGCCCCGAGCGGCAGGCGGTGGCGCGCGATGCCGGCCTCGACCCGTGGCGGGCGCGAGCGCTGGAGTGGCTGCTGGTCCACGACCGCGAGCCGCTCGCGGCCTTCTTCTCGCTGGGCGAGCTCGCCTACCTGGGCGAGCCCGCCGGCGGCCGCTGGGACGCGTGGGGCGCGCCCGATCCCACGCTGGCCGGTCTTCGCCTGCGCCAGCCAGGGCCGCGTCCCCTGGACGACAGCTCGGGACGCCGGCCGGAGCCCGCGCTCGCCGAGAGCTTCGTCGACCTCGGGGTCCGGATCGCAGTCCATCTTTCCGAGCGCGGGTTGCCGGCGAGCCTGGCGCCGGCGCTCCTCGCGACGCTGCTTCCGGACCTGTTCCTCGAAGCGCGGCCGGTGGCGCCCGACGACCGGCTCGCGCTCGATGCCTGGACGCGCGACCAGCCCGCCGAGCGGCTCGACGACGCCGTGGCCTCGCTCGTGGGCCGGGGGCCGCTGCAGCCGGCCGAGGCGCCCGGGCGCACGCGGTGAAGACCAGCCTCGCCGCGCTCGCGGCGCTGATCGCTGCCGCGCCGGAGGCCGCGGTCGGCCAGGCGGCGCGCCTCGCGATCGTCGAGCCCGCGCCCGGAAGCTACCTGAGCGGGAAGCAGGTGCTCCGCGCCAGGATCGCCCCGGAGGGGCTCGCGGTGGTTCGTGTCACGTTCACCGCCGACGGCCATCCGGTGTGCGCGCGGCAAGCGCCTCCCTGGGAGTGCGAGTGGGACGCCGGCGACGACGTCGTGTCGCACAGCATTCGCGCGATCGCCGTGCTCGCCGACGGATCGCGCCTCGTGGACAGCGTGCGCACCGAGGCCGCCGCCTTCGCGCCGGCGGTCAAGGTCGACGTGGTGCAGGTCGCTGCCACCGTGACGGACCGCGACGGGCGGCTCGTGAAGGGCCTCGCTCGCGCGGACTTCCGGGTCCTGGAGGACGAGCGGCCGCAGGAGGTCACGCACTTCATCGGCGCCGAGGCGGAGCGTGAGCTGGTCGTCGCCGTGGACATGAGCGGCAGCATGAGGGCCGCCATGCCGACCTGCCGCGAGGCCGTGAGGCGCTTCCTCGGCACGCTGCGCCCGGTGGACCGCGCGACGCTGCTGGCCTTCAACGACTCGGTCTTCACGGTCGCGCGCCGCGAGGCGACGCCCGAGGCCCGGCTGCGCGCGGTGGATCGCCTGCGCGCCTGGGGCAGCACGGCGTTTCACGATGCGCTGCTGCAGGGCCTCGAGCTGCTGGAGGCGCACCGCGGCCGGCGCGCGCTGGTGCTCTTCACCGACGGCGAGGACATGGTGAGCCACGCCACCGCGCACGACGTGCAGGCGCGGGTCGAGGTGAGCGCGACCCCGGTGTACGTGATCGCGCAGGGCAACGGCATGCGCGAGCAGCGCCTGAAGCAGGTGCTCGACCGCATCGCCGCGGTCAGCGGGGGACGCGCCTTCTACACCGACCGGATCGAGCAGCTCGAGGGCGTCTTCGCCGAGATCGGCGAGGACATCGCGAGCCAGTACCTGCTGGCCTACGCGCCGGGCGAGGCCGCCGCCGACGGGAGCTGGCGCGCGATCCGGGTGGAGGTCGCCGGCCGCCCGCGGGACCTCGTGGTGCGCGCCCGCCAGGGCTACCGGTCGATCGCGCGCGGGAAGTGATTCAGCGGCCGAGCAGGCCGCGCAGCCAGCCGCTCAGGCCGCCCGGCTGCGCGGTGTGGTGCGTGCGCACCTGCTCTTCGCGCTGCAGGCGGTCGAAGCAGGCCGCGCACAGCGGGCCCTGGAGCCCGAACCAGCGCGGCGAGGCGAACGACCGCCCGCAGGCGGTGCACTGGATCGGCCGGGTTTGATCTCGCTCGCTCAAGGGATGTGTGGGGTGGCTGACGGGATTCGAACCCGCGACCTCATGGGCCACAGCCAAGCGCTCTAACCAAGCTGAGCTACAGCCACCACCGTTCGAATGGCGCGCCTGAAGGGATTCGAACCCCTGACCCGCAGCTTAGAAGGCTGCTGCTCTATCCAACTGAGCTACAGGCGCAGGCGCCAAACGTCGAAGTGTAGCACGAGTGCCGCCCCTGGTCGGGGAGACAGGATTCGAACCTGCGACCGCGAGCGCCCAAGGCTCGTGCTCTACCAGGCTGAGCTACTCCCCGAAACGGCGTCCACGAGATGCGTCCTTCGAAACGTCCGTCCGCCCCGGAATCATACCAGCCCCAGGGCGGTATCATGCCGCCCCATGGCGGAACTGCTGCTGGCGAGCCAGAACCCCGGCAAGCTCGAGGAGATGCGCGTGCTCGCCGCGGGACTGCCGTTCCGGGTGCTCGGTCCGCGCGAGATCGGCCTCGTCGAGGCGCCGGAGGAGACGGGAGCGACGTTCCTCGAGAACGCGCGCATCAAGGCGCTCGCGTACGCGGGTCGCTCGGGCCGGCTGACGGTGGCCGACGACTCGGGCCTCTCGGTCGACGCCCTGGGCGGCGCCCCGGGCCTGTTCTCGAGCCGCTTCGGGGGCGAGGGGGCGAGCGATCTCGAGCGCAACCAGCTGCTGCTCTCCAAGCTGCGCGGCGTGCCGCCCGAGCGGCGCGGCGCGCGCTTCACGAGCGCCGTGGCCGTGGCGCGCGGGGGCGACGTGCTGTTCGAGGTGGAGGAGCACGTGAGCGGCTTCATCGCGGAGGCGATGCGCGGAGGCTCGGGCTTCGGCTACGACCCGCTCTTCTTCTACCCGCCGTTCGGCAGGACCTTCGGCGAGGTGGAGCGGGCCGAGAAGGACCGCGTCAGCCACCGCGGCAAGGCCTTCGCCCGCCTGCGGGCGTTTCTCGCCGGGATCGCGACGCCGGCTGAGAGCTAGACGGCCCTGGGCTCGAAGTCGCCGAGGGCCTTCTTCTGCAGCTGCACGAGCTCGCGGATGCCCTTGTCGGCGGAGGCCATCAGCGCGGCGAGCTCCTCCTCGCTGAAAGGCCGGCCCTCGGCGGTGCCCTGGACCTCGACGAAGCGCCCGCGGCCCGTCTTGACGATGTTCATGTCGACGTGGGCGCTCGAGTCTTCCTCGTAGTTGAGGTCGAGCAGGATCGCGTCGCCGACCTTGCCCACGGACACGGCCGCCACGTAGTCGGTGACCGGGATCTCGCCAGTCCCGCCCGCGCGGCGCTTCAGCCGCAGCCCCTCGACGAGCGCGACGAACGCTCCCGTGATCGACGCGCAGCGCGTGCCGCCGTCGGCCTGCAGCACGTCGCAGTCGACCCACACCGTGCGCTCGCCGAGCGCCTTCATGTCGACCACCGCGCGCAGCGAGCGCCCGATCAGGCGCTGGATCTCGTGGGTGCGTCCCGACGGCGCGCCCTTCGCGACCTCGCGCGGCGAGCGCGTGGTCGTGGCGCGCGGCAGCATGCCGTACTCGGCGGTGACCCAGCCCTCGCCCTTGCCCTTGAGGAACGGCGGCACCTTGTCCTCGAAGCTCACCGCGCACACGACGCGCGTGTCGCCGACCTCGACCAGGCACGAGCCCTCGGCGTGCTTCAGGAAGCCGGTGGTGAGGCGGACGGGGCGCAGCTCGGCCGCCCCGCGGCCGTCCGAGCGCGTGCCCGGCGCGCGGTCGAGCACCTTGGGGTCGATCTGCGGACGGAAGTCGCCGAGGCGGAAGCTCACGGCTTCGGGCCTTCCACCACGGGCGACGGCGCCGTGCGGGCGAGGCCGTAGATGCGCCGGTACTGCTCGCGGTTCGCGAGCACGATCATCACGTAGTTGCGGGTCTCCGTGAACGGGATCGACTCGATGAAGTCCTCGGCCGGCTGCTCGCCGCGGGCGAGCGTCCACGCGTCCACGCGGTGGGGGCCCGCGTTGTAGGCCGCCAGCACCTTCTCGACGGCGCCCGCGTAGCGCTCGCTCATCTGGCGCAGGTAGTGCGTCCCGAAGTCGAGGCTGGTGGCGGGGTCGTGCAGCGCCGCGCGCTTGAAGCGAACGCCCTTGGCGCGCGCGATGGTGCGGCCGGTCGCGGGCATCACCTGCATCAGGCCGCGCGCCCCCGCGCGGCTGAGCGCGCCCGGGTCGTAGCTGGACTCCTGCAGGATCAGCGCCGCGACCAGGGCCGGGTCGAGCCCGTCCTCGCGGGCCGCCGCCAGCAGCTCCTGGTCGAAGCGGATCGGGAACATCACCTGCCAGACTTCCCGCGGCAGGCGGTCGCCCGCCTCGCCCACCCACTCGGGGTAGGCGCGCTTCATCGCGGTGATCGCCGGGCGCAGGCGCCCGCGCTGCCAGTCGACCCACGCGACCGTCGCCGTCACCCGCGGCGTCTCGGGCAGCAGCCGCAGCTCGCTCGCCGCCTCGTCCAGGCGGTCGATCAGCAGCAGGTGACGGGCGCGGCTGGCGCGCGGCTCGGGCAGCTGAAGCTCGAGTGCGGGCGGCTCGGCCACGAGCGCGGGGGGCGGGGCCGGGGCGAGACCGCCCAAGCGCGCGAGCGCGTCCTGCGCGCGCACGCCGTGATACGCGTTCTTGTACCGCTCGATCGTCTCCCTGAAGAGCTCGCGCGCGCGGTCGTTCTCGCCGAGGGCGAGCTGCGAGCGGCCGGCCCAGTAGAGCAGGCCGGCCGTGGCGGTTCCGGAGCTGCGGCGCCGCGCCGTGGTCTCGAAGGTCTGGGCCGCGTCCCGGAAGCGCCCGGCGCGGTAGTCGGTCCAGCCGGAGCGCCAGGCCGCGCGCTCCGCGTAGCGCCCGTCCGGGTACTCCGCCAGCAGCCGGCGCCACCAGGGCGCCGCCGCGTCGTCGAGCGCGTCCTTCTGGTAGTAGTTGGCGAGCGAGAGCAGCGCCTCCTCGCCCCACGGCGTCCCGGGGAAGCGGTCGGCAACCGGCACGTAGGCGGCGGCGTTGCGGGCGCGCCGCGCCGTGTCGGCTGCCAGGCGGTACGCCGCCTCGGCCGCGTGCGGCGATCCCGCTTCGATCTTGAGCAGCAGGGCGCGACCCTCCGTGCGGCGCCCGCGCGTGAGGAGCGCGCGCCCCAGCCGCACCCGCGCGAGGTCCGCTTCGTCGGCGCCGAGGCTCGCGATCGGCACCGCGCGCAGCGACTCGAGCGCCTCCGTCGTGCGACCCGCCGCGAGGAGGGCCGCGCCGCGCTCGAGGAGCTGGCGCGCGCGCTCGGCCGCCGTGCGCGGCGGCAGCGCCGCCTGCAGCGGGGCGAGGCGCGCGCGGGCCTGC
>CAZMRX010000245.1:1421-7947 GCA_964568755.1 uncultured Acidobacteriota bacterium | reverse complement strand
CCTGCCCGCCGTGACGCGCGAGGCCGACGTGCTCGTGGCCGCGATCGGCAGGCCGGGCATGCTGCGCGCCGAGCACGTCAAGCCGGGCGCCGTCGTGATCGACGTCGGGATCAACCGCGTCAGCGACCCCGCGCTGGCGCGCGAGCTGCTGCCCGCCGAGCGGCTCCCCGAGTTCGAGCGCCGCGGCTACGCGCTCGTCGGCGACGTGCACGCGCCGCAGGTTTCCGAGGTGGCCGGCGCCCTGACGCCCGTGCCGGGGGGCGTGGGGCCGCTGACGATCGCGATGCTGATGTCGAACACGGTGCGGGCGGCCGCGGAGTCGGGCTGAGGCGAGGCCGTGCTGCGCGTGGGCCTCACCGGCGGCATCGCCTGCGGCAAGTCGCACGTGCTGCGCCGGCTCGGAGCTGTCGGCTGCCGCACGCTGGACCTGGATGCGGTCGCGCGCGAGGTCACGGCGCCGGGCAGCGAGGCGCTCGCGCTCATCGCGGAGGACTTCGGCGCGGGGGTGCTGGACGCGCGCGGCGCGCTCGACCGGGCGGCGCTCGCGGCGGTGGTGTTCAAGGACGCCGCGGCCCGGCAGCGTCTCAACCGCATCGTGCACCCGCGCGTGCGCGCGGCCGAAGCGGCCTGGGCGGGAGGCTTCGCGGGCGAGCCCGGCGCGGTCCTGGTCACGGACGGGGCGCTGCTCGTGGAGAGCGGCGTCCACCTGCGCTTCGACCGCCTGGTGGTCGTGCACTGCGCGCCTGAGCTGCAGCTGCAGCGGCTGCGAGAGCGGGACGGCCTCGACGAGGCCGCGGCGCGGGCCCGGATCGACGCCCAGCTCGCCATCGGCCGGAAGCGCGAGTTCGCGCACTTCGAGATCGACAGCTCGGGGCGCCCGGAGGACACGGACCGCGCCAGCGACGCGCTCGCGGCCACGCTCGTGGGGCTCGCGAGGGAGGTGCGACCGGCCCCCGGGCTTGCGCGTGAGCGCTTCGTGGGCGGCCTCGTCCACGGACCACGCGACGGTCCGCGGGGCCTTTCCCCCGCGCTCCTGCTGTCGGCTGCGGCCTCCGGCTCCGGGCTCGAGCTGGAGGCGCTCGCGCGCCAGCTGGTTCCGCCCGCCAGGGGACCGTGGTACGGCGCGGGCGAGGAGGCGGCCGCGCTCGTCCCGGCGTGCCGCCTCGGCGTCGGGCTCGGCGCTTGGGGGGAGTCCCGCAGGGGGCTGGATCCCGAGTTCGTCGCGGCCGCGGCGGCGTCCGTGGCCCGCCTCACCCACGCCGACCGCGCCTCGCGCACCGACGCGTGCCTCGTGGCGCTGGTGGCGCTCGAGCGGGCTACGGCAGGCGAGGCTTCCGGATTCGGGGCGCTCGTGGCCTCGAGCCGGCCGCTCGCCGCCCGCTTCGGAGGCGACGCGCCGAGCGGGCGGCTCGACGCCGTGTGGGCGGCGCTCGAGCGGTTCCCCCGGGAGCCGGCGCAGGCGAGCGCCCACGCGGCGGGGCTGGGCGGCGACGGGCCGACCGCCGCGGCGCTCGCGGGAATCGGGCTCGCGGACAAGGGCGGCGAGGCCTCCGCCTGGCGCGCGGCGCTCGAGGCGCTCCGCTAGCGGCGCGCCTCGTAGACGTGCAGCGCGGCGTTCGCGAAGCGCAGCTCGAAGAGGTCCGCGGGGAACAGGAGCCGCCCGGGCACGCGGCCCGGCTCGGCCAGCACGAAGCCCGACTCGACCCGGGACTGGACGGCATCGGCGACCACCAGCAGGCGGCCCTGCGGGCCGACCGCGCGCCGCGCCTCCGCGATCGCGCCCGCGTCCGGACGCCGCAGCAGGCGCTCCTGTAGCGCCACTCGCTCGGGCCAGGGCTCGCGCCCCGCTTCCACCTCCCACGCCCGCGCCGTGTAGAGGCCTGTCTCGTGGTAGAGCCGCACCTCGCCGAAGGCCGAGAGCAGGAGCGAGGGGTTGTCCGCGAAAACCACGGCGTCGCGGGCGGCGTTCGCGCGCAGCCACGCGAGTGCGCGCGCGTACTCTTCCGTCACGGGCGAGGGCCGAACGGAGCCGGCGAGATCGGAGGCGGCCATCGCCGGCAGCGCGCGCGCGACCATCGCAGCCGACGGCAGCGCCGCGAGCAGCAGGGCCACGGCGCACGCCCAATCAGCGCGCCGCCGCGGGGGAATAGCGCCCACGAGCCCCGCGCCCGCGAACAGGCACAGCAGCAGCTGGCCGTTGTAGGCCAGGAACAGCTGCGACAGTCCGGGCGCGTCGACGAGCAGGCTCGCCACCACGGCCACCGCGGCGAGCGAGAGGGCCCAGGCCTGGACGGCGGTCAGGCGCTCCCGTCGTGTCGCGAGCCAGCAGGCGGCCCCGACGCCCGCGAGACCGAGGAAGCCCAAGAGCCAGAGGAGCACGAGCGGCAGCGCGTGCAACGCGTCCATGCCCGCGAGGCCGCCCAAGCCGAGCTGGCGCGCGGCCTCGGCTGCGAAGGGCGATGTGGTGAACGCCGTGAGCACGCCCGGCTGGGCCATGCGGGAGTAGCTCGACGGGCCGAGCGACTGCCACAGCGTGAGAGGCGCGCCGGCCGCGGCCACGGCGACGGCGGCCGCCACCCAGCGCCGCCACGCGCCGCCCGCCTGGCGCGCGGCCGCCCAGGCGGCGCCGAGCGCGAGGCCGCCGAGCACCACGGGGAGCAGCGTGGTCTTGGCGCCGCTCGCGGCTACGGCCAGCAGCGCCAGCACGGCGAGCTCGCGCGCGCGCCCCGTCTCGAGCCAGCCCGCGATCGAGAGCGTCATGCCGACGAGAAGCACCAGGCTGCAGGCGGTCGTCGGGCTGCCGTACACCGCGGTGGCGAAGTGGCTGTTGAAGGCACCTTGACCGAGGCCGAGCACGCCGCCCGGGTCGGCGTGGAAGAGGGCGATGGCGCCGCCCGCGACGCCGGCGCGAGCGCTGCCGAACATACCTCGGCCGGCGTTCGCCATCTGCAGCGCCAGCAGGCCGACCCAGAGCAGCGGGGCGAGCGCCAGCAGGGAGTCGGCGAGCGGGGCCTGCGCCCGGTCGGCAGCCTCGATCGGGAGCGCGTACGCCAGCAGGTGGTAGTGGAGCGGCACGCCCGCCACGCGCGGATCCTGGAGCGGCCAGCGGTGCCGCAGCTCGGCCGCGGTGCCGGCGTGGAACAGCAGGTCGAACGGGACGGGCTCGCCGAGCCGCTGCGCCGAGGCCAGGGGCTGGATCAGCACCGCGGTGAGAGCCAGGGCGAGCGTGCCCGAAGGCCACGCCGCGGGCGACGCCGCGACGGCCTCGACGCTGCGCTCGCGGCGCCGCGCGAGTGCCAAGCCGGCGCCCGCCGCCCCGAGAGCGACCAGCGTCGTGAGCCACGGCGCGCCTAGCGCACGACCCGCCAGGAAGGCGATCCCCTGCAGCGCGAGGCCGATCGTGGCGCCCTGGCCGAAGACGAGCCAGCCATCCTCCGATCCGCGGAGGCGCGCGCCGCGCGCCAGCAGGGCGCCGGGCAACACGACCTGGCCGAGCACCGTCGCCCAGAACACGAGCACCGCGGCGAGCGGCACGCCATGAGCGAGCGGCCTCGCCACGAGCGCCGCGCCGAGCAGCGAGGCGAGGAGCCAGGCCGCGGAGCCGGCGCGCGTCACCGCGTTCCCGCCGCGGGGCCGACCCGCTCCTCCACGAGCGTGTTCCACTCGTGGCAGTGCGGGCAGCGCCACAGCATGTCGTCGGCGCGGTAGCGGCACACGGTGCAGATGTGGGGGTCCACGTACAGCGCCGACTCCTCGACCGTGGCGACGTACTTCATCTCCTCGGGCCCGAGTGCTCCCATCGCGCGCAGCGTGCGCCACACCTCGAGGTGCACCAGCAGCACGTGCGGGTTGGCCTCGACCGCGCGCAGCAGGAGCCCCAGCGCCTCGCCCGGGCGGTCCTCCGCGCGCAGGTGGCGCGCGAGGCCGAGCCGGGCCCGCCAGTCGCGCGGGTCCTGGCCCACCAGCCGCTCGCACAGCGCCGCGAAGCGCGAGGGCTCGCCGGCCGCGGCGTAGGCGCGCTGCAACGTGGAGAACGCCAGGTAGGCGCGCTCGGGCACCGCCGCGATCGCGTCCTCGAGCACCTGCGCCGCCCGGCGCGGGTCGCGCGGGAGCCACAGGTCCGCGAGGGCCAGGTGCGCCGGGAACACGCGCCGGTCGAGCGAGAGCGAGGTGCGGAACGCCGCCTCCGCCGCGTCGCGGCGCCCCGCGGCGAGCGCCTCCTTGCCCATCTCGGCCTGCAGGAACCCGAGCACGAGCGCGTCGTCGGACTTGCGCATGCGCGCGATCCGGGTCTGCACCTCGAACGCCTCGCGCCACTGGCGCTGGTCCTCGTGCAGCTTCTGCTGTCCGGTGAGCGCGTGCAGGTTCTTCGGCTCGAGCGCGAGCGCTTCGCCGTAGGCCTCGGCGGCGCGGTCGAGCAGGCCCGCCTTGCGGTAGTCGGTCCCCAGGCTCGCGAGCGCGTAGGCGCGCTCCGCGCGCGTCAGGTCGCGCCGCGCGATCAGCGCGCGGTGGATCTCGATCGCGCGCTCGGTCTTGCCCACCTCGCGATACAGGTGGCTCAGCACCTGCTGCACCTCGACCGAGTCGGCGTGCTCGCGCCGCACCTTCTCGAGCTCGTGGATCGCCAGCTCCAGCTGCCCGGTCGCGAGCGCGTGCAGGCCCTCGCTGTAGTGTGGGGACGAGCGGAAGCCCGCGAGGCGCCGCCCGTCGCCCCGCCCCCGAGCCGCGGCCCACGCCAGGCCGGCGAGCATCCCGGCGACCGTGCCCACGAGCACGGCCACGAGGGCGGTGTCGCTCAAATCATCTCCGTCTTCCAGAGGTCGTGCAGGTGCAGCACGCCTTCGATGCGGCCTTTCTCGTCCGTGACCAGGAGCGCCGTGATGCGCCGCGACTCGAGCAGGTCGAGCGCGCGCGTGGCGAGCTCGTGGCGCCCGACCAGCACCGGCGCGCGCGTCATGCACTGCGCGGCGGGGAGGTCGAGCAGCGCGTTGCCGTGCCGCTCCATCTGCCGGCGCAGGTCGCCGTCCGAGATCAGCCCGACGAGCGTGCCGTCGGCCTCGACCACCGTGGTCAGGCCGAGGCGCTTCCTGGTCATCTCGAACAGGACCTCCTTCATCGGCGCCTCCGGAGCGACGCGGGGAATCGCGTCGCCCGTGTGCATCAGGTCCGAGACGCGCATCAGCTGCTTGCCGAGCCGCCCGCCGGGGTGGAGCACCGCGAAGTCGTCGACGGTGAAGCCGCGCCGCTCGAGCAGCGTCATGCAGATCGCGTCGCCCATGGCGAGCGCTGCCGTGGTCGAGGCGGTGGGCGCGAGGCCGAGCGGACAGGCCTCGGAGCGCACGCCGACGTCGATGTGCACGTCGGCGGCCTGCGCCAGCGGGGAGCGGGCGTTGCCGGTGAGGGCGACCAGCTGCACGCCGAGGCGCTTCAGCCACGGCACGAGCGCCAGGATCTCCTCGGTGTCTCCGCTGTGCGAGACGGCGACGAGCGCGTCGCCCTTGACGATGCGGCCGAGGTCGCCGTGGATGGCGTCGGCCGGGTGCAGGTAGAGCGAGGGCGTCCCGATCGAGGCGAGCGTCGCCGAGATCTTCTGCGCGATGATGCCGCTCTTGCCCATCCCGGTGACGACGACGCGGCCGCCGCACGCGAACAGCACGTCCACCGCGCGGTCGAAGCTCTCGTCGAGCCGTGGGATCAGCTCGCGGATCGCCTCGGCCTCGATCTCGAGCACTTTCCTGGCCGTCTCGCGCGACATGGGCCTCATCGTACTCCAGAGGCCACGACTGCTCAGAACTCAGGCGCGTCGTCTCCGCCCGCTACCCGTGGCGCTCGGCCGTGGCCTGGCCGTGGGCCATCGGCTCCGCGGTCAGCGTCGGGCGCTGGACGGGTGGGCGGCGCGCTGGACCAGCAGCAAGCGCTTCAGCAGCGCGGGCAGGCGCGACAGCTTGTAGGCGTTGGGGCCGTCCGAGAGGGCGCGCGCCGGGTTCTCGTGGACCTCCATGAACAGGCCCGAGACGCCCGCCGCGACGCCCGCGGGTCCGAGCGTGTCGATGAAGTGGGCGTCGCCGCCGGAGCGGTCGCCGAGGCCCCCCGGCCGCTGCACGCTGTGAGTGACGTCGAAGATCACCGGGAAGCCGAACGAGCGCAGCACCGGAAACGAGCGCATGTCCACGACCAGGTTGTTGTAGCCGAAGGTGAAGCCGCGCTCCGTCACCATCACCCGGCGGTTGCCGGTCGAAGCCGCCTTCTCGAGCACGGACTTCATGTCCCAGGGAGACATGAACTGGCCCTTCTTGATGTTGACGATCTTGCCGGTGGCCGCCGCCGCGCGCACGAGGTCGGTCTGCCGGCAGAGGAACGCGGGGATCTGCAACACGTCGGCGACGGACGCCGCCTGCTCGACCTGGGCGACCTCGTGGACGTCGGTCAGGATCGGCACGCCGTGGCGCTCGCGCACCGAGGCCAGGATCTCGAGGCCGCGCTCGATCCCCGGGCCGCGGTAGGAGCCGTGGCTCGAGCGGTTGGC
>CAZMRX010000245.1:0-1411 GCA_964568755.1 uncultured Acidobacteriota bacterium | reverse complement strand
TTGAAGATCCAGGCGATGCCGAGCTCGCGCGTGACGGCCGCGAGCCGGGCCGCCACGCGGTGTGGATGGGTGGGGCTCTCGATCACGCACGGGCCGGCGATCAGGAACAGCGGGCCCTCGCGCGTGAGCGCGCGCCAGAGCCCGTCCGTGTCGAGCAGCGGGCTCGGCTTCACGAGCGCTCGACCGCGGCTTCCACCCGGACGGGACTGGCGCTGCGCGCGCGCTGCCGCGCCAGGCTCGCGCGCACGAAGTCCTTGAACAGCGGGTGCGGCGTGAGCGGCGTCGACTTGAACTCGGGGTGGTACTGCACCGCGACGAACCACGGGTGGTCGGGCAGCTCCGCGATCTCGACGAACTTGCCGTCGGGCGTGAGGCCCGAAACCACCATGCCGTGGCGCTCGATCGTCTCGAGGAAAGCCTGGTTGAACTCGTAGCGGTGGCGGTGGCGCTCGCTCACCTCGGAGGCGGCGTAGATCGCCGCGGCACGCGAGCCCGGCTTGAGCTTGCAGACGTAGGAGCCGAGCCGCATCGTCCCGCCCATGTCGTCGACGCCGAGCAGGTCCTGCAGCTTGTAGATGATGCGGTGCGGCGTGTCCGGGTCCACCTCGGTGGAGTTGGCGCCCTGAAGGCCGCACACGTTCCTGGCGAACTCGACCACCGCCCACTGGAAGCCGTAGCAGATCCCGAAGTAGGGGATCCCCGACTGCCGCGCGTACTGCGCCGCCGCCACCATCCCGCCCGTGCCGCGGCTGCCGAAGCCGCCCGGCACCAGGATCCCGTCGACACCGCCCAGCTTCTCGGCCGCATTGGCGGAGTCGAGCTCGTCCGACTCGATCCAGCGCCGCACCACCTTCACGTCGTTGCCGAAGCCGCCGTGCGAGAGCGCCTCGTTCAGGCTCTTGTAGGAGTCCTCGAACGTCACGTACTTGCCGACGATGCCGATCGTGACCTCGCCCTTCGGGTTCTTGATGCGGCGCACCAGGTCCTGCCACGGCGCCATGTCGCAGCCGGAGCTGGCGAGGCCGAGCTGCTTCAGGATGATGCCGTCGAGCCCCTCGGAGGAGAGCACGAGCGGCACCTCGTAGATCGTCTCCACGTCCTTGGCGGTGATCACCGCCTCCTCCGGCACGTCGCAGAAGAGCGCGAGCTTCGCCTTCAGGTCCTGGGACAGATAGCGGTCGGTGCGGCACAGCAGCACGCTCGGCGAGATGCCGATCGCGCGCAGCTCGCGCACGCTGTGCTGCATCGGCTTGGTCTTGAGCTCGTGCGCGGTCGCGATGTAGGGCACGAGCGCCAGGTGGACGAAGATGGCGTTCTCGCGGCCCGCGTCCTGGCGGAACTGGCGCACCGCCTCGAGGAAGGGCAGGCCCTCGATATCGCCGACCGTGCCGCCGATCTCGACGATCACCAC
>CAZMRX010000244.1:1974-7960 GCA_964568755.1 uncultured Acidobacteriota bacterium | reverse complement strand
GAGAAGAGCAACCAGGTGAAGCTCGACGAGGAGCGCAAGGCGGCGATGGTCAGCAACCTGCTGGTGGTGCTGTGCGCCGACCGCGAGGCGCAGCCCGTCGTGAACACCGGGACGCTCTACCAATAGCCTGGGAAGCCCTGAGACTTGGCCGAGCGCAAGCCATTCCTGCTCCGGGTGGACCGCGAGGTGCTGGACGCGGTCCAGCGCTGGGCCAGTGACGACCTTCGCAGCCTCAACGCGCAGATCGAGTTCCTGCTGCGGCGGGCGCTCCGGGCCGAGGGCCGGCTGAAGCCGGCTCCCGGCCGCGGGGCCCGCCGCGGCGAGGGCGAGCCGGGGGAGTAGCCGAAAAGCGTGCCAGGGACAAAGCCCCTGGACCCACGTTGCCGCCGGCGCTCGCCCCGGCGCACAATGGTCGAGTGTTGATCCCGACGTTCCGCGAGGTCCAGGACGACATCACGGCCATGCTCCGCCAGCAGGGCTACCTCGCGGCGATCCTGGTCGACCTCTCCCCGCTCGCGCACATCGAGAAGAGCTTCGGCGGCGCCGCCTTCCGCAGCCTGCGCGACCAGGTCGACCCGCTGCTGTCGTCGATGCGCGAGCGCTTCCGCCAGGACGACTTCGTCACGCGCGACGAGCGCGAGGGCGACCGCTTCCTGTTGTTCCTCTCGGGCCCGCGCCGCGGCGACTCGCCGTTCCGCTCGGAGACGCTGCGCAAGCTGGTGGCGCGCGTCGAGGAGTACCTGAACCCCCGCGTCGGGCGCCTCACGCTGCCTTACCTGCGGGAGCGGCCGGTGCTGGTCGCCGGCTACGGCGTCGTGCTGTGGAGCCCGCTCGAGAGCCCGGAACGCCAGATCCTGCGGCTGGTGGACGACGCCGCGGCCTGCGCCGTGATGCGCGGCCGCATCCGGGAGCGCGACCAGCGCGAGCGGCTGCTCGAGATCATCCAGAACCGCGAGATCTGGACGGCGTTCCAGCCGATCGTGGACCTCAAGGACGGCGGTGTCGTCGCATGGGAGGGCCTCTCGCGCGGCCCGCGCGGCTCGGACGTCGAGCTGCCGATGGTGCTGTTCGGCCAGGCGGCGCGCTACGGCGTCACCGAGGAGCTCGAGCGGGCCTGCCGGCGCCAGGCCTTCGTCGACTGGCACGCGCTCGCGCGCAAGGAGCGCCTGTTCATCAACACCGTGCCCGCCACCGTGCGCGACACCAGCTTCCTCGGCCGCGGAGTCCTCGAGTACCTCGGGCCCGACCTGGCGCCGAACGCGGTCACGCTCGAGATCACCGAGCGCCAGGTGATCGAGAACCTCAACATCTACCGGGAGGCGATGCACTCTTTCACCGACCTCGGCTTCTCTTTTGCGATCGACGACGTCGGCGCCGGCTATTCTGGGCTCGAGACCGTGGCGACGCTCAAGCCGGCCTACCTGAAGATCGACATCGCGCTGGTGCGGGACGTGCACCAGAAGAAGGTCAGCCAGCAAGTGGTGAAGGCGATCCTCGACATGAGCGCGGGCCTCGGCGCGACCGTGATCGCCGAGGGCATCCAGGCGCGCGAGGAGGTCGAGGTGCTGCGCGAGCTGGGCGTGCCGTGGGGCCAGGGCTACTTCTACGCGCGTCCGGTCGATCCCTACGCGGCGCAGCCGGCGTCCGCGCGGGAGAGCTGAGATGAGCCCGCGTCGCGCGACGTCCCTGGCGCTGGCGCTTTCGCTTTCCGCCCAGCTTCCGTCCTGCGGGGGTGGCGGATCCACCGGGTCGCCCTCGGGCGGCTCGCCCAACCCGACGGCGGCTCCCTCCGGCTCCAGCCCGAGTGCCGGAAACCCGTGCACGGCCGCGCTCGCGGCGCTGGCGGCGGTGGCGGCGGCCGCCGCCTCCGGAGCTCCGGGGTCGAAGGCCGGGGGGCTCGGCTACGACGACCGCGACCCGCGCGAGTTCCTGGCGCTGCACCAGCTGGCCGGCGGGGGAGTCTCGGCCGCCGAGTCCGGAGCCGTGGCGCAGCCGCGGTCCGGCGACATCGCGATCCTGGCCGACAACGGCTCGCTGGTGGTGGGGACCAACACCTTCGACCTCGGCGGCGCCGGCCTGCGCTTCGAGCCGAACGCCCAGGGCGGCTACGACGTCACGCGCACCGCCTCCACCTTCCGCGGCGACCTCGGGCGGCGGCTCGCGCTCGGCGACGACGCCAGCGCCGAAGAGGCGCTCGGGTTCGGCTTCCGCTTCTACGGCGGCACCCACGGCTCCGTGTTCGTCAACTCCGACGGCAACCTGAGCTTCACGCGCGGCGACTCGGCCTCGGTCGACCGCTCGCTCGGCCGCGTCCTCGGCGGCCCCCCGCGCGCGGCGCTCTTCTTCGAGGACCTGGACCCGACCCGGGGCGGCGCCGTCTTCGTGAGCTCGGCCGCGAGCGCGTTCACGGTGACCTGGTGCAACGTGCCCGATTTCGACAACACAGGCCGCGTCACCGCGCAGGCGACGCTGCTGCCGGGCGGCAGCGTCGAGATGCGCTTCGACACCGGCACGACGCTGCGCGACGCCGTGGTGGCGCTCTCGCCGGGGGAGACCTCGGCCTTTGCGGCTCTCGACCTGTCCGCGGCCAGCACACTGGCCGCGGGGGGCGCCGCTGCCGTGGGCGAGCGATTCGCCAGCGAGCGCTCGTTCGACCTGGCGGGCGCCGCGCGCGCCTTCTACTCGGAGTTCGGCGACGACTACGACCAGCTGGTGTTCTGGACCGACACCCGCGTCACCGACAGCGACACCTTCGCTTTCGAGAGCACCGTCAAGAACCAGATCCGCGGCATCGGGCAGAGCAGCGTGGACCTGGCCGCGGAGTACGGCAGCGGCGGCCGCCTCGCGAGCGTCGTGCTGATGGACACGCTCAGCAAGTACCCTTCGGATCCCAACCAGCGCGTCAACGGCGAGAACACCACGCTGTCGCTGGTCGCGCACGAGACCGGGCACCGCTGGGGCGCCACGCTGCGCTTCCGCGACGGCGGCGGCAGCAACGACGCCTGGCTCGGGCGCCAGCTCGCGCACTGGAGCTTCTTCACCGACTCCGACGCCTCGGTGCTCGAGGGCAACGAGATCCAGGATGCGGGGGGCAGCTTCCGGACCGGGACGCCCTCGCTGCGCTACTCGCCGTTCGACCTGTACGCGATGGGTCTGCTGCGCGAGTCGGAGGTCGCGGCGACGTTCTACGTGTCGTCCCCGGTGATCACCGAGCCCACCAGCGGCGGCTTCGACCGCGAGAGCGGGCCGCGCTCGGGTGTGAGCATGACCGGCTCGCGGCGCGACGTGACGATCGGCGACGTCGTGGCCGAGATGGGCGCGCGCAGCCCCGCCGCCGGCAGCGGGCCGCGCGAGCACCGCCAGGCCTGGATCTACGTGACGAGCGCGGGCCGCAGCGCCGACTCCGCACAGGTCTCGAAGCTCGACACGTTCCGGCGCGCGTTCGAGGGCTTCTTCGCGCAGGCGACCGGCGGTCGCATGAGCGTCGATACTCGGCTCCAGTAGCGCCCGCGAGGGTCTGCCCGCGCTCGCGGCCCCGCCCGCGGCGCCGGGTTATGCTGGAACTCGACCCTGGCCCGAGGAGGTTCGAATGTCCGCCGAGCTGTCGCGCGAGGAGATCGCCCGCTACTCGCGCCACCTGATCATGCCCGAGGTCACGATCGCCGGGCAGCGCCGCCTGAAGCAAGGCAGCGTGCTGCTGGTCGGGGCGGGCGGCCTCGGCTCGCCCGCCGCGCTCTACCTGGCCGCCGCCGGCGTCGGCCGCATCGGCATCCTGGACTTCGACGTCGTGGACGAGAGCAACCTGCAGCGGCAGGTGATGCACGACACGACCTGGATCGGCAAGCCCAAGCTCGAGAGCGCGCGCTCGCGGCTCGCGGCGCTCAACCCGCACGTCGCGATCGAGACCCACGCGACAGCGCTCGACTCCGGCAACGCGCTCCGGATCCTGGCGGACTACGACGTCGTCGTGGACGGCACCGACAACTTCGAGACGCGCTACCTGACGAACGACGCCTGCTACCTGCTGAAGAAGCCGAACGTGTACGGCTCGATCTTCCGCTTCGAGGGGCAGGCGAGCGTCTTCTGGCCCGACAAGGGGCCGTGCTACCGCTGCCTCTACCCGGAGCCGCCTCCGCCCGGCCTCGTGCCGAGCTGCGCCGAGGGGGGCGTTCTCGGGATCCTGCCGGGCGTCGTGGGCGGGATCCAGGCCACCGAGGCGCTCAAGATCCTGCTCGGGATCGGCGAGCCGCTCGTCGGGCGGCTGCTGCTCTACGACGCGCTCGCGATGAGCTTCGAGGAGCTGAAGCTGCGGCGCGACCCGAAATGCCCGCTGTGCGGCGAGAACCCCACGATCCGCGAGCTCCAGGACTACGTGGCGTTCTGCGGCATCGGCCGGGGCGAGGACGCGGAGGCGGTCGAGGAGATCTCGGCGGGCGAGCTGAAGCGACGCCTGGACGAGGGCGCGGCGCTCGAGGTGATCGACGTGCGCGATCCCCACGAGTGGGAGATCTGCCGCATCCCCGGCACGCGGCTCTTGCCGCTCGGGACCCTGGGTGAGCACCTGCACGAGTTCGACTCTTCGAAGACGTACGTGATGCACTGCAAGTCCGGCATCCGCTCGGCCAAGGCGATCGCGCAGCTCCGCCGAGCGGGCTTCAAGCGGCTGCTGAACCTGCGGGGCGGGGTCCTCGCCTGGTCGCGCGAAGTGGACCCGTCGGTCCCGACGTACTAGGCTCTGGCCCCAGAGAACCGCTGGCGATGAGCTTCGTGCGTGGCCTGACCTGCAAGGAATGCGGGACGGCCTATCCCGTCACCGCGCGCATGATCTGCGACGAGTGCTTCGGCCCCGTCGAGGTGAGCTACGACTACGCCGCGATGCGCGGGGTCGTGACGCGCGCGCGGATCGAGTCGGGGCCGCGCTCGTTGTGGCGCTACCGCGACCTGCTGCCGATCGAGGGCGAGCCGCGGGCCGGCCTGCGCTCGGGCTTCACGCCGCTCGTCCGCGCGGAGCGGCTCGGGCGCGAGCTGGGCGTGCGCGAGCTGTACCTGAAGGACGACAGCGCCAACTACCCGACTTTCAGCTACAAGGACCGCGTGGTGGCGGTGGCCGTGACGCGCGCGATCGAGTTCGGCTTCTCGACGGTGGGCTGCGCCTCGACCGGCAACCTCGCCCACGCCGTGGCCGCCCACGCCGCCGCGGCAGGTCTCAGCGCGGTCATCTTCATCCCGCACGACCTGGAGGCGGGAAAGGTCGTGGCGACGCTCGTGTTCGGGCCGCGGCTCGTGAAGATCCGCGGCAACTACGACGACGTCAACCGGTTGTGCACCGAGGTCGCCGACGAGTACGGCTGGGCGATCGTCAACGTCAACCTGCGCCCGTACTACACCGAGGGCGCCAAGACCCACGGCTTCGAGATCGCGGAGCAGCTCGGCTGGCGGCTGCCAAAGCACACCGTGGTGCCGGTGGCCGGAGGGACGATCCTGCCCAAGGTCTGGAAGGCGTACCGCGAGCTGATCGACCTCGGCCTGGTGTCGGACGACGGGCCGCGCATCCACGCCGCGCAGGCCGCGGGCTGCAATCCCGTCGCTCGGGCGATCGAGTCCGGGGCCGACACGTTCCAGCCGCAGAAGCCGAACACCATCGCCAAGAGCATCGCGATCGGCAATCCGGCGGACGGCCCCTACGCCATCCGCGTCGTGCGCGACTCGGGGGGCTTCGCGGCGTCGGCCACGGACGCCGAGATCCTGGACGCGATCGAGCGGCTCGCCCGCACGGAGGGGATCTTCACGGAGCCGGCCGGGGGCACGACGCTCGCCTGCACGATCCAGCTGATCGAGTCCGGCCGCATTCCACGCGACGAGCCCATCTGTGTCTCCATCACCGGCAACGGGCTCAAGACGATCGAGGCGCAGCAGGGCCGGCAGCCCGAGGTGGCGGTGATCGAAGCGACGCTCGACGCGTTCGCGGCGATCGCGGGGCCGCCGA
>CAZMRX010000244.1:0-1874 GCA_964568755.1 uncultured Acidobacteriota bacterium | reverse complement strand
GTGGCGGTGATCGAAGCGACGCTCGACGCGTTCGCGGCGATCGCGGGGCCGCCGAAGGCCGGCGTGGCGGCTGGACCGGGCTAGCTCGGGTGACACGAGGAACGAAGAGGAACGGCGTATGGCTGACAAGGTGAGCATACGGATCCCGACGCCGCTGCGCGGTCACGTGGGCGGCGCGTCGAGCGTCGAGCTCGCGGGCGGCACGGTGGGCGAGGTGCTGCGCGAGCTGTCGCAACGCCACGAGAAGCTCCACGGCCGCCTGTTCGACGAGCAGGGCCAGCTCAACCGCTTCGTCAACGTGTTCCTGAACGACGAGGACATCCGCTTCCTGCAGGGCCTCGACACGCCGCTGAAGGACGGCGACGGCGTGAAGCTGGTGCCGGCGATCGCGGGGGGCTTGGCAGCCCGGGCTCACGAGTGAGGAGGGTGCAATGAAAACGCTGGTCCGTGCCTGGATGGCGCTGGGGCTCGCCTTGCTGATGGCCAGTGCGCCCGGAGCCCTGGCCGACAGCAAAGACAAGAAGCCGAAGGGCAAGAAGGACTCGGGCGGCGCCTCGGTCACGGTGACGTTCACGACCGAGCAGCGTGGCGCCGCGCAGGGCTGGTACGTCGAGACCTACGGGCGCGGCAACTGCCCGCCGGGGCTCGCCAAGAAGAACAACGGCTGCCTGCCCCCCGGCCAGGCGAAGAAGCGCTACGCGGTCGGCCAGCCGCTCGGCCCGGGAGTGACCTACAAGCCGATCCCGGCCGAGCTGTCGGTCCGGATCGGCCAGCCGCCCGAGGGCTACCTCTACGTCACGCTCGACGGGGACCTGCTCAAGCTCGCGGTCGGGACTCTGCTCGTCGTTGACGCGATCGACGGCCTGCTGAACTGAGCCGGACCGGCGCTACTGGCAGCGCTCGCTCACGCGCTGCGTGATCTCGCGGCTCGAGGGCGGGTTCTCGCCGAGCCCGAGCGTGTGCAGCATCTCGTGGAGGATCCAGTTCTCGGCCGCCCACGGGTCGCGCTCCGCTTCCTTGCGGAAGCTCGGACAGACGAAGACCGGCCGCATGCCCACGACGCTCACGAGGGCCGACTTGCCACTCTTGCAGTCCGGGTGGAACGACCCGTCGCGGAAGGGCATCGTCCGCAAGTAGTCCGCGGGAGTGCGGCCCCAGGTCGCGAGGTTCTCGCCGAGCGATCGCCCGTCCTTGTCCTTGTACTCCGCGAGCAGGCGCTGGCATCCAGGCTGCTCGATCTTGCGGACGGCACCCTCGCGGGCGAGCTCGATCGTTCTCTCGTGCACCACGCGCAGGACGTCGCTTCGGGCCTGGGACGTGGCGGTCGCGGGGACGAGTGCTATGCCTGCGGCCGCGGCGGCGAAGCGGAGGACGACCGAGGCGGGGTGGCGGCGGAGGGGCTGAGGCAACACGGGCGGCTCCTTTCGGGGTCGGGAGCCGCCTGGCCAGGCGGTGCGGCTTGCGTCTGTGCTTCAAGCTCGGCCGAGGGTGTGCGGAAATCCCCGGGTCGTTCGTGGTTTTTCGTTGGGAGGGCAGAAAGAGGCCGGAGCCTGGGCGATCGGTGCGCCACAGAGGCCTTTACAGGGAGTCGAGCGAGCCGGAGAATCCGGCGATCCGGGGTCGCCTTCCCGCCAGGGTTCCCTGAATGCCCGTCCGCTTCGGCGAGTTCTCGCTCGACCGTGACCGTCGGCTCCTGAGCCGCGGCGCCGAGCCCGTGCCCCTCGGCCGGAAGGCGTTCGACTTCCTGGATCTGCTGGTGACGGAGCGGCCGCGGGCGCTCTCCAAGGAGCAGATCCGAGACCGCGTCTGGCCGAAGACCGTCGTCTCGGAGTCCACCCTCAACGGCCTCGTCGGGGAGCTGCGGGCGGCGCTAG
>CAZMRX010000243.1:5270-8041 GCA_964568755.1 uncultured Acidobacteriota bacterium | reverse complement strand
CCTCGAGCGAGAAGCGCTTCTGGCCGACGTACTTGGTGTGCAGGAAGCGCTCGAAGGCCTCAGCCTCGATCACCTTCTCGAGCACCCGCTTCTTGCTCGCCGCGTCGAGCGCTGGGTAGTTGCGGGCGGACTCCATCCGGTGCTGCAGCCACTCCTTGCGCTCGGGGTCGGCGATGTACATGTACTCGACGCCGATCGTGCCGCAGTAGGTCTCGCGCAGGATGTCGAGGATCTCGCGCAGGTTGGCGCGGTCCTCGCCCGAGAGCCCGCCGGTCATGAACTCGCGGTCCAGGTCCCACAGCGTGAGGCCGTAGCTGGCCGGGTCGAGATCGCGGTGCGGCGCCCGGTGGCGGTCGAGCGGATCGAGGTCGGCCACCAGGTGCCCGCGCACCCGGTAGTTGTGGATCAGCTGCAGCACCTTCGTCTGCTTCTCGACCTCCTCGCGGCCGCCCGGCGCGCCGAACAGGCCCGGGTTCGCGTCCATCTCCCAGCGCACCGGCCGGTGCGGCATGCCGAGGTCGCTGAAGATCCGCTCGTAGAAGCCGTCGTCGCCCTTGAGCAGCTCTTCGATCCGCGACAGGAACAGCCCCGACTCGGCCCCCTGGATGATGCGGTGGTCGTAGGTGGACGTCACCGTCATCACCTTGCTGATCCCGAGCATCCCGAGCGTGCGCGGCGCCATCGACTTGTACTCGGCCGGGTAGTCGAGGGCGCCCGTCGCGACGATCACGCCCTGGCCCGGCATCAGCCGCGGCGCCGAGGACGTGGTGCCCACGGTGCCGGGGTTCGTGAGCGAGACGGTCGTGCCCATGAAGTCGTCGGGCGTGATCGCGCCCTTGCGCGAGCGCGCCACCAGCTCGTCGAACGCCGCCAGGAACTCGGCGAACGCCAGCTTCTGGGCGCCCTTGATGTTCGGCACCAGCAGCGTGCGCGAGCCGTCCTTCTTCTGCACGTCGACCGCGATCCCGAGCCTGACCTCGTCGCGCTGGATGCGGTGCGGCTTGCCGTCCACCTCGGCGTAGGCGTCGTTCAGGCGCGGGAAGCTGTCGAGCGCGCGCAGGATCGCCCACGCCACCACGTGCGTGAAGCTGACCTTGCTCTGGCCCACGCCCTCGCGGTGCTTGTTGAGCAGGCGGCGGTTCTCCTCCAGCGTCCGCACCGGCAGCGTGCGCACGGAGGTGGCCGTCGGGATCTGCAGGCTCGCCTCCATGTTCTCGACGATGCGCACGGCGCCGCCGCGGATCGGCTGCAGGATGTCGCCCGGCAGGATCGTCGGCAGCGCCACCGCCTTCGTGCGCTCGGTCGGGGCCGGGGCCTGCGTCTCCTGGCGCACCAGCGTGTGCAGCGGGGCGCCCGGCGTCGTGGCCGGCTCCGGCCTGGGCGGCGCGGACTCGCTCACGATCACGGTGACCGGGGACCGCTCGGGCTCGGCCGGCCGGCCCGTGGCCTTGTCGAAGTAGCTCCGCCAGCTCGGGTCCACGCTGGCGCGGTCCTCGCGGTACATCTCCAGCAAGTCGAGGGCGAACACGTAGTTGCCCCCGAAGTCGCTGACGAGCGTGTCCAGGAGAGGATCGGTCGCCGTGCTCATTCTCACAGTCTAGCGGGGCGCGCCCGGGCGCGTCGAGTCGAGCGACGCCAAGATTCAAGACCTGACCCCTTCATGGCACCATGTGCGGGAGATGGTCCGGGATTGCCTTCGGCTCGTGATGGCGCTGCTGCTGGCAGGCTCGCTTGCCCGCGACGCTTCCGCCTGCGACTCGACGAGCTGCCTGCTGGTGACCCGCAGCGCGGGCGGCCTGCTGCCCCGCAAGGCGTTCCGCCTCGACCTCTCGTATCGGGCGACCGACGACTCGCAGCTCATGAGCGGCTCGGACACCGCCACGCGCGTGACGCGGCCCAAGGTCGACTTCGAGAACGCCGTCGTGCGCCCCGGCTTCCACCAGGACCTGGGCGGGACCTCCCGCTTCCTGCAGGTGGACGCCGGCTACGGGCTCACGGGACGCACGACGCTCGTCGCCTCGGCGCCCGTGGCGAGCAAGCGCTCCTACGAGGTCGGCCACCCGCCCTATCTCGAGAACTACGAGACGTGGGGGCTGGGCGACACGCTCGTCGGAGTGAGGCACGCGCTCGTCGCGGGGGCCGAGCTGAGCCTCGTGCTGGGCGCGGGCGTCGAGATGCCGACGGGCGAGTATCGGCTGGTGAGCCCGGAGGCGCTCTTCGACGTCGGAGTGCTCGACCCGATGCTGCAGCCGGGCAGCGGCTCGTGGGATCTCGTGCTGAGCGCGCAGGGCTCGCGCCGCCTCTCGAACGGCGGGCTCGACCTGACCGGCGCCCTCTCCTACCAGGCCAACACCACGAACGACCTCGCCTACAGCTACGGCGACGACGCGATCGCCAGCCTGTCGCTCGCGCGCCCGGTTGCGCCACGGCTGCGCGCCTCGCTGCAGCTCAAGTGGGCCCACCGCGGCCGCAGCGACTACCGGGGCGAGGGCGTCCCATCCACCGGCGGCACGATCGTCTACGCCATCCCCGGCATCTCGGCGACCCTCCCCGCGCGGTTGTCGCTCTACTTCTTCCTGCCGGTCCCGGTCTACCGCTACGTCAACGAAACCCAGGTCGCCCCCCGCCTGAGCCTGGTCGTGGGAATGGCGAGGACTTTCTAGTGCCGGATCTTCGCCAGTCCCTGCCAGAGAAGATCCGGCACTCCCTGGCCGATCCGTTGGCCGTTCCCTTGGCCGGTCCCCCTGGCCGTTCCCTTGACCTTTCCCTTG
>CAZMRX010000243.1:0-5170 GCA_964568755.1 uncultured Acidobacteriota bacterium | reverse complement strand
TTCCGGCCGGCCCGCTTGCCCGGAGTTCGACCTGGCATGTCCGTCTAACATAGCCGCCAGCCATGCCCCGCCCCCCCCGCCTCGCCGTGCTGCTGATCTCGCTGTGGGCCCCGTCCTGCGGCGGCTCCTCCACCTCGCCCTCCGCGGCGCCCGTCTCGACCCCGGCTCCGGCCGCGAGCACCGGACAGGCGAGCCTCAACATGGTGCTGCGCTCGCAGCTCAACCTCGCATCCCTCGGGGCGAGCGCCGGCTCGGGCAACTGGGGCTACACCACGCCAGGGGGCAGGCGGCTCGCGCTCGTCGGGACGTCGGTGGGTCTCTCGGTCGTGGACGTGACCAGCCCCGCGAGCCCCCGCCTCACGGGCACGATCGCGGGCGGCTCGAGCGCGTGGCGCGAGGTGCGGACCTACCGCGAGTACGCCTACGTGACGACCGAGGCCCAGACCGGCCTCGACATCGTCGACCTGCGCGACCCGGATCGCCCGGTGAAGCTGCGAACCTGGAGCGAGACCTTCCAGTCGGCCCACTCGCTGTGGATCGACGCCGAGGCCGGGCTGCTCTACGCCAACGGGACCCAGAGCGGGATGCACGTGCTCGACCTCGCCGACCCGACGAACCCGCGCGAGGTGGGCCGCTTCGGCGACTTCTACGTCCACGACTGCTACACGCGCGGCAACCGGCTGTACGCGGCGGCGATCCGCAACGGCTTCCTGGCGACGCTCGACGTCTCGCGGCCCGACGCGATCCGTGAGATCTCCCGCTTCAGCACCGGCGGGACCTTCACCCACAACGCCTGGCTCACGCGCGACGGCCGCTACCTGTTCACGACCGACGAGCGCGCGGGCTCGCCGCTCGAGGGCTGGGACCTGCTCGCGAGCCCGCCGGCCCGGGTCTCGAGCTACATCGCGGCGCCCGGCACGATCCCGCACAACGTGATGATCGACGGGGACCGGATGGTGGTCTCGCACTACACCGAAGGCGTGCACATGCTCGACGTCGGCGACCCGACGCGCCCGCGCCTCATGGGCTACTACGACACCTACCCCGGCGCCTCCACGGGCTTCAACGGCGCGTGGGGCGCCTACATCTTCCCCGGCTCGAACCTGATCGTGGTGAGCGACATCAACGGCGGGCTGTTCGTCGTCGAGTACACCGGGTCCTGACGGCGCCCGCGGGCGAGCCTGCCCGCGAGCGCCGTCCAGGGGTTCCCGGACGCTCAGCGGATCGGCACGACCTTCACGCCCGCCACGTCGGCCGCCTCGGACACGTAGCCGATCGCCCCGGGGTTGGCGCGGACGAACTCGAGCACGGAGGCGTCCGACGGCTTGATCGGCGGCGGCGTGTCGCGGCCCGAGAACACCATCGTCTGCCAGTGGGCGACGATGGCGTCCGGGTCCTTGGCGTGGACTTCGAGGCTGAACGCACGCCGCACGGCCGAGGTGCGCTCCTGGTCGACGGCCACGACCGGCGCGCCGGTCGGCCAGGACACGGTCTTCTTCAGGAACAGGCGCGCGAGCTCGGCCTCGCGCAGCGAGGTCACGGGGTTGGCCGGGTTCACGACCACGCGGAAGCCGTCCTGCGCCTGGGCGCTCGCCGCGAGGGCCGCGACGCCGAGCAGGCAGGAGGCGATGGCTCGTCCAAGGGTCTTCATGGTGATCACCTCAGAACGAGAACTGCGCGCCCACCAGCAGCACGCTCGTCTTCTCGTCGATCGTGCCCAGGACTGCGGCCAGGCTGGGGCTCTCCGGACGGGCGATCATGTTGCCGTCCACGCTGTAGCCGTTCAGCTTGAGCACGAACTCGGGGCTCACCCAGAAGTTGAGCGCGAGCCCGATCGACTCGTGGCGCCGCAGCGTCGCCGGGATGCTCGCGCCCGCCTCCGAGAGCAGCAGCTCGGAGTGCTCGTACTGTGCCGCCACCTGCCACTTCTTCAGGAAGCGATACGAGGCCTCGGCGTAGTAGCTCTCGGTGCCCTGGCCGCTCTCGGTGTCGGCCTTGAAGAACTCGCCGCGCGCCTCGAAGGCTCCCTTGCGGTACTGCGCGCGCAGGTTGTAGAAGGTGCCGCTGCCCCCCTCGAGGATGTCGGCCGCCGGATCGTCGAGCGCGCCCAGGTGGATCACCGTGCCGCCGAAGTCGATGCCGTGCTCCGGCGAGACGAGCAGCAGCCGGCCGCCCAGCATGTCGCGCCCGACCAGCTGCGCCTCGATCCTGCCGAAGACGGGCATTCCGGTCGCGGGGTCGAAGCCATTCAGCAGCTCGAACGAGAACGGCTCGAACTCGATCTGGCCGCCGAAGGCGTCGTACTGAAGCTCCCAGCTCTCGCCGAGTCGCGGCGCGCCGGTGACACCGCCGCCGAGGTAAGCCTTCGGGACGAGGCCGAGCGTGCCCGCGTAGAACTGCGGCAGCAGGTAGAAGGGCCGCAGCGTTCCGACGTCGTAGGTCTCCGAGTAGAGCCCGAACGGGACCAGCACCTTACCCACGCGCAGCTTCAGGCTCGACGACTGCGCCCACTCCGCGAACACGTAGTCCAGGTTGGTGCGCTGGCCGCGCAGGTCGTCGCCCCAGTACGCCTGGGCGCGGATGGAGAGCTTCTCCATCGGCTTGGCGCCCACGTTGAGCGCGAAGTAGTAGTTGTCCCACACGCCCTCGGGTGAGGCGCTGTAACCGAAGAAATTGTCGTTGTCCGTCTGGCCGTAGGCCCAGCCCCCGAAGCCCTGCAGCGTGTAGCGCTGCGCGTCCTGGGCCGCCGATTCCTGGTGGGACGCGAGCGTCGCCAGCAGCGCGAGCGCACACGTCCGCCATCGTCCACGTCCGAGCATGGTTCCTCCTGCGCGGCCGCTGGTGCGGTCGTGGGCCACGCGATCAGTCGGCATTGCAAGCGGCGTTCCTCCGCTCATGGGGGCGTGTGCCCAGACTCGAGCGGCGGCGCAAGCTGTTGATCCGGAGCGCCTTCGAGCGCAGCCCAGGGGCGCCCGCACGGGCGCCGAGCGAGCGTCCCGTAGCTGGATGGCTTCCCGGAGCTGGACGGGACGGGCCGGCCGTGCATCGACGCCGCCGCGGCCTGCGGTAACCTCTCGCGGGGGGCCTGAGGTGGGCGAGCGGACGATCGGCATCCTGCCGGTGTTCGTGACGCAGGCGGCGCTGCAGCTGGTGCTGGCGCTGATCCTGGCGGGGATCCTCGCGGCCTTCCACCGGCTCTACCGACACGCCTACCTGCGCGACTGGTCGCTGAGCTGGCTGGCGCTCGCCGTCTACGTCGCCGTCTCCGCCGTCGGCGGGACGACGTCGCGCGGCGCTCTCACCGGACCCCGCTTCGCGGCGCTCCTGCTGTCGCTCGTCGCCGGCTACCTGCAGGTCGCCTGGCTGCTGCTCGGCACCTGGGGCCTCGCCAGGGCCGCGGGTGTGCCGGCCGCGACGCGACGCCTCGCGCTCGCGGCCGCGGTGGTCGCCGGGATCGCCTCGGCCGGCCTCGCCCTCACCGGGATCCGCAGCCCGTCGCCGGTGGGGCTGCGCTGCCTGGTGGCGGGCCTCAGCTATCTCGCCGCCGCCGCCGCCATCCTCGCGTGGCGCCAGCCGGCGGCCCGGCTCGGCCGCACCTTCGCGGGCCTGGCGCTGCTCGTCTACGCGGCCGACCAGCTCGCCTACTTCGCGATCGGCTTCGTCGAGCCGGCGCGCCAGCTGCAGCCGCTGCTGGTGCTGATGTCGTTCGACCTGCTCGCGACGGCGGTGATCGGGCTCGCGCTCGTGGCCTGGCCGCTCGAGGGCGAGCGCGAGCGGCAGCGCCAGGTCGCCGAGCTCGCCCGCCGCCGCGAGCGCGCCCAGGCGTGCGCGTACCGCGTCTCCGAGGCCGCGCGCACCGTCTCCGACCTCGGCGCGCTGTTCCGCTCGCTGCACGAGAGCCTGGCCGAGGTGGTCCCGGCGCGCAACTTCTACGTCGCGTTCCACGACGCGGGAACGTCGACGCTCAGCTTCCCCTACTTCGCCGACGAGCGCGACCCGGCGCCGGGACCGAAGCCGCTCGGGCGCGGCCTGACGGAGTACGTGCTGCGCAGCGGGCAGCCGCTGCTGGCGACGCCCGAGGTGTTCCGCGGGCTGGTGGCTCGCGGCGAGGTGGAGCTGATCGCCAGCGACTCCGTCGACTGGCTGGGCGCCCCGCTGTTCGTGCGCGACGAGGCGATCGGCGTGGCCGCGATCCAGACCTACGACCGCGCGGTGCGGCTCGGGCCCGAGGACCGGGAGCTGTTCGTGTTCGTGTGCGGCCAGATCGCGGGGGCGATCAAGGCGCGGCGCGACGAGGACGCGCTGCGCGCGTCCGAGGTGCGGCTGCGCCAGGTGATCGACGTGGTTCCGCACCTGATCTTCGCCCGCGACGAGGAGGGCCGCTACCGGCTCGCGAACCGCGCGACGGCCGAGGCCTACGGCACCACGGTGCGCGCGCTGATCGGCCGCACGGACCGGGAGCTCGGCCGGCCGGAGGACGAGGCGCGCCGCGCGCTGGCGGACGACCGCGAGGTGCTCCGCGGCGGCAAGCCGAAGCTCGACCTCGAGGAGTTCCTGACCGACGCGTCCGCGCGGGTGCGCTGGCTGCAGACCACCCGGATCCCGTTCGCCTTCTCCGGCAGCGGCCGCCCGGCCGTGCTCGCGGTGGCGATCGACGTGACCGATCGCAGGGCAGCGGAGGAAGCGCTGCGGCGGGCCGCGAAGGAGGAGAGCCTGAGCGTGCTGGCCGGGGGCGTGGCGCACGACTTCAACAACCTGCTCGCCGCGATCCTGGGGCACGCCGCGCTCGCGCTCAACCAGCTGCCGCCGGGCAGCGCGGCGCGCGCGCACGTCGAGAAGGCGGCGAGCGCCGTCGAGCGCGCCGCCGATCTCACGCGCCAGATGCTCGCCTACTCGGGGCGCGGGCACTTCGTGGTGCAGCCCACGGACGTGAACGCCCTGGTGCGCGAGAACCTGCCGCTGCTGGAAGTCGCGCTGCCGAAGAGCGTGCGGCTCGAGGCGCGCTTCGACCCCTCGCTCCAGGCGGTGGACGCCGACGTGGGCCAGGTCCAGCAGGTGCTGATGAACCTGATCATCAACGCGGCCGAGGCGAGCGGCGCGCGCGGCGGGACGGTGACGGTCGCCACCGGCGTGGGCGGCGAGAACGCGCCCGACACCCCCCCCGGGCCCG
>CAZMRX010000242.1:0-8091 GCA_964568755.1 uncultured Acidobacteriota bacterium | reverse complement strand
GAGGCGCGGGCCCGCGTCCGCGCGGAGCTGGTCGGCTTCGTGTTCCAGGCGTTCCACCTGATCCCCACGCTCACCGCGCGCGAGAACGTGCAGGTGCCGCTCGAGCTGCGCGGCGAGCCCGGCGCCGCCCGGGCGGACGAGCTGCTCCAGCGCGTGGGCCTCGGCGACCGCGGCCACCACTACCCGGCCCAGCTCTCGGGCGGCGAGCAGCAGCGCGTCGCGGTGGCGCGGGCGTTCGCGAACCGGCCCAAGCTGCTGTTCGCGGACGAGCCCACGGGCAACCTCGACGCGGCGAACGGGCACAACGTGGTCGAGCTGCTCGCGGAGCTGAACCGCGAGCTCGGCACCACCGTGGTGCTGGTGACGCACGAGAGCGAGCTCGCCGCCCGCGCTCACCGCGTGCTGCGCCTGCGCGACGGGGCCGTGGTCGAGGATGGCGTGCCCGCCCTGTCCGGACAGGCGACGGCTTGAGTACCCCCTTCGCGCTGACGCTCGCGTGGCGCGAGGCCCGCGGCTCGCGGCGGCGCGGGCTGCTGATCGTGGCCGCGGTCGCCGTCGGCGTGGCCGCGCTGGTGGCGATCAACTCCTTCACCGCCAACCTGCGCGAATCGGTGCAGAAAGAGGCGCGCGCGCTGCTGGGCGCCGATCTCTCGGTCTCGGCGGCGGGCCCCTTCAGCGAGAAGGCCGAGGGCCTGGTCGCGGAGGTGAAGTCCGCGACCGAGCCCGCGGCCGAGCTCGCGCGCGTCGTCAACTTCAGCGCGATGGCGTACCGCCCCGGCGGCGAGTCGACGCGACTCGCGCAGGTGCTCGCGGTCGACCCCGGCTACCCGTACTACGGGACGATCGAGACGGCGCCGGCCGGCGAGTGGGTGCGCCTGCAAGACACCGGCGGCGCCCTCGCCGAGGCGTCGCTGCTCGCGATGCTGGGCGCCCAGGTGGGCGACGAGATCGCGCTCGGCGAGGCGCGCTTCGTGGTGCGTGCCACGGTGATCAATGTGCCGGGCGACGTGAGCCTGCGCAGCGCCTTCGGCCCCCGCCTCTACATCCCACGCGCTCGCGCCGCCGAGACCGGACTACTGACGCGCGGCTCGCGGGCCCGCTACGAGGCCTACCTGCGGTTCCCGCCAGGCACCGACGCGCAGAAGCTCGCCGATCGCTTCCGCCCCGCGCTTTCGGCGGAGCGACTGGCCGTGCGCACCGTCTCGGAGGACCAGCGCCGGCTCACGGAGACGCTCACGCGTTTCGGCAACTTCCTCGGGCTCGTGGCGCTCGTGGCGCTGCTGCTCGGCGGCCTCGGCGTCGCGAGCGCGGTCCACGTCTTCATCAAGCGCCGCATGACCACGATCGCGGTGCTGCGCTGCCTCGGCGCCAGCTCCGGCACGGTGCTGCGCGCCTACCTCGCCCAGGCGGTATTCGTGGGGCTGCTGGGCAGCATCCTGGGCGCCGTGCTGGGGGCGGCCGCCCAGCTCGCGCTCCCCCGCCTGCTGCGCGGCGTGCTGCCGGTGGACGTCGCCTGGTCGCTCTCCTGGCCCGCCGTTGTCGCCGGCATCGGCGTCGGCGTGTGGGTGGCGCTCGTCTTTTCGCTGCTGCCGCTCGTGGGCGTTCGGCGCGTGTCGCCGCTCGGCGTGCTGCGCCGCGACTTCGAGGCGGAGCGCCCGCGGCGGGACGTCGCGCGCCTCGCGGCCGTCCTCGCGCTCGCGGCGAGCCTGGTGGCGCTCGCGGTGATCCAGGCGGGCCGGCTCGCGTTCGGCCTCGCCTTCGCCGCGGGCGCCTCGGTCGCGATCCTCGCGCTGTGGCTCTCGGCGCTCGCGCTCGTGCGCGGCCTGCGGCGCTACTTCCCGCGGCGGCTGCCCTACGTCTACCGCCAGGGGCTCGCGAACCTGTACCGCCCCGCGAACCAGACGCTGATGGTGGTGCTGTCGCTCGGCTTCGGCGTGTTCCTGCTCGGCACGCTCGTGCTCGTGCAGCACAACCTGCTGCGCGACCTGCGCGTCGACCGCGGCGCGAGCCGGCCGAACCTGGTCTTCTTCGACGTGCAGCCCGACCAGCAGGACGACGTCCGGGCGCGCGTGACCGCGGTCGGCCCGCTCACCGCGCCCGTCGTGCCGATCGTGCCGATGCGGATCCACTCGCTCGAGGGCCGCCCGGTCGCGGAGCTGCTCGCGATCGAGGACGAGACCAGGCGCCCGGAGCGCTGGGCGCTGCGGCGCGAGTACCGCAGCAGCTCGCGCGACCGGCAGGCGGCCTCGGAGCGGCTGGTGGCGGGCGCCTGGTGGCAGCCCGGCGAATGGAAGGGCCGCGCGGAAACACCGGTGCCGATCGCCGTCGACACCGGCCTCGCGCGCGAGCTGCGGCTGGAGCTGGGCGACGAGGTGGTGTGGGACGTGCAAGGCGTGACGCTCGCCACGCGCGTCGCCTGCCTGCGCGAGGTGGAGTGGGCGCGCTTCGAGCCCAACTTCTTCGTCGTGTTCCCCGAGGGTCCGCTCGACGAGGCGCCGCGCAGCTACGTGCTGCTGGCGCGCGTCGAGGACGCCGCCGCGCGCGGGCGGCTGCAGCGCGACGTGGTCGAGGCGCACCCCAACGTCTCGACCCTCGACCTCGCCCAGATCCAGCGCGCGATCGAGGGTGTGCTCGACAAGGTCGTGCTCGCGATCCGCTTCATGGCGCTCGTCAGCCTGGCCGCGGGCGCCCTGGTGCTGGCCGGCGCCGTCGCGGCGAGCAAGTACCAGCGCGTGCGCGAGGGCGCGCTGCTGCGCATCCTGCTCGCCGAGTACGCCGTGCTCGGCGCGCTCTCCGCCGGCGCGGCGCTGCTGCTCGCGACCGCCGCGGGCTGGGCGCTCGTGCGCTTCGTGTTCGAGGGCACGTTCGCCCTTCCGGCCGCCGAGCTGATGGCGCTCGTCGGTGCGGTGGTGGCGTTGACGCTCGCGGTGGGGCTGCTCGGCAGCACCGAGGTCTGGCGCCGGCCGCCGCTCGAGGTGCTGCGCGCGGAGTGATCTCCCCCTCGAGCGATCCCTGCTCGACCTGTCTCCGCGTCGCCGCTCGCGTTACTCTGGACGTGGTGACCGTGAAGTCCAGATTCTTGAACGCGCGCGCGCGGAGCGGGCGGCTTGCCCTGCTGATCGGCGCGCTGGTGTCCTCGTCGTGCCAGTCCGGGAACGCCAGTCCGACGGCCACGCCTACCCCGCCGCCCACGAGCGCCGGCCGCTTCGAGGTGACGCTGCCGGGATCCGGTATCACTCTCGGAGGCATCCTGTTCCGGCCGGAGATCCCGAGCGGGAGCCGCGCGGCGATCCTGGTGCTGCACGGCTGGGCCACGGCGGGCACGAACGGCGCCTCGCTCGTGGAGAACCGCGCCCGGCGCTACTCCGAGGACGGCTACGTCGCGCTCGCGCTCTCGATGCGCGGCTGGCCCAGGAGCCTCGGCGCCGACGACTGCGGCCTGCAGCAACCCGACGACGTCGTCGAGGCGGTGCGCTGGCTCGCGGCCCAGCCGGGCGTCGACCCCGCGCGCGTCGCCCTCGTCGGCTTCTCGCAAGGCGGACAGGTCGCGCTGCTCGCGGGCGCGCGCGGCGCCGCCGTCAAGGCGGTCGTGGCCTACTACCCGGTCACCGACGTCGCGCGCTGGAAGACGACCACCACCAACCCGGACATCCCCGGCTACGTCCAGATGGTGTGCGAGCCTGGCGGCACCGCCCCGCGCTCGCCGCTCCTGAACGCCGGCGCGATCGCGCCGCCCGTGCTGTTGGTCCACGGCGACCTCGACACGCGCGTCCCCACGGAGCAGAGCCTGCTGCTGCACGACGCGCTCGCGGCGCTCGGCAAGCCGACGAGCCTGCTGCTCGTGCCGGGGGCCCAGCACGGCTTCACCGTCGAGCAGGAGGCGGTGGCGCGGCCGGTGGTCGACGAGTTCCTGACGCGCTTCCTCAAGTAGCGACGCGCGGTCGGACGATGCCCAGGGCCGCGAGCTTGGCGTGCTTCCGGCTCGAGCAGGGGCGAGTGGCGGAACGCAGAGCCTTCGGAATCCGTCCTCGCTCTTGTGATGGCAATCCTCTGGCTTCTGGCCGTTGGCCTGGCATCCGCCACGTCCGCCGCCGATTGGCCCCAGTTCCTGGGACCCACGCGCGACGGCCACAGCCCGGACCGCGTCCTGGTTTCTGGATGGCTGGAGCGCGGGCTGCGCGAGCGGTGGCGCACGCCCGTGGGCGAGGGCTACTCGAGCGTGGTCGTGTCGGGCGAGCGGCTCTACTCGATGGATGCGGACGGGGCTTCCGAGTTCGTGTTCGCGCGGCGCGTGTCGGACGGCGGCGAGGCGTGGCGGGTGAGGGTGGGCTCCTCGCCGCGCGATGTCTACGGCGGGCTCGGGCCGCGCGTGACGCCGACCTTCGACCGCGGCGTGCTCTACCTGACCACGGCCGAGCTCGCGCTCGTGGCGCTGCGCGCCGAGGACGGCGGCGTGCTCTGGCGACGGCCCCTGAAGCCGGAGCTGGGGGCGCGGCCGCCCGCCGAGGGAAACTCCGCGGCCGTGCTCGTCCTGGGCGAGCGGCTGTTCGCGGTCGTCGGGGGGCCAGCGGATCGGTCGGTGGCGGCATTCGACCGTGCCAGCGGGCGGCTGCTGTGGTCCGCTCTCGACGACCGCGCGTCGTATTCCTCGCCCGTCGCATTCACCGTCGGCAGCCGGAGCCACGTGCTGTTCCTGACGGCGACGCAGCTGCGGGCGCTCGAGCCCGCGACGGGCGCCCTCGCCTGGAGCCACGCGTGGCCGACCCCCGACGGCGTGAACGCCGCGACGCCGCTGCAGGTCGCGCCGGACCGGGTCTTCGTCTCGTCCGGCAACGGCCAGGGCGCGGTGCTGCTGCAGGCTCGGCCCGGCGGCTCCGGCTTCACGGTCTCGGAGCTCTGGCGCAACCAGGCCATGAAGAACCACTTCAACAACTCCGTCCTCCACGGCGGGACGCTCTACGGCTTCGACGGCTTCCTGCTGAAGGCGGTGGATGCGGCGAGCGGGCGCACGGCCTGGGCCGAGCGGGGCTTCGGCGAGGGCTCGCTGATCGCGGCGGCGGATCACCTGATCGTGCTCGGCGAGGAGGGCGAGCTCGCGCTGCTGCGCGCCGACTCGGCGCGCGCCGACGTGCGGGCCCGACTGCCGGTGCTGAACGGCCGCTCGTGGACGCCGCCGTCGCTCGCGGGCGGCCGGCTCTACCTGCGCAACGCGCGCGAGCTGGTGGCGCTCGAGCCGCGCTGACGAAGCGCGGGACGGATCAGGGCTGGGGTGCCGGCTCGCGGATCGAGACCTTCATCTCGACCCGCTCCTTCGCCTTGTCGCCGTCTACGGGGGTCGTGCTGATCTGGTCCACGACCTCCATGCCCGCGACCACCTCGCCGAACACGGTGTACTGGCCCGCGAGCGACGGCTGCGGCTGGAGGCAGACGAAGAACTGAGTCCCCGCGCTGTCCATGCTGGAGGGCTTGCGCACGGCCGCCAGCGTGCCGCGGACGAAGGGCCGGTCCGACAGCTCGGCCTTCAGCAGGCCCAGGCCACCTGTCCCGTACTGCGAGGCCTTGTTCGGGTCCTTCGTGAGCGGGTCGCCGCCCTGGATGATCCCGCCCATGATGACGCGGTGGAAGGTCGTGCCGTCGTAGCCGCCGGCCTTCGCCGTCTTCACGAAGAGCGCGGCGTGCTTCGGCGCGATCTCGGGCAGCAGGCGGATCGTGAAGCTGCCCTTCGGCGTCTCGATCACGGCCTCGGTACCGGGAGCGACGGGTGGGGCCGGAGCAGCCGCGGGCTTCGCGGGGGCTGGGGCTTTCTTCGCCGGGGCCTGAGCCGATGCGGCTGCCGACGCGAACAGCAAGGAGAGACCGGACAGAAGGACGAGTGACTCTCGGCTCATGGTCACGCTCCGGCCGACAGCCTACCAGCAGTCAGCGATCCACGGGGGGGCCTTGGGGGAGGCATGGGGGTGTCGAGGGTTGTTACCTTTCGTACTCGTTCCGGAACGAGTAACGGAACGTAACGGACAAGGAACAGCGCAAGGGCAAGAAGAAGCGGACAACGGACAAGCGACAAGATGGTCGACGGAACGGCCGGCCTGAACTGGGCCAGAGGGGGGCATCCTGCCCCCCCCCCTAACCCCCCGGGCATATCCCGCCTCCTAATCCCCGGGGGTCACTCTTCTTCCCACTCGCCGCCTTCGATCATCGTGTTGCGGAGCTCCATCCGCCGCATCACCTCGGCGCGGTCGCCGAGGGTGGTCGTGCCGACGCCCTCGACCGCGCAGGAGGCCGCGCAGGCAGCGAAGGCGGCGGCCTCGAGCGGGTCGGAGGTCTCCTGGTAGCGCACCAGGAACGCCGCGGCGAAGACGTCGCCCGCGCCGGTCGGGTCCTTCTCCGGACGCGGCAGCGAGGGGACGTCGTGCACGCCGTCGCGCGTCAGGAGCGTCAGGCCGCGCCAGCCGCGCGTCAGGGCCACGATCGGGACGAGCGACAGGAACTCGCGGGCGCGCGCGTCGGCGTCGGGCACGTCGTGCTGCGAGAGGAACAGCACGTGCACGCCCATCAGGTCGCGCTCCGGGCGCTCCCAGCCCTTCGCCGAGACGCGGCCCTCGCCGTCGATCGCGCGCACGTAGCCCTGGGCGATCGCCCCCACGCACTCCGCCTCGAAGGCGCTCGCGCTGACCCCGGAGAGCTCGCCGACGAGCGGCCCGAGCAGCAGCGCGTCCGGCGCGCGCCACGCCTCCGGCAGCGCCTCGAAGCGGATGTCGTCGGCGCGCGAGGTGACGGTCTGGTGGCGCGTGCCGTCGGCCTCGTACTCGTTGACGAAGCGCGTCGTCGCCGCGGACGGCTGCAGGAAGACCGGCACGCCCGGCAGCTCGCGCGGAGCGTCGAAGTCCGGCCCGGCGCTCGAGAGGATCGCCACGTCCCAGCCCAGGCGCTTCGCCGTCAGCGAGCCGTAGGTGACCGAGCCGCCGACCACGTCGCCGCCCGGGGCGCGGTCGTGGCACACGTGGCCGACGGACAGCAGGCGCGGCATGCGGAAAGGCTCAGGCCCTCGCCTTCTCGAACAGGCGGAGCTGAGACTCGTCGGGCTGGGTGACGGCCACCGGGTAGCGGCCGGTGAAGCAGGCGGTGCAGTGGCGCCGGCCGGGCGCGTCGTCCGTCGCCGCCAGCAGACCCTCGGGCGACAGGTAGGCGAGGCTGTCGGCCTCGACGAAGCGGCGGATCTCCTCGACCTCGTGGGACGAGGCGATCAGCTCGCTCTTGAGCGGCGTGTCGATGCCGTAGTAGCAGGGCCCGGTCGTCGGCGGGCTGGAGATGCGCAGGTGCACCTCGCGCGCGCCGGCCTCGCGCACCATGCGCACGATCTTCTGCGAGGTGGTCCCGCGCACGATCGAGTCGTCGATCAGCACCACGCGGCGGCCCTCGATCACCTGCCGCACCGGGTTGAGCTTGATCTTGACGCCGGCCGTGCGCTGGCCCTGGCGCGGCTGGATGAAGGTGCGGCCGACGTAGTGGTTGCGGATCAGGCCCCACTCGAACGGCAGGCCGCTCTCCTGCGAGAAGCCGAGCGCGGCGCCCATCCCGCTGTCGGGCACCGGGCAGACCACGTCGGCGTCCACCGGCGCCTCGCGCGCGAGCTGGCGGCCGAGCTGCAGCCGCGACTCGAGCACCGAGCGGCCGAACACCAGGCTGTCGGGGCGCGCGAAGTAGACGTGCTCGAAAACGCAGTGGGCCAGCGGCTCGGGCGGGAAGGGCTTGAACGAGCGCATGCCGTCCGCGTCCACGATCAGCACCTCGCCCGGCTCGACGTCCCGCACGTACGTGGCGTCGATCAGGTCGAGCGCGCAGGTCTCGGAGGCGATCACGCTGGCCTCGCCCAGCTTGCCGAGGACCAGCGGGCGGAAGCCCCACGGGTCGCGCGCGGCCACCAGCGCCTCCGGTGTGAGGAACAGCAGCGAGAAAGCACCCATCACCTTGTAGAGGCTGGCCGCGATCGCGTCCTCGACGCGCTCGCGGTGGCTGCGCGCGTAGAGGTGCAGGATCACCTCGGTGTCGGAGGTGGACTGGAAGATCGAGCCGGCCGCCTCGAGCTCCTGG
>CAZMRX010000241.1:0-8140 GCA_964568755.1 uncultured Acidobacteriota bacterium | reverse complement strand
GATGAGCTCGTTCCGCATCGCGCTCGCGAACCTGCCGTCCCCGAAGAACCGGCAGGAGTCGGTCCGGCGCGCGTGCGACGCGATCACTGAGGCCGGCGCGGCCGGAGCCGGGATCGTGTGCTTTCCCGAGTGCTACGTGCCGGGCTACCGCGCGCCCGGCCGGCGGGTGGCTCGCCCCGACGCGGCCTTCCTGGAGGCCGCGTGGACGAGGATCGCCGCCGCCGCCGCGGTGGCGAATACCGCCGTCGTGCTCGGGACCGAGCGGCTCGAGCGGCGGCGGCTTCTCGCAACGGCGCTCGTGATCGGTGCCGACGGCCGGCGCCTCGGCTTCCAGGACAAAGTCCAGCTCGACCCGTCCGAGGAGGGGACCTACGAGCAGGGCCACGACCGGCATGTGTTCGTCGCGGGGCCGTTGACCTTCGGCGTCGCGATCTGCCACGAGGGCTGGCGCTATCCGGAGACGGTGCGCTGGGCCGCCCGGCGCGGCGCCCAGGTGGTATTCCACCCGCACTTCCACGAGGCCGAGCCGGGAGGCTTCGCGCCTGCGTCCTTCGCCGACCCGAGAAACACCTTTCACGAGAAAGCGCTCCTGTGCCGCGCCGCCGAGAACACCTGCTACGTCGCGAGCGTCAACTGCGCGAGCCCGGGCTCGCCGACCACCTCGGCGGTGATAGCCCCCGACGGGACGCTCCTGGCGTTCCAGCCCTACGGCGTCGCCGGTCTGCTGCTGGCCGACCTCGCGCTCGAGAAGGCCACCGGCCTCCTCGCGCGGCGCTGCCAGTACGCCGGCTCGTGAAGGCCTAGCGGTCGATGGCCGCCTTCAGCTCGGCGAGCCGCCCCTGCACCGAAACGTCCTCGCGCGTGAGCCTGGCCGCCCAGTCCTGGTCGGCGCGCCGGCCGCCGTTTGGAAACGGTGGAACGGCCGGGACGCCGGCGGCGCCAGCGGAGAGTGGGGCTTGCGCGCCCCACTCTCCCGTCCGGGGGTCGAACCACGTCCAGAGGTAGCGCGCGCCGGGTGCGAGGCCTGTCACGCGGGGGGTGACCGCCTTCTGCTCGAAGTAGAGGAGCGCCAGCGCGCGGTCCGGGGTCCGCATCATGAAGGACCAGCCGTCGAGTCCATCGTCGATCGCATCGGGGGCGCTGCGTGGGGAGAGGCCGTCCGAGGCTGGCTCGAGCTGCTGGTAGCGCGCGGCCTCGGAGAGCACGAAGCGCCCCAGGTGCTGCATCTGCCCGCCCGAGGCGTAGCGCAGGGCTTCCCAGATGTAGGGGCGCCAGCCGCGGGGTTCTCCCGTGCTGGTGACGTCGTAGGCCGCGGTGCCGTGCACGTGTCCGGCCAGCCCGCCCGACAGCACGGAGCCGTACATCTGTGCGCGCGCGAAGTAGTTGTCGCGGTCGGAGTCCGGGGTTGGCCGCTCGCCTCCCGGACGGTTGATCTCGTGGTTCCAGCCCGTGTAGTAGGGCTCGAGGTTCGCGGCGGGCAGCGGAGGAGAAAGCCGGAAGATCTCCTCGAGCGACGCGTAGATCGCGTGGTTGCGGGGCTTGTTGCCCACGGTGTGCATGGTCAGCCAGGGGCACCGCGGGCCGTGACCGAAGGCCTTGTAGGTGGAGCTGTCGATGAGCGTGGTGTACGGCTGCCCGAAGGGAAGCGGCCCGTACCTCCTGTGGTGGAAGCTGAGCGCGGTGTTGAGCTCGTCGGCGCTGAGGCTCAAGTCCTTCGGGATCCAGTCGAGGTGGATGCCGCTGAAGACGAGGTTGAAGGCACCGTAGCGTGCGACGAGGTACTGCACGTAGCGCGCGTAGGAGGTGTCGAAGTCGAAGTATGCCTTCCACGACGGCGTGCAGTCCCGGCGCACCGTCTCCAGGAACGGGACGAAGCCCTCGTCGGCGAGGTGGCGCAGCTTGCGGTCGAGGCTCCGGAAGTAGGCGGGGTTGACGCGGTCGAAGTCGGCGAGGCCGTCGCGCTCCGCGAGCACCTCGAAGGCGCGTTGCCCGTGCTCGTCGGCCATGTCCTTGGCCGTGGTGAGGGCGCCGTCGGACGTCGTGATCCGCGCGTCCGCGGCCCAGAAGCCGAACTTCTCCCAGGCGTTGCGCAGGTAGACCCCGTCGGCGTTCGCGAACGTGGCCCCGCGCGCGTCGGCGTCCCAGTTGGGGAACGCGGAGATGAGGCTGATCGAGTTGAAGCCCTGCCGCTTGCGCCAGGCGACCGCCTCTTCGAAACCGATCCCGGAGGCCGGCACGTAGTCCGGAGCAGGGCGCACGCCCCGGAATGGCAGCCGCCACGTGGAAGCCGCGAGCCAGGTGTCGCCGAGCAGGAAGAACGGGCTGCCGTCCGCGTACTGCAGCGCGTGGCCGTTCGCGCTGGCGCGCACGAAGCCCCGGCGGTTGGGGTTCTCGCGCTTCTCGGCCTCGCTCCACGCAACCGCACGCAGGCGTCCCTTTCCGCCGTTCAACCCCGTGTCGCCGGGCTGGTTCGATCCCGAGCGCCAGCGCCACTCGCCGGGCGCCGTCGCCACGAAGCGGACCTTGAACGTCCGTCCGCCGTCCCAGAAGCCGAACACGCGGCGGGCGAAGCCCGGCCCCTCGAGCTCGATCCAGCACTCCACCTCGGAGTAAGGGTTGGCGTAGCTCTGCGCCGCGTGGAAGGTGATCTCCTGCGCCTCCCAGACGTGCACCTCGCCCGAGGTGAGCGCCGCACCCTCGGACACCACGCACCGGAGTAGCACCACGACGACCGCCAGGACTCGGGCGAAGAGAGCGGGGAGAGGGGTCATGCGGGCCTCCGTGCGCTCCGGAGCCTAGCAGAACGGCGTGCTCGAGCTCGCGATCAGGAGCCGTATCTCTCCAGCAGCCGCAGCGCGTCTCCCGAGTCGTCGGCTTTCCAGATCTGCGGCTTCCGCGGTCCCTTGCCTTCGGCGTGGTGGACGATGAAGAGCAGCGTGCCGTCGAAGCTGCGGAACAGCATGCCGTGCCCCGAGTTGTCGCCGATGAGTGGCTCCTTCTCCTGCAGCCAGGGGCCCTTGACGCTCCCGGAGGTCGAGTAGGCGACGCCCTGGACGTAGCGGCGATCGCCCCAGCTCGACCACAGCATTCCCAGCCTGCCCGTCTGCGTCCTGAACAGCTGCGGCCCGTCGGTCACCCACCCCGGCATCTTCAGCCCGAAGGTGGCTTCGCCGATGCTGTTCATCTCCTTCGCCCAGGCCGCCTCGCTCGCGCGGAAGAGGGTGGTCGGCTCCGCGGTCCGGCGCGTGAGGTCCGTGGAGAGCGGCATGGACGCGATGGTGCCGTCGATGATCTGGGTCCACTCGTGCACGAACACCATGTAGGTCGTGCCGCTCTCCTGGTAGAGCGTGCCGTCGATGATGTCCCAGTCTCCGGGACCGAGGCAGAAGTCGAACTCGGGGACCAGGGGCTTGTACGGCCCTTCGGGCGAGTCCGCGACGAGGAGCTGCGTCTGATTGGTCGGCACGTTGTAGCGCCGCGGGACGTTCTCGATCAGGTGGCCGTGATCGTTCCAGGTGCCCGCGAGGTAGTACCGGGCGCCAATGTGGTGGATCTCGGGCGCGGCCACGAAGCGCCCGTCCATCCACGTCCCCGAGAGGTCGATGACGGAGTAAGGACCGGTCCACAGCTTCAGGTCCGGGCTCTTGTAGAGACGGCCCCCGCTGCCGATCAGGTAGTAGGTGCGCGCCTTCTCGTCGGGAAAGACGAACGGATCGCTCATCGAGATCTGGTCGAGCGGCACCGTCCCGAACTTCGGCTCGGGTCGCCGCGGCGGGCCGGGCGGCCGCTGTCCTGGCCCCGGGCGCGTGATGGGAGCGCCGAAGTTGTTCTGTCCGGGATCGGCGGGGGGCGCCTGTTCCCCGGCAACGGCGGGGACCTTCACCCTGGTGTGCCCCTGCGCGGCGCACGGTTGCGCCCGGCCGGCCAGCAAGATCACGACGAGACCGACGGCCGCCAGGCTGGTTATGGCCTTCACGGTTCCTCCATGGGTTCCTAGAACAACCGACGCTGCTTCAAGGGCGCGACCCGGGCGATCCGGTCGAAATCCCGATCGACGTGAACGACGGTGAGTCCGTGCCGCAGGGCGCACGCCGCGATCAAGCAATCGACTCCCGAACGAACCGTGAGCCCGCTGCGACGCGCGCTCCGGTAAAGCGCCACCGCCTCCTCGAACGCGCCTTTCCCGAGCGGCGATTCGACGACGGGAAGGGACTGCATGGCGTCTCGAGCCGTACGGAACGCCGCCTCGTCCGTGAAGCCTTGAAGGACCTCCTGGATCACCGGCAGGCAGGTGACGACCTCATCGAGATCGAGCAGCCGCGCGACGTCGATCCGGGATGGCTTGCGGAACACCTCGATCCACGCCGACGTGTCAACGAGCAGCACGCCGCTTCGCCCGAGAGCGGGTCCGATAGACGCCCGGGCGTTCCCGGACTGTAGCGTCGCCGCGCATGACGCCAAGATCGCCCTGCCATCCGCCGGATCCGGCCAGCTCCAGGATCTTCCCGGCGCGCGCCCGCGCCACGAACTCGGAGAGCGCCCTATCCACGGTTCGCGAGTACGTCCGCTCCCCGCTCAACCGCACGGCTTCCTCGAGGAGCTCCTCATCGAGCACAAGATTCGTCCGTTTCATGCGCATAGTGTGGCGTGGCGCGCGATGGGCTGTCAATGCATCCCACGTTCCTCGTCGGGGTCTCCGGGCGCAGCCGGGACTCGATCCGTCCGTTGGCAGGTATCGGCGGCGGGTCGGCGCCTCTTACCCTGTTGATCGGCGGCGCGACGTGTTCGTCCACGGCGAGCTGCGGCCCGGCCGGCTCGGCGAGACACGGGCATCGCAGTTCGCGATTGGCGTGGGGTTATCGAGGTAACAATAGCTCGTCGTCGGTCCCTGGAGCGGCTTGCGCTTGGCCCATTCCTCCGGGAGCGCCACCGGGACGTCCCACGATCCGGCGACGACGTGCCGGATCGGCTCCAGCGCAGCCGGATGCTCGCCCGTTCGTGTTCGGCTCGAGCTACGGCGCCGGAGCGGCCGCAGGCTGTGCATCGTCCCGCCACAGTCCCGGGAGGAACTTCTCGTAGACCAGGTGGCGCCAGGTGGCCCAGTCGTGCCCGCCGTGACCGCCGACGTAGTACTCGTGCCGGACCTTGTGCTTCAGCAGCGCCTCGTGCAGCGCGACGCAGCGCTGGCCCATGCGCCCCTTGGCTTCCTCCGTGCCCTGCCCCACGAACAGGTACCGCACCTTGGCGTTCACGTCGGGAGCATTCAGGAAGGCGGCGAGCGACGTCTCGCTGTCCACGTCCCCCGCGCTGAGTACGCCGAACGAGGCGAACAGGTCGAGGCTCCTGAAGCCCACGAACATCGTGTGCCGGCCGCCCATCGACAGGCCGGAGAGCGCCCGGCCCCGGGGATCGCTGCGGACGCCGTACTGCTTCTCGACGAGCGGGATCACGTGCTGGCGCAGCTCCCGCTCGAAGGCGTCGAACGTGAGCTCGACGTGCCGTGGATGGCTGCGGTGGACCACCTGGTTGTTGGGGATGGCGATGACCATCGGCAGCGCCTTCCCTTCCGCGAGCAGGTTGTCCATCATGAAGCCCACGCGGCCGTCGTACACCCAGTTGTGCGGCAGGTCTCCGCTCCCGCCGACCAGGTACAGCACCGGGTAGCTCTTCGCCCGGTCGTAGCCGGGCGGCGTGTACACGTACAGCTCGCGCTCGCCACCAGTGACGCCCGAGTGGTAGACGTGACGGGTCACCGCGCCGTGCGGCACGTCGCGCGCGTCGTAGTACGCCGGCCCTTCGCCGTGCACCACGAGCTGGCTGTACGGGGGCATGGCCGTGACCCCGCCGACCGTGTTGTTGGGATCGGCCACCTGCACGCCGTCCACGACGAGGTGGTAGACGTACATGTCCGGCCGCAGCGGACCCACGGTCAGCGACCAGATCCCGTCCGCGCCCTTCTGGAACGGCACGGGCTTCTCCTGACCCAGGGCGGTCAGGACCGCCACCCCCGCGAGCTCGACCCTCTGGGCCGCAGGCGCCTTCAGCCGGAAGATCACGGTCCGGTCGTCGCGGACGTCCGGTGAGTTGAGCGGCGCGCTGAACGGTACGAGATTCTCGGTGTTCTTCTGCGGGTTGTAGTCGAGGTTGACGTTGGCTTGCTGCGCCAGGGCCGCGCCGCACAGCAGGCTCGCCGACAGTGTGAAGACGATCGCTCGCATCGTTGCGCTCCCAGTGCTGCCAACGTGGCGCGCCGAGTGTAGACGCCTACGACACCTCACGCCAAGGGGTGTGTCCCAATCGAGGTTTCCTGGAACAACCGTCGCTGCTTCAGGGGGCGACTCGGGCGATCCGATCGAAATCGCAGCCATGACCGTCATCAACGAGACGATGGCCCGGCAGGCCTTCCCGAACGGAGATCCCATCGGCCAGGAAGTCCTGACCGGCATGCTGCAGCGCAAGGCCTCCGGATGCGGTGCGCCTCAGTGCCTATCCAAGATGAGGGTTGGACTATATTTCTGGCATCGCCACATGAGAGTGAGTCCGTCATAGGCCTCGGCACCCTCCTTGCTCGAATCGAGCACGGTTGCTCACGGCCGGGCCGCCTGCCCCTCGGTGGCGCGTGGATGCCCGACGGGAGGAGGCGCGACTGACGCGCGACGAAGTCCTTGCCATCGCCACCGGGACGACCTTCGTCGTCATCGGGCTGCTCGCCGGCGCCGTCGCGGCCGTGCGCCGGCGGGGCGGCGTCCGCGTCTTCGCGTGGCTCGGAGCCTGGAGCGCCCTCTACGGCCTGCAGGAGCTCGTGGCGACTCCGTCCGTGGTGGCCGCGTTGCCGGGCGGCCTCCAGGCCGCCGCATCCTGGGTCAGGGTCACGATCTCGTACCTGCTGGTGGTGGCGGCGACGCTGGCCTGGCGAGAGCTGAGCCTCGGCCGGCTCCGGCTCCTCCTGAACGCGATCGTCGCCGCGGGCCTGGCGATCGCGCTGGCCGGGATCGGGACGTTCCTCGCCACGGGCGACACCGACGCGTTCCTGCCCGCCAACGCCCTGCTCGCCGCCCTCGGCTTGCTCACCCTGGTGACCGCAGTCGTGCTGCCGGAGAGGCTGGCGCGCCGGTACATCGTGCTGCCGTACCGTGGGGTGTTGGCGGCCGGCACCCTCACGTTCGCGATCGAGGCGCTGTACACCAACCTGGCCCGCTCTTTCGGCCACCCCTCGTCCCGCCTGCTCGACTCGCTCGGCTTCGCGGTGCTCCTGCTCAGCTTCGGCTACGTCGCCCTGCGGATGGTCATCGACCGCGAGCGGCGACTGCTCTCGATCGAGAACGAGCTGGCCGTCGCGCGTCGCCTGCAGCTGTCCATCCTGCCCACGGCGATGCCCGACCTCGCGGGCGTCCGAGTGGCGGCGGCCTACGAGCCGATGACCGCCGTGGCCGGGGACTTCTACGAGTTCCTCCCGGCGGACCGGCATCGCGCCGGCTTTCTGGTGGCCGACGTGTCGGGGCACGGCGTCCCGGCGGCGCTCATCGCCTCGATGATCAAGGTCGCGGCCCAGTCGGTCGCCGCCTCGGCCTCGGACCCCGCGGGCCTGCTGCTGCGGCTGCGAGCCGCCCTGCACGACCACCTGCGGGGCCAGTACGTCACCGCCGCCTGCCTCTGGCTGGACGCCGAGAACGGCCTCGCCCGGTACTCCGCGGCCGGCCACCCGCCGCTCCTCGTGTGGCGGGCGGCCGAAGAGCGCCTCGAGCGCGTCGAGTCGAACGGCATCCTCTTCGGGGTCGAGCTCCACTCCGCCTACCCGTCCCGCGACCTCGCCCTCGCCCCGGGCGACCGCGTCCTGCTCTACACCGACGGCCTCACCGAGGCGGAGAACGGGGCCGGAGAGCCGTTCGGGGACGCGCGGCTCGAGCAGGCGGTGAGCGAGCTGCGGGCGCTGCCGGCCGAGGGGATGCTCGAAGGGCTGCTCGCGGCCGTCCGCGCCTGGCGGCCGGCATCCGTGCCGCAGCAGGACGACGTCACCCTCCTCGTGATCGAGGTGCTGGAGGGTTGATCAGGCGTGAGGAAAGGAACGGTATGGCCAAGCTCGTGTTCGGAATGAACCAGTCCCTGGACGGCTACGTCGACCACATGGCGTTTGCGCCCA
>CAZMRX010000240.1:6611-8189 GCA_964568755.1 uncultured Acidobacteriota bacterium | reverse complement strand
CAGCCGGTCGTTCGGGATCGCGATCACGGAGTCGACGCACTCGCGCAGCTGGCCGAGCCCGTCGAGCGCCTGCGCCATGCGGCGCTTGCCCTCGAGCGCGAACGGCAGCGTGACCACCGCCACCGACAGCACGCCGCCCGTCTCGCCGCCGAGCTGGCTGGCGATCGAGGCCACGACCGGAGCCGCCCCGGTGCCGGTGCCGCCGCCGAGGCCCGCGGTGATGAAGATCATGTCGGAGCCTTCGAGCGCGTCGCAGATCTTCTCGGTGTCCTCGATCGCGGCCTGGCGGCCGACGTCGGGGTTGGCGCCGGCGCCGAGGCCCTTGGTGAGCTTGCCGCCGACCTGGATCTTGACCGGGGCACGGTTGGCCCGCAGCGCCTGGAGATCCGTGTTGACCGCGATGAACTCGATTCCCTGAAGCCCGGACGCGATCATCCGGCTCACCGCGTTTCCACCACCCCCACCCACGCCCACCACCTTGATGCGGGCGCCGTGGACCTCCTCCTCGGCGAACTGGATGCGGCCAGGACGGTCGGTCTCTTTGGTCATGCTCCTCAAATCCCCTCGGAACAGCCGGTCATGAACCCGCAGTGGAGGCAGATGCGCTTGCAATGGTATGCGACAACGGCAGCCCCGCACATCTCACACGGAAGCTCGCCGCCGTCTCCCTGCGGAAAGGGACCGCGCCGGGCCCGGCTCACGCGCGGGTCGGCCACGGGCAGCGGCGGCAGTGCAGCGCCTTCGCGCTTCGTTTCCATGTCCCCTCCCTCAGAAGAAATCGGACAGCCAGCCCATGAGACGCCCGGTGACCCGGCCGAATGTCCCCGTCGCCGCTTGACGTCCGCCGCCGAGCGAGCGCCCGGCGCGGTTGCGATAGCCGCACTGCACGAGTCCCACCGCCGTCGCGTAGACCGGGCTCGCCACCACGTCGACGAGGCCGCCGATCCCGGCCGGGGTGCCGCGCCGCACCGGCATGTCGAAGATCTGCTCCGCGATCTCCGGCAGTCCCTCGAGGATCGCGCCGCCCCCCGTCAGCACGACGCCCGAGTTGAGGCTGCGCTCGAAGCCGGCGCGGCGGATCTCGGTGAGCGCCAGCTGGCAGATCTCCTCGGCGCGGGCCTGCAGCACGTCGCCCAGCACCTGGCGCGCCATGATGCGGGGCTTGCGGCCGCCGACGCTCGGGACCTCGATCGAGTCCTCTTCCGGGATCATCGAGGTGAGCGCGCAGCCGTGCTTCTTCTTGATCTTCTCGGCCTCGTTGACCGGCGTGCGGAGCGCGACCGCCACGTCGTTGGTGAAGTGCTCGCCGCCCACCTGCAGCACGGCGGTGTGCCAGAGCGAGCCCTTCTCGAAGATCGCGAGGTCGGTGGTGCCGCCGCCGATGTCCACGATCGCGACGCCGATCACCTTCTCGTCCGGCGTCAGGCACGCCTCGGACGCCGCGAGCTGCGTGAGCACCGTGTCCACCACCTCGAGCCCGGCGCGGTTCACGCAGGTGACCGTGTTCTGGGCGGCGGTGGTGGAGCAGGTGATGACGTGGACGTTCACCTCGAGCCGCGTGCCGGTCATTCCGGTGGG
>CAZMRX010000240.1:0-6601 GCA_964568755.1 uncultured Acidobacteriota bacterium | reverse complement strand
GATGCCGTCCTGGTCGTCGACCACGAACTCCTGCGGCAGCACGTGCAGGATCTCGCGGTCGATCGGGATCGAGACCGCCTTGGCGGCGTCGATCACGCGCCGCACGTCCTCGCGGTCGATCGAGCGGTTCTTGCTCGAGACCGCGATCACGCCGCGCGAGTTGAAGCCCTTGATGTGGGTGCCGGCGATGCCGACGTAGACGGAGTCGATCTCGACGCCGGCCATCAGCTCCGCCTCCTCGAGCACGCGCTTGATCGCGTCCACGGTGGCCTCGAGGTTGATCACGACCCCCTTGCGCAGGCCCTTGGACTCGGTCTGCCCGATGCCGATCACGTCGAGGCGGCCCTCCTCCGTCTGCTCCGCGACGATCGCGCAGATCTTGTGCGTGCCCACGTCGAGCCCGACGATGTAGCGGTCCTTCTTCTTGGCCAGGATCGGCCTCCTATCTTTGTTCTGGGGGGTGCTGCGTCGCACCCCCCAGACCCCCCCGCGGGCTCCCCGGAGTGAATCCGGTGCGCCCGCGAGCCCGTTGCGGTATCAGGCTGGCGGTCGCTCGTAGCGCCAGGCCTGGTTGGGTCGGGGTGAACGACGTCGCGATCGGCGCGACGGGCTTCTTGTTCTCCGCCGCCGGGTGGGAGGGGGTGGCACCCGGCTCGGAAGGAGTGGTGACGGCTTTCGGCTGCTTGGCGAAGATGCGGCCGCGGAAGCGCAGGTCGAAGTGCTCGGCGCCCGGCGCCTTCTGGGCGAGCTCGCGGCGCAGGCTCAGGAACGTCACGAGCCGCGCGCGGTAGGGCGGCTCGGCGAACAGCAGCACCTCGCCGTCGCCGCGCAGCACCACGCGCAGGTCGCCCGAGGGCTCGACGTACACCTCGGAGATCTCGCTGCCGAGGTCGGCGAGGTCGGCGAGCAGCGTCCCCGCCCGCCGCGCGCGGTCGCGGCGCGACGCCTCCTCGACGCCCATCAGCCCGCGCACGATCGGCAGGTCGAAAGCGCCGGTGCGCGGGCCGTAGATGTCGATCAGGTCGCCGTCCTGGTCCATCAGGTAGAGCCGGTCGAGCTCCGCGAGCGCCAGCGGGACGCGCTCGTGAATCTCCACGCGCACCGTGTCGGGCAGCGCGCGCGTGACGGTCGCGTCGGCCACCCACGGCGAGGAGCGCAGCCGCGCCTTGAGCGCCTCGATGTCGAGCGTGAGGATGCTCTCGCCGACCGCGGGCGAGGCGAGCTCGCGGACCTCGCCCTCGGACAGGAAGTGGCTGCCGCGCACCTCGAGCCGGCCCACGCGCAGGCGGTCGCTGGCGAAGACCTTCTGCCAGGTCGTCCAGGCGCCGACCACGCCGACGAGACCCACCGCCGCGACCTGCACCACCAGCAGCGCGCGCGCCGTGAAGCCGCGCCGCCGCGGCCGCAGCCGCGTCTTGCGCCGCGGCCGGAAGAACGGCGACTCGTCGGCCGCCGGGTCGAGCGGGAGCTCCATCAGCTCCTCGGGTGGCGGTCCCACCGGCAGCCCGCGCCGCGTCATGCCGCGAGCCTCCGCAGCAGCTCTTCGCCCGCGGTCCAGACGCTGCCGGCGCCGAGCGTCAGCACCACGTCGCCCGCCACGGCCTCCCGCACCAGCCGCTCGCCGGCCGCGCGCAGGTCCCCCACCCACGCCACGTCGGGGTGGCCGCGCTTCCCGATCGCGCCCGCCAGCGCCTCGGACGTGACGCCCTCGATCGGGTCCTCGGAGGCGGGGTAGACGTCGCAGAGCCGCAGCACGTCGGCGTCCCGGAAGGCGGAGCAGAACTCGTCCCACAGCGCCTGGGTGCGGGTGAAGCGGTGGGGCTGGAACAGCACCAGCGTGCGGCGTGTCCCGGCGCGGCGGCGCAGCGTCTCGAGCGTCGCGCGGATCTCGGTCGGGTGGTGGCCGTAGTCGTCGATCACCAGGATCCCGCCGGCCTCGCCGCGCACCTGGAAGCGCCGGTCGACGCCGGTGAACGACTGAAGGCCCTGGCGGATCGCCTCGAACGGCAGCTCGAGGTCGAGGCCCACCGCGACGGCGGCGAGCGAGTTGGTCACGTTGTGGGCGCCGGGCACCTCCAGCGTCAGCGTCCCGAGCGGCCGTCCCTGGAAGACCGCGGTGTAGCTCGAGCCCGTGGCCCGCAGCTCGAGGTCGCGCGCCGAGACGCTCGCCTGGGGCGAGAGGCCGTAGGTCACCACGCGGCGTTCGAGGCGCGGCAGGATCGCCTTGGCGGGCGGGTCGTCGAGGCACACCACCGCGCAGCCGTAGAACGGCACCTTGTTCACGAAGCCGACGAAGGCCTCCTGGATGTCGGCGAGGTCGCGGTAGGCGTCGAGGTGCTCGCGGTCGATGTTGGTGACGACCGCCAGCGTGGGCGACAGCTTCAGGAACGAGCGGTCCGACTCGTCGGCCTCGGCCACGAGGTACTCGCCCTTGCCGAGCCGCGCGCCCGAGCCCAGGACGCCGATGCGGCCGCCGACCACGACCGTCGGGTCGAGCCCGCCGCGGTCGAGCACCAGCGCCACCATCGAGGTGGTGGTGGTCTTGCCGTGGCTTCCCGCGAGCGCGATCCCGTACTAGAGCCGCATCAGCTCGGCCAGCAACTCGGCGCGCGGGATCACCGGAACGCCCCGCCTTCGCGCCTCCGCCACCTCGGGATTCGACGGCCGCACCGCGGTCGAGGTGACCACCACGTGCGCGCCCGCGACGTTGTCGGCGGTGTGGCCCGCGAAGACGCTGGCGCCGAGCGTCTGCAGGTGGCCGGTCACCGGCGAGAGCTTGAGGTCCGAGCCCGAGACGGTGTAGCCGAGGTTCAGCAGCACCTCGGCGATCCCGCTCATGCCGGAGCCGCCGATGCCGACGAAGTGCACGTGCTGGAAGCGCCTAAGCACCGGCGCCTCCCGGGGCGAGCAGCAGGTCGGCGACCCTGGCGGCGGCGTCGGGCCGACCCAGGCCGCGCGCCGCCGCGCCCATCGCCACGAGCGTCTCGGGCGCGTCCACGAGCTCGCGGACGGCGCGCGCGAGCGACTCGCCCGTGAGCTGCTTCTCCTCCAGCACGCGGGCCGCCCGCTTCGCCTCGAGCGCGCGGGCGTTCGTCGTCTGGTGGTCGTCCGCGGCGCCCGCGAACGGCACCAGCAGCGCCGGCTTGCCCGCGGCGCACAGCTCGGCGCACGTCGTCGCCCCGCTGCGGGCGAGCACCAGGTCGGCCTCGCCGAAGCGCCGCTCCATGTCGTCGAGAAACGCCAGCACCTCGCCCGGGCGCGACGCCGCCTGGTAGGCCGTCGCGACCGCGTCGTGCATCGCGGGGCCGGTCTGGTGCACGATGCGCAGCCGCTCCGGGCCCGGCAGCGCGGGCAGCGCGGCCACCAGCGCCTGGTTGAGCGCGCGCGAGCCCTGGCTGCCGCCGAAGGCGAGCAGCGTGAAGGGCTCCCGGGGCGGCTTCGCCGGAAGCGCCGCGAAGCCGCCGCGCACCGGGTTGCCGGTCAGGACGCCCTTGGCGCCGAACGACGCGCGCGCCTCGTCGTAGGCGCAGGCGGCCCTGTCCACGAAGGGCCGCAGCACCCGGTTGGTGAAGCCGGGGCGGGCGTTCGGCTCGAGGATCACCGCGCGCACGCCGAGCAGCGCGGCGAGCAGCGTGACCGGCCCGCCGGCGTAGCCGCCGATGCCGAGCACCGCGGCCGGCCGCAGCCGCAGCACCAGCAGCGCCGACTTCAGCAGCCCCCACGGCAGCACCAGCAACCCCAGCAGCGTGCGTGCGAGCCCCACCCCGTTGAGCGGGAGGATCGGCAGCAGCTCGAGCGCGTAGCCGGCCCGCGGCACCAGCCGCGACTCGCGGCCCTTCGGCGTCCCGGCTAATACGACCCGGGTCTCCCGGTCGGGGCGGCCGAGTTGTTCCGCCACGGCGATCCCCGGGAAGAGGTGGCCGCCGGTGCCGCCCGCCGCGATCAGGACGCTTCGCATCTCAGGCGTCCCCATGCTGCGAGACGTTCGCGACCAGGCCGATGCCGAAGAGCGCGAACACGAGCGAGGAGCCGCCCGCGCTGATGAACGGCAGCGGGATGCCCTTGGGGGGCAGCAGGCCGAGCACGACCGAGATGTTGACGAGCGCCTGGAACACGATCGACAGCGTGATGCCGGCCGCCAGGAAGCGCCCGAATTCGTCGGGCGCGCCCCACGACGCGCGCAGGCCGCGCCACAGCAGCACCACGAAGGCGATCACCACCGCGAGCGCGCCCAGCAGACCCAGCTCCTCGCCGATCACCGCGTAGACGAAGTCGCTGTACGGGTAGGGCAGGTAGAAGAGCTTCTGGCGGCCTTCCATCAGCCCCACGCCGGCGACGCCGCCCTGCCCCACGGCGATCAGGCTCTGGATCACGTGGTAGCCCGCGCCCTGGGGGTCCGCCCACGGGTTGAAGAAGCTCTCGAAGCGCACGCGGCGCCAGGGCACCGCCATCACCGCCCCGTAGAGCACCAGCAGCGCCGGCACGGCGAGCGCCGCGAAGTACTTGAGCCGGACGCCGGCGGCGAACAGCATCACGCCGCAGGTGAGCACCAGGCAGAACGCGGTGCCGAGGTCCTGCTGGATCAGGATCAGGAAGCCGAACCACGAGACCAGCAGCAGCGCGGGGAACAGCGTCACGAGCTCGTTGATGCGCTCGGCGCGGCGCTCGATGTGGTACGCGAGGAACAGCACGATCGACAGCTTGGCGAGCTCGGCGGGCTGGAAGCTGAGCGCGCCGAGCCGGATCCAGCGGTGGGTGCCGTTCACGGACGGCAGGAACAGCACCACGATCAGCAGCAGCGTCGAGGCGATCAGCAGCGGGTACACGACGATCGGCCGGCGCAGCGACTTGTAGTCGAGCCGCAGCGCCACCACCAGCGCCACGAGCCCGAGCGTGCCCCAGGCCACCTGCTTCAGCAGGAAGTAGTAGGGGCTGCCGTGGCGCTCCTGCGCCAGCGCCGAGGAGGCGCTCCACACCATCACCAGGCCGAAGCCGAAGAGCGCGAGTGTCGTGCCGAGCAGCACGAGGTCGGTGCTGAGCTTCTTAGCCACGCGAGCCCTCCGCCGCGGCTGGCCCGCCCGCGAGCCGCTCGACCTCGACCTTGAACGCACGGCCGCGCTCGGCGTAGTCGCGGAACATGTCGAAGGACGAGCAGGCCGGAGCGAGCAGCACCACGTCGCCCGCGCGCGCGAGCGCGCGCGCGCGCGCGACGGCGTCCCCGATCGAGACGGCGCGCTCGAGGGGCAGCGCTCCCGAGAGAGCGGAAGCGACGCGGTCCGTCGCTTCGCCGATGGCCACCGCTGCCCGGCCGTGGGCGCGAAGCGACGGGAGCAGCTCGGAGAAGTCGCCGCCCTTGTAGCGTCCGCCCAGGATCACCACCACGGGCGCGCTGAAGGCCTCCAGGCTGCGGCGCGCGGCCTCGACGTTGGTGGCCTTCGAGTCGTTGTAGTACGCGACGCCGTCGATCGTGGCCACGTGCTCGAGCACGTGCTCCACGCCGCGGAAGCCGCGCACGGCGCGGGCGATCGCCTCCGGCGGTGCGCCGAGCAGCCGCGCGGCGGCCGCGGCCACCAGCAGGTCGCCTGCCAGGTGGGCCCCCGGCAGCACGACGTCGCCGCGATCGAAGAGCGTCTCCACCCGTCCGCCCTGGCGCAGCCGCGCCTGGCCCTGCTCGAAGTAAGCCCCGTCGCCCGAGGCGAGCGGCTCGCCGGTCACACGGAACAGCAGCTGGCGCGCGCGCGCGCGGCGCGCCTGCTCGAGCACCACCGGGTCGTCGGCGTTGACCACTGCCCAGTCCTCGGGCCGCTGGTTGGCGAAGACGCGCGCCTTGGCCGCCACGTAGGCCTCGAGCGAGGGGTGGCGGTCGAGGTGGTCGGGCGACAGGTTGAGCCACACGGCAACGTCGGGCCGGAAGCTCGTTACGCCCTCGAGCTGGAAGCTCGAGACCTCGACGGCGAACGCGGTCGCCTCGGTCGCGCCCTCGACGAGGCCGATCAGCGGCGCGCCGATGTTGCCGCCCACGCGCGCGTCCATGCCGGCCGCGCGCAGCATCGCGCCGAGCGCGGCGGTGGTGGTCGACTTGCCCTTGGTGCCGGTGATCGCGCACAGCCGGCCCTTCAGGTGGCGGAAGGCGAGCTCGATCTCGGCGATCACCGGCACGCCCGCGTGGCGCGCCGCCTCGAGCTCGGCGAGCTCCCACGGAACGCCGGGCGAGACCACCACCAGGGACGCGCTCGCGAAGGTGGGCGCGCGGTGCGGGCCGAGCTCCAGCCGCACCCCGGCGTCGCGGAGCGCGAGCGCCTCCTGCGGCAGCTCGTGCTCGGGCTTGCTGTCCACCGCCACCACCGCGGCGCCGCGGACAGCGAGGAAGCGGGCCGCCGCGATGCCGGATCGCGCCAGCCCGACCACGACGACGTCGTCTGCCGCGCGTGCCATGTCCCCGCTCATCGCAGCTTGAGGGTCATGAGCGTGAACGTGGCGAAGATGAAGGCCACGATCCAGAAGCGGATGATGATCTGCGGCTCCTTCCAGCCCACGAGCTCGAAGTGGTGGTGCAGCGGCGACATGCGGAACACGCGCTTGCCGGTCAGGCGGAACGAGG
>CAZMRX010000239.1:0-8200 GCA_964568755.1 uncultured Acidobacteriota bacterium | reverse complement strand
ACGATCACGATGTGGTCGTTGGCGTCGCCGTGGATCACCTGCCGCCGCAGCCGCGGCAGCAGGGGCGCCACCTCGCGCTCGAAGCGCTCGAGCGCGCGGCCCGCGAGCGCGCGCCGCGCGGGGTCGCTCACGTGCGCGAGCCCCTCGCGAAGCTCGCCCGCCCGCGCGAGGTCCCACGGGAAGGCGCGCGTCGCGGCCGGGTGGCTGAAGTCCGCGAGCGCCCGGTCCATCTCGCCCAGCAGGCGGCCGAGCGCGGCGAGCGTCTCCGGCGTGCGCGGCCGCGCGCTCGCGAGCGTCGCGCCCGGGATGTAGCTCAGCATCCACACCAGCCGCGGCGCCCCGTCGGGCCCGGGCGCCTCGCTCACGGCGTCCCCGGCGCGCGTCGGCACCACCCGCGGCTGCGCCGGGGGCGGGGCGGCCGCCCGCGCCGCGAGGTGGGCGAGCGCCGCGCACTGCAGCGCCACGAGCCCGCGCTCGCGGGCCGGGTGCATCGCCTTCAGCACGAACGAGCGGCCGTCGGCGGCGGTCAGGCGGAAGTTGTCGTCGAACTCGCCGGGCAGCGCCCGCGCCCAGGCGTCGAGCCCGTAGAGCGAGGCGGCGAGGCGGGTGGCGTCCCGCTCGCTGAGCGGCCGCTCGGCGCGTCCCTCGGGCTGCACGGGCGGGATCTTAGCCTCTCCCGGGGCCCCGGCCCCCGGGGCCGTGCTAGACTTGAAGCTGTCTAGTTGCCGTTAGTCTGGCGTTTCCCCCGAAGCTTGGGCCGCCCATGGGGGGCGGTGCTGACCGTTCGTGGCGCACAGGCGACGTGGCTGCTAGGTAGGGCCGAAGGAGGCCTGTACGTTCATGATCGAAGGCACCGTCAAGTGGTTCAACGAGTCGAAGGGTTTCGGTTTTCTCTCGCGTGAAGGTGGTCCGGACGTTTTCGTGCACCACACCGAGATCAAGGCCGACGGGTTCCGCACCCTCAACGAGGGTGACAAGGTTCGTTTCGAGGTGGTGGACAGCCCCAAGGGGCCCCGCGCCGCGAACGTGAGCCGGGTCTAAGACTTCACGAATCGCTTCACACGATGACGCCCGGGGCTCCCGCCCCGGGCGTTTTTCATTCTGGCGGCCGTCTATTGCTCTACGGCTGGGTGGGCGAGGTCGCGATTTACAGGCGCGCGCTCACCGGCGGACAGATCCAGGCGCTGTACGAGGCTTCGAAGCAGGAGTACCCGCAGTAGCGCCCCCGCGGGCTCGAGCGTCGCTCACGGGAACTTGCCGGCCCGGCAGAGCTCCTCGATGTCCTGCTGGTCCTTGTGGGTGTCCATCGACTTGAAGAAGGCCTGGCTGCGGTAGGTGTAGGCGAGGCCCTTCTCGCACAGGCGGGGGAGCACCTCGCGCTCCAGGTTGTCGCCTTCCCAGTGCGCGAAGACTTCGTGGTCGAAGACCATGAAGCCGGCATTGATCCAGTGTCCCGCCAGCGTCGGCTTCTCCCGGAAGCTCAGGATCCGGCCGTCCTCGGCCGACTCGATGGTCCCGTACTGGGAGGTGAGGGGCACGCTCGTGACGGTGGCCAGCCCGCCGTGTGAGCCGTGGAAGGCGACGAGCTCGTCCAGCGCGACCGTCGCCAGCCCGTCGGAGTAGGTCGCCATGAAGGTCTCGCCGAGCAGGTGCTGGCAGCGCGCGATCCGGCCTCCGGTGTCCGTCTCGTCGCCGGTGGGCACGATCTCGATCTCCCAGTGGAGCGTCTTGTGGGCGAAGTAGTCGACGATGACCTCTCCGCGGTACCCGATCGAGAGCACGAAGCGCCGGTAGCCCTGTTCCGCGAAGAGCCGCATCACGTGCAGGATGATCGGCTGCCCGTTCACCGGCAGCATGGGCTTCGGCAGATAGTCCGTGTGGGGATAGGCCCGAGTGCCCCGGCCGCCGGCGAGGAGCAGGACCTTGATGTCGTCCTTGGGGACCGCCGGCACGCCCCTATATGCCTCGCCGCCACCGAGGTGTCAAGATTGGCGTCGCTCGGACGCGTGAGCGGGCTTTCGGGGTTGCCGACTTCGGCGCGGGGGGACTTCGGTGGAGAAGGACGATCACGTCCTGGTCACGGGCGGCGCGGGGATGATCGGGTCGAACCTGGTCAGGGCGCTCGTGGCGAGAGGCCATCGGGTGAGCGTCGTGGACAACCTCTGGCGCGGCCGACGCGAATACCTCGCCCACGACGGGCGCTACGTGATCGACATGGACCGCGACTTCCACCCGCTCGATCTGACCCGGGCGGAGGCGCTCGACCCCGTCCTCGACGGGGTCGACTATGTGTTCCACCTGGCCGAGATCGTCGCCGGCGTGGGGTACGTGTTCAGCAAGCAAGGTGAGGTCTTCCACCGGAACATCCGCATCAACACCAACACCATCGCGTCGGTCCGCAAGCGACGCGTCAAGGGCTTCGTCTACGTCGGGACCGCGTGCAGCTTCCCGGCGGACAAGCAGACCGGTGTCGACGCGCCCCCCTTGAAAGAGGAAGACCAGTACCCCGCCGCTCCGGAGTCCTCCTACGGGTGGAGCAAGCTGATGGGCGAGTACGAAGCGTTCCTGATGGAGCAGGAGACCGGCATCCCGGTCTCCGTGCTGGTCCTGCACAACGTCTACGGAGCCCCGTGCGACTACGGGGAGGAGCGGGGGCAGGTGATCCCGTCGCTGGTGCGAAAGGCCTTGCGTCACCCCGCGGAGCCGTTCCGGGTCTGGGGCTCGGGAGGGCAGGGACGCGCCTTCGTCCACGTGGACGACGTCGTGGACGCCCTGCTCCTGACCGTCGAGCGTGGACTCGGGCGAGGCGTGATCCAGATCGGGCCAGACGTCTGCACCTCGATCAAGGAGATTGCCGAGCGCATCGTCCTGATCTCCGGCAAGCGGATCGAGATCGAGTACGACCTGACCCGGCCCGAAGGCGATCGCGGACGCTGCGCCGATTACACGAAGGCGCGCGACGTCCTCGGCTGGCGGCCACGCAAGGACCTGACGGCGGGACTGGCCGAGCTGTACGCCTGGGTGGCCGAAACGGAGCGGACGCGCCCCGGGTCGGACGCTCAGTAGGCGTTGCGGTCCTTCCACACGCGAAAGGCGGTCAGGACCAGGATCCGGAGGTCGAACCAGAACGACCAGTTGTTGATGTACTCGAGGTCGTACTCCAGGCGCCGCCGCATCTTCTCGCGCGTCTCGGTCTCTCCCCGGCAGCCGTTCACCTGGGCCCAGCCCGTGATGCCGGGCCTGACCTTGTGGCGCAGCACGAAGCGGTCGATCACCGCGCGATGCTCGTCGTTGAGGTTGGGCGGGTGCGGCCGGGGCCCCACCAGCGACATGCTGCCCTGCAGGACGTTGAACAGCTGCGGCAGCTCGTCGAGCGACGTCCGCCGCAGGAAGCGGCCGAGCCGGGTGGTCCGCGGATCCTCGCGAGTCGCCTGGCGGACCCGGAGGTCGTCGTCGCCGTCGGCCATCGTGCGGAACTTCCAGATCGTGAACTCCCGGCCGTCCAGCCCGTGCCGGCGCTGGCGGAACAGCACGGGCCCCGGCGAGCTGAGCCTCACCGCGAGCGCGATCAGCGCCATCGGCAGCGCACACAAGGCGAGCAGCAGGACCGAGAGCGCGAGATCCTGCAGCCGCTTGGCGAAGCCGTTGAAGCCGCTCAGCGGCGAGTCGACCACCCGCAGGATCGGGACGCCCCCGAGTGTCTCCCACTGTGCGTGCAGCAGCTCGAACACGGTGAAGTCCGCCACGTAGTACACCGATGCCGTGGTGTCGGACAGCCGCTCGATCAGGTGCCGGATGCGTGTCTCCGCCCGCATCGGCAGCGCCACGTAGACGATGTCGATCGCGCCGGCCTGAGCCTGCTCCACGAGCTGCTTCGTGTCGCCGATCACCCCGACCGGTCCGTTCACGAGATCGCGGCCGCCGGCGGGCGCCCGATCCTCGAAGTAGCCCAGCAGGCGAATCCCCATCCAGCGGCTGTGGGTCAGTCGATCGGCGATCCGGCGCCCGGTCTCGTTGGCCCCGATGATGGCGGCAGTGCGGAAGTTGCGCCCGGCGGAGCGGCTCGCGCGCAACGCCAGGCGCGCGAACACCCGGCTCGCCGACAGCAGCAGCGGGGTCACGACCAGCCACGCCAGCAGCGCCGGCTTCGACGGCCGCGGCAGCGCGTCGAGCATGAACGCCACGAACACCACGAACAGCGACGCGCTCAGCCAGCAGCGCCAGATCACGGACAGCTCCTCGTGGAGCGACGCGACCCGCCAGGAACGGTACAGGTGGTTGTGCTCGGCGCACAGCCCGAAGCTCAGCAGAGCGACGAGGGTGAGCCACAGGAGCTCCCGGCTCCAGCCCGGACCGGCCTGGAGCGTCAGGTACATGCCGAGCAGGATCCAGAGCGCGTCGGCGAGGCGGTTCGCCTGCACCAGCAGGAAGCTGAAGGGCCGAATCAAGCCTTCGTCCGTGCGCATCCGCGAGCGTGCTCCGCGTCGTTCAACCCGAACCGGCGACCGTGGCCGACACTTCACGATCCCGGATTGCTACGGCACCATGGCGGAGGGAGACGGCTGGCCGAGACTATACCCGAAAGCGGCCGAGGGCGGCGCGGCGGGGCGTGCGTTGCAGGGGAGCAGCGCCGGCACGTAAGCTCCGTCCGTGCGGTCCACCCCCCGATGAGGCTGGCCTGGGAGTTCCTGAAGCGCGATGCGCTGATCGCGGTGAGCTACCGCACCGCTTTCGCCACCCAGCTCGTCGGAAACGTGGTGGTGCTGGCGGTCTTCTACTACATCGGCAGGATGTTCGAGGGCGCCCATGTTCCCGCCCTGGAGCGCTATGGCGGGAACTACGCGGCTTTCCTGCTGATCGGCATCGCCTTCACCGACTCGCTCGGGGTCAGCGTGAGCACCTTCGCCGCGCAGATCCGCGAAGGCCAGATGACCGGGGCCCTGGAAGCCACCCTGATGTCGCCGGTTTCGGTCGGGCGCATCCTCGTCTACTCGTCGCTCTGGAGCTACTGCCTGAGCGCGTTTCGCTTCGTGCTGTACCTGGCGCTCGGGCTGCTGTTCTTCAGCGTGGACCTCGAGCACGCCCAGCTGGGGGCGGGCCTCGTGGTGTTCGTGCTCACCGTGGTGTCGTTCGCCGGGGTGGGGATGATCTGGGCCAGCATCGTGATGCTGGTCAAGCGCGGCGAGTCGATCATGAACCTGCTGGGCGGCAGCTTCCTGCTGCTCGGGGGCGTCATGTTTCCGGTGAGCGTGCTGCCCCCCTGGCTCCAGGCGCTGTCGAAGCTGCTTCCGCTGACTTACGGCCTGGAGGGCATGCGCCTGGCGCTGCTGCAGGGGCGCCCGCTGGCGGAGCTCTGGGACACCGTCGCGATCCTGCTCGGCTTCGCCGTCGTGCTCGTCGGGCTGGGCCTCGTGGGCTTCAGCGCCGCGGTCCGGCTCGTCAAGGAGCGGGGGTCGCTCACCCAGTTCTGAGCAGCGTCAGGACGGCCCCCGGCCCTCCGCGAACAGGAGCTTTCGGGCCAGGATCTCCTGCGCCAGCCGCTCGCCGTAGAGCATCGAGCCCTCGGCTGTCATGTGCACCGAGTCGACGAAGTAGCGCTCGCGGGGCACGAACGCGCTCGTCGACCAGTCGGCCATGTCGATCAGCTCGACACCGCGCGAGGCCGCGAGCTCGCGCAGCCTCCGGTTGAAGACGGAGCACAGGACGGCCCAGGCGGACAGGTTGGGCGTGAAGCTCGTCGGATAGGCCTTTGCGATCGCCTCCGGGCTCGGTTCCACGTTCTCGACGAACAGGCCGGCCAGCGTCAGCAAGGCGATCCTCGCGCTCGGGCGCCGCGACCTCACGCGCTCGATCAGCGTGTCGAGGTCCTGCATGTCGTAGGCGAAGTCGTGCGTCCTCAGGCGGTCCATCAGCGGGTCGGCGGGGTCGAAGCGCATCCGCCCGAAGTCCGCGAGCGCCATCGAGGACGTCTGCCGCGCGATCAGCCCGTGGTAGACGAACCGGTAGAGCGTCAGGTGGCGATACAGGGCCTCCTGCTTGTCCGGGTCGGCGCGAAGGATCGTGCGATTCCACCCGATCAGGACGGTGACCAGGTCGGGATCGAAGTCGAGGAAGTAGTCGAGTCGCTTGAGGACGCTCTCGATGTTGTAGCCCTGCACGGCGGCGTTGACCACCTCGGCCGACCCGGGCGGGTCCGCGGCGCGCCGGTTGAGCTCCCGCTCGAGGACGCGGGGGTACGAGGCCTGGTTGACGTACGGTCCGAACGTGACCGAGTCGCCGATCGTCAGGACCCGCTTGCGTCCCGGCGGCTTCGGCTGGCGGATCTCCGGCCCGAGGAAGCCGAAGCGGTTGACGGCGAAGACGACGTCGTCGTCGCTGGCGCCCACCTGGGCGGCATCCGCTCGCAGGGCCGAGGCACCCAGGGTCTTGCCGTGCGTCTCGAGCTGCTCGACCAGCTGGCGCAGCGTGAAGCGGGTGCCGGGGCGCAGCAGGGTGACGGAGTTCGCTCGGTCGACGAGCTGGTAGCCGCCGAGCCAGGCCTCGAGCTGGCGGTTGTAGAGCCACTTCCAGGCGACGCGGGACACGCCCTCCGCCGCGAGCAGCCCCACCAGCGAGGCGATCGCCACGGTCGCGAGCCGGCGTCGGTCGAGCCAGAGCAGGAGCCGCCCCTCCACTCGAGCGCGCTAACGCCGCCGTGTCGAGCGCTCGAGCTCGATGGCGGTGAGCGAGTGCTTTGCGAAGCTGTAGCGGAAGGATCGACCCTCGGCGGTGACGGCGTCTTCCGTGAGCGTGATTTCGCCCGGGCCGCCCTTGCCGAAGCGTGGATTGGCCTCGTCCACGGCCTGCTTCGTCCACTTCACGCCGGGCGCCGTGAACAGCTCGGTGCCGGTGTGCGCGTCGATGCCGGTGCCGGTGAGGACCACCGCCCGCGCGCGCGGCCGGGCTTCGAAGCCCTGGAGCTCGATGCGGGCGGAGATCGCCTGGTCGAAGTGCTTGTTGACGACCATGATCGAGAGCCGCCCTCCGTCCTCGGAGAGGCTGCTGACCACGTCCAGGTAGGGCACGTCGCGCAGCGCGGGGACGAAGCCCGCGGCGCGTGAATTCCAGGTGGGCGATTCCGTGCGGGTCTCCACCAGGACGCTCCCGAAGTGGTCGCGGAACAGGCGAAAGGCGTGGTACGAGGCCGTGGGCGCGAAGTCGCCGCCGCGCAGGCCGGTGATGCCCTGCCAGAGCCGGTCGCTGAGCATGAAGTAGTTCGCGATACGCACGTCCGGGTGCCGGATGTAGCACATCAGGTTCGACGCCGTGAACAGCGCGCTGCCCAGCGTCTTGGGGTGATCGAGAAAGCGCCCCTGGAGGTCGAGCTGGAAGGAGGGTCCCCACTCGGTCACCGCGAGCCCGATCCGCGGCGCCTGCCGCGGCGCGGCCTCGCGAACCTGGGCCGAGACGCGGTCCAGGCTCTCGCGCAAGCGCACCGGCGCCGCGAGCATCGCCCCGTAGACGGTGCGCAGGTCCGCGCCGCGGTCGGACTCGAGCCGGGGGACGTAGCCGTTGTGCACCGCCAGGTAGTCGACCGCGGGCGCCGCCCGGGACAGCAGTCGCCGCATCCACTGCGGGTGGGCCGGCTCGAAGTCCTGCTCGTAGTTCTCCTCGGCGATCGCGATCACGCTGATGCGCGGGTCGGCCTTCTTGAGCGCCCCGGCGAAGGCCTGGAAGCGCCTCGTGTACTGCTCGGCATCGAGCGCCGCCTGTCGCACGTGGGCTGGGCCGCCGCGGTAGTAGTTCTCGTTGCCGATCTCCCAGAAGCGAACGGTCGGAGGCGCCCCGCGCGTCGCGTCGGGTCGATTCACGTAGCGCAGCCACTCGACCGCCTCCTCCGGCGTGCCCGTCGCGACGTTCACGGTGATCATCAGCTCCGCTCCCGTACGGCGAGCGAAGTCCAGCGCCTCGTCGGTGCCGAAGTCGTTTGGCGACGACGGCCCTCCGGGCATGTGTGCCCGGCTCGGCCGCCGCTCCCGGGGACCGATGCCGTCGCGCCAGTGATAGAAGTCGGCGAACAGGCCGCCCGGGAACCGCAGCAGCGTCGGCCGAAGCTGCTTGGTCAGCCGGACCAGGCTCTCGTCGAGAGCGGAGCGCTTCTCGTCCCACAGGCCGTTGCCGCCCCAAATCCAGCCGATGTTCATCCCGTAGAGCGTGTCCG
>CAZMRX010000238.1:7922-8246 GCA_964568755.1 uncultured Acidobacteriota bacterium | reverse complement strand
AAGCTCTACATCGACCCCGAGACCTGCATCGACTGCGGCGCCTGCGTGCCCGTGTGCCCGGTCCAGGCGATCTTCCCCAAGGACGAGCTGAAGCCCGAGTGGGCCCACTACGCCCAGATGGAAGTCGACTGGTACGCGAAGAAGAAGTAGCCCGGGGCTCGTTCGGGGCGCGGCCCTAGCGCCGGAAGTGGTGCTGTACGGTGATCCGCAGCGAGACCGGGATGCTGCGTAGCATCGCAGGCTTGAAGCGCCAGCGCTGGACCGCCGCGAGCAGGGCGCTGTCGAGCAGCGCTCCCGCTGACTCCACGATCGCGGAGTTGATCA
>CAZMRX010000238.1:0-7912 GCA_964568755.1 uncultured Acidobacteriota bacterium | reverse complement strand
GCGCCGCGGCGATTGGTTCAGTCCCGCAGAGCCGCGAGGCGGGACCGCGGGATGCTGCGCTGCCGCCTGGCGCCCTGGATCTCCCGTCGGGCGCGCGCCAGGGCGCGCCCGACGGCGGACAGCAGATCCGCGTGCGTGGCCTCCGCCCGCACCGAGCCGGTCGGGAGGAGTTCGACCGTCACCACGCAGCGCAGGTCGGCGCCTCCCCGAGGACCGTTGATGTCCGAGAGCGCGAGTCCCACCGACGAGACGCGAGTCGCCATCGGCCCGAGCGCGGCGCGTGTTCGCTTCTCCAGGTGGCGCTGGATGGCGCCGAGCAGGCTCTGATCCTGTGCACGGACGTGAACCAGCATCGCTCTCACCCGTGGTCCGCGCCTCGCGCCCCGAGCCCGAGCGCGGACCTGTATCGTGCGATCGCCGCACGCATGGCGCAGCGAACGGCGTCGGGGTAGGCCTCGGCGTGGTCGAAGCGCAGCGTCAATGCTGCCGCGGGCCCGGCGACGCGCACATCCACGGTCCCGCACGCGCGCGTGACCGCGACCTCGACGGCGGCTTCGTCCGAGGCGGCGTCCTCCAGCAGCAGCGCCCGGAGGCGCGAATCGCCATTCCATTCGAGCGAGCTGCGCCGTCGGTCCGGGGCGGCGCGACCGGTTCTGCCGGCGAGCTCACCGTGCATGCGCCTACCCTCCCTGCACGGCGAGAGCGGCCACCGTGGACGCGGCGGGGCCGGCCGTCGTGACGGGCGCGTCGGCCACCACCGGGTAGGGGCCCGCGATGGCGTGGAGCAGGTCGGAGGTCGTCACGATCCCGACGAGGGCGCCACGCTCGAGCACGGGCAGGCAGCCGACCTTGTGCTTCAGCAGCCGTTCGGCGGCCTCGCGCACGGTGGCCTCCGCGTCGATCGTCACAACTTCCTTCGTCATCACGTCCCGCACGGTCAGCGCGCGCAGCACGGCCCGGGCGTCGGCCGCGAAGCCGAGGAACGTCGTGGGCGCACGCAGGATGTCGCGGTGGGTGATGATGCCGAGCAGGACGCCCCCGCTCACCACCGGCAGGTGCCGCAGCCCGCCCAGGCTCATGATCCCGTCCGCGAGGTGCAGCGTGTCCTCCGGGGCTACCGTGGTGACTCGCGTCTTCATCAGCTCTCTCAGTCTCATCGCTCTCTCCTCGTGATTGCCCCGTCAACCGACGGGGGCTGCGGCGCTCCGCGCCGCACGATCCGTTCGCGCCCGTCGCCCCAGGAAGCTCTCGAGCCGCGACGGAGTGCCGAGATCGGACCAGCCGCAGGGTGGGACGGCGAGAACCCCGAGCGATCCCGGCGCGCGCTCCAGCACGGCCCTGGAAAAGTCGAGGGTCGGGATCTCGTCGTAGAGATGGTGCAGCCGCTCTCGTGGGCTCCCCGCGAGCACGAACGGAACCATCACCCGCGCGAGATCGGGGACCGCGTCCTCGAAGAGCCGGACGAGCGTCGTGCCCCGAAAGGCGAAGATGAAGGAGTTCACGAGCGCCCCGTCGCTCGCCAGCCCGCGGCTCGTCTCTGGATCCGGCTTCTCGACAAACGACAGCACGGGTCGCACGCCCGCCGACGGACGGACGGCGGGCAGGATCCAGCCGTACTCGTGATCGCCCTCCTCTCCGGCCATGCCCAGGAGGACCACCGGCGCGCCGGGACGGCGCACCGCCCGCGCGGCCTCGCGCAGTGCGCGCTCGAGGACGTCCTCCGAGCCGACGTGGTGGTCGGCAGGCAGGACGAGCACCCGCGCGTCCCGATCGCGGTGAAGCACGATCTCCAGCACCGGCAGCAGGACTCCCGGCGCCGTGCCGCGGTTCCGAGGCTGGACGACGATGTTCTCCGGCGGCAGGTCCGCGAGCGCCTCGCGCCAGTGGCGCCGGTGCTGCTCGGCCACCACCACCACGATCCTCGAGCGGGGGACGAGGCCCGCCGCTCGGCGCAGGGCCTGGAGCAGGAGGGGCTCGCCGCTTCCGAAGGCACAATACTGCTTCGGAGCCGGTTCTCCCGTCGAGCCTCGGCTGAGCGACGACACGCGGGTGCCGTCTCCGCCGGCCAGTACCACGGCCCAGAGCTGGCCTGAAGGCTGCGCGGCGCCGAGCGCCTCGCGCTCGCGCGACGCGGCGAGCGCCCCGGGATGCGCGTCGCGAGCGGCCGGGACCTGGCCCGTCGGGACGAAGGCTTCCGCGACGCTCACGAGCTTCTCCCTTCGAAGCGGCCCTCGTCCGAGAGATCCCGGCCGGCTCGCTCGGGCTGGTAGACGACGTCGTCCAGGCGGAGGCGCCGCGACCCCGCCGGCACCTTCCAGGTGATCTCCTCGCCCACGCTCCGTCCGAGCACGGCCATGCCCAGCGGCGCCAGCACCGAGATGTTGCCTGCGCCGGCGTTGGCCGCCCGCGGGAACACGACGCTGAAGCCGAACGTTTCGCCGGTGTCGAGGTCGGTCACCCGGACCTCGGAGTTCATGGTGACCACGTCGGGACCGATGTGGGCGGGCGGCAGGATCTCGGCTTCGTCCAGGTGGCGCTCGAGCTCCTCAACACTGCTCGTGTCGCGCGTCTCCCGCAGGAGCGCGCCATCGATCAGGGTCTGGAGCCGCCGGGAGTCGACCTCGGTGACGAGGACGTACTGTTGCTGCATCGTTCACTCCTTCGCTTGGTGGGCGTGCGCGAATCGCTTCCGGCACGCCGACGTCTACGCGTCTCTCCGCCCCTCGTCGTGGTCCTGCGTGTACCGAAAACGCAGGTCGTCTCGCCAGACGAGGAAGCCAACGACCGCTGCCGCACCGACGAATGCCAGCGCCAGCAGCCCGATCAGGAACAGCAGCGACATCGGCGCGTTCATCACTCACTCTCCTTACTAGCCGCCGGTCCGGACGGCTGGGCACGAGCCGCGAGCTCTTGGAGCTCCCGGTCACTCTCCCGCGTCCGCAGGTCAACGTCGCTCAACGCCTCCCGAAGGCGCTCGGCGGCGCGATCGACCGCGGCGTGCAGGCGGGTCGCGGATGCGCTCACACGCACCGGCCGCTTTGTGCTCCGGTCCGCCGTCGCCACGCAGCGGTAGCTGGCTCGAGCGGGGGAGCCGGATTCCTCCAGCCGGACGCTGACTCGGGCAGCCTCGCTATCGAATCGCCTGGCTGCGGAGAACATGCGGTACTCGACGTACGCCCGACACTGGTCGGTGAGGTCGATCCCGTCGCCCGCCTGGACTTCTATCTGCATTGGCCCTCACCGCCGCTCGACACCCGAGCGGCTGAACGAGGCGCGCCGGCCAGCGACTCTCGGACCCCTGCCCCCGAATGAGCCCGGAGGTCGTCGTGGGTCCGCGCCCAGCCGGGCGCCCTGCCTGTCAGTAAAGCAACGAGCGGGCCACGGACACGCCCGGCGAGGCTAACCCTGTAGGTTGTTGTACAGACGAGGCTTGGGCGCCTAGGGCGAACGGGGGATACGCGTGGGTCGGAGCGCAGAGGGCACAGGCCTGAAAGCCTGCCGCTTCACTCTGCAACGTCCGCTGGACGCGGGCGGAATGCGCGGACCCGGGACAGCGGGCTATTCCGGGGAGTCCTCCGCCACGCCAGCGTCGAGGCCGTACCGCTTCATGCGGCGCCAGAGCGTCACGGTGCTGATGTTGAGGGCCTTCGCGGCCCGCCGGCGATTGCCCCGGTAGCGCCGGAGCGCCCGCTCGATCAGGCTCCGCTCGTGCTGCTCGATGTCAAGGCTGTCCGCCGGCAGGGAGCCCGCGGGCGCGGACCGCAGCTCCGGCGGCAGCTCGCGCACGGTGACCGTCTGGCCGTGCGCGAGGATGACGGCCCGCTGGATCGTGTTCTCCAGCTCGCGGACGTTCCCCGGCCAGGAGTGATTCATCAGCAGGGTCATCGCCTCGGCCGACAGCCCGCGGACATCCTTCTTCATGCGCTTCGCGGCGGTCTTCAGGAACTGCTGCGTGAGGGCCGGGATCTCCTCGCGACGCTCGCGCAGCGGCGGGACGTCGATCACGAACGCTCCGAGGCGGAAGTACAGGTCCTCCCGGAACCCGCCGCGCGCGACTGCGGTCTTCAAGTCCCGGTTGGTCGCCGCCACCACGCGCGGATTGACCCTTATGTTGCGCTCGCCCCCGACCCTTCGGATCTCGCCCTCCTGCAACGCCCGCAGCAGCTTCGCCTGGATCGTCGGCGCCATCTCGCCGATCTCGTCCAGGAAGAGGGTGCCGGCGCTCGCCAGCTCGAAGAGGCCGGTCTTGTCGCGGACGGCGCCGGTGAACGCCCCGCGCACGTGTCCGAACAGCTCGGACTCAAGGAGCGCCTCGGGCAGCGCGGCGCAGTTGACCGAGACGAAGGGGCGCTCGGCGCGCTCGCTGTGCTCGTGGATCATGCGGACGACGAACTCCTTGCCGGTCCCGCTCTCGCCGTAGACCAGGACCGTGGTGTCGAGCGGGGCGACCCGGGCCGCCATCTCCAGCACCTCCCGCATCGCCGGGCTCTGGGCGACGAAGTGCTTCGCGGAGGCGGCGCGGGCCAGCTTCTCGCGCAGCGCGTCGACCTCCCGCTCGCGCCGCGCCACCAGGCGCTCGCGCCGCGCCAGCTCCTGCAGCTGCCGGTGGACGTCCTCGCGCCGGCGCTCCACCTCCTTCGCGAGGTCGATGCCCTCGAAGTCGCGGCGCAGCGACTCGAGCCTCTCGCCCCAGCGCGCCGCCTCCATCCCGACCAGCCTGCAGTGGGGCGCCCCCTGGCCGAGGCAGGCGGTCTCCGCGAAGTAGACCTCCTTCCCGAGGCAGGCGCTGGCGTACCCGCTGATGTAGCCCACGAGGCTCCAGCACACCGGCAGAGCACCCGTCCCGTAGTGGAACACGTGCTGCTCGGCTTCGTACGAGTCGTGCCACTCCATCTCCGCGTCGAACCTCCCGCTCGCGGCGTCGAACTCCAGCCGCAGGGGTACGGCGCGGACGATGCCCTCGAGTGTGTGCAGCGTCGCGCCGGCCCGCAGGCCCTCGATGGGGTCGGCCCAGCCCGAGCGATCGCGCAGGTTCACCGCGTCGTGGTACCCGTCGGCGAAGCCGAAGCGGAGCAGGAGGCGCCGCGCGGTGTCGCCCCCGAGGCTGTCGAGCAGCTCCTTCCTGAGCAGCCCCATCGCAGTCGCGCTCAGGATGACCACGCGCTGCTCCTGGAGGCGGATCGTTCCCCGATCGGGCCGGAAGTCCAGCACGTCCGCGAGCAGGAGGTCTTCGGGCTTCATGGCCTATCCTGTCACACCGCCAGGATGGTTCGCGCCACCGAGACCAACCCGACCGGGCCGCCGGCGCACGGGTTGACGCCGTAGACCGTCCGGGGATCGAGGACCATGCCGCAGATCGGACAGGCGGCGGGCGCGTTCCGCACGACCTGCGGATGCATGGGGCAGACGTACTCGGTGACGGCCGGAGGCGCCGCGACCGTCATCGTCATCGGCTCGAGCGCCATCCCGCAGTTCGGGCACGTGCCGCGCTTCTTCGCCTGGAGCTCAGGGTGCATCGGACAGGTGTAGGTCATGGGCGCACTCCCCTTCGTCGTGAGCGAGGAGGCTACGTGCTCCTGGGCAACACCGTGTAGACGCGCGCGACGAAGCCGGCGAACTCCGACATGAAGTTCCGCAGGAACGTTTCGGTGCTCTCGTTCGTCACCTCGCCGTCGTCGCCGATCAGGCCCGCCTCGAACTGCACGTACGCCTCGATGGAGTTCATGAGCGGCGAGTTGCAGAAGGCCAGGATGCTGCGCAGGTGCTGCTGCGCAATGGCGGTGCCGATCTTCCCCGGTGACGTCCCGATGATCGCCGAGGGCTTGCGCGTGAAGGCGTTCTGGCCGTAAGGGCGGCTCGCCCAGTCGATCGCGTTCTTGAGGCCACCGGGGATGGACCGGTTGTACTCCGGGGTCACGAAGAGGATCGCGTCGACGGCCGCGATCGAGTCCTTGAACGCCCGGGCCACCTTCGGGTAGTCGGTGTCGTAGTCGTAGCTGTAGAGGGGCAGCTCGCCGAAGCCGATCTCCGACAGCGCGAGCTGGGCCGGGGCGAGCCGGACGAGCGCGCGGGCGAGCTTGCGATTGATCGAGCCTTTCGCCAGGCTGCCGACGAGGTAGCCGACCTTGAACGTGTTCGTCGTCATCGCGAGATCTCCTTCCCGGGCAGCATGCTACTCCCGGAGGCCCCTCAGGCGCGCACCAGCTTGAAGCCGGCGTTCGTGTACTGGCGGCGACCCACCGCGACCTCGTCGCCGAAGTGCACGCGGCGCGCTTCCGGCAGGACCTCTGTTACCGCCTGCGCGCGGTCGAGATCCGCGTGCCGCCGCTGTTCAGCCGGTCGAGCCGAGCACCGCACCAGATCGTGATGCTGGCGCCGCGATCGCGCACGCCAGGTGGCGCCAGTCCGCCAGCCCCACCGGCGCCATGGCGCCGATGGCCAGGTCGCGAAAGATGCCGCCGGTGCAGGCCGTCAGGTATGCGTCGTCGGGGATGATGTTCTCCTTGGTGCCTTGCCAAGCCGACCGGTTCTCGGTCAGGATGCGTGCCGCACCCAGTATCCAGGCGACGTGCATGTCGTGACCGCAGGAATGCGCGACACCGACCATCCCGTGTTCGTCCTTCGCCGTGACCGTGCTGGCGTACGGCAGCCCCGTGTCTGCCCGCATCGGCAGTCCGTCCATGTCGGCCCGCAGCATCACGGTCGGACCGCCGCCGTTACGGAAGACCGCCACCACGCCGGTCACGCCGACCTCAAGCGTGACCTGGTATCCAAGCGCCTCGACGTGGCCCGCCGCGATCGTCGCCGGTGTGATACTCCCGCATCGATAGCTCGGGATGCCGGTGCAGGTCGGTGTAGATGGAATCCTGTTTTTCCGGAGCGAGTCGAGGGCGCCGAACGCGTTCGTCGACTTCGAGCTCTTCCGCAACCCGACGTACGCCGGCGCCACGCTCTCCAACCTCCTCTTGAACCGGGTGGCCGGGATGCTCACGCTGGGCTACGCGATCGCCATCGTCGCCTTCATCCGCGTGGGTGAGAGGCTATTGCAGGAGGTTGGCGCGCGGGCACCGATGATCTGGGGCCGCCCCTCCACGGATGCGGCATCGTCGAGCCTGCCCGACGATCAGGCGGGCTCCGGCTGCTGCGGGATCTACAGAATGGCGCCGTCGCTGGGCGCTTCCTTCGGCGCCGCGATCTCCGCCGCGATCTTCACCGCGCTCAGCGCCGACGACGGTGCGGCCGGGGGTGTCGCGCCCGCCGATGTCGCGGAGACGCGCGGACGCCGGCGAATCCGGCGCCAGCGGTGACCGACGTGGCGTGTCCGGCCGAGGCGCGGAGGAGCCGATGAAGGACCAGGACGTAGAACCGAAGCGGGGCGCCGGCCGCAACGGCGAGGACCCGGGTTCGCCGAAACCGTGGCGCACCGAGGGCCTGCCCAAGGGCAAGCCCGGGAGGTCGCGTCCGGCGTGGGCCGCGTGGGCCCCGTGGCTTCTCGGCTACGGGCTCCTGTTCGCGCTGCTAACGGTCCAGGATCGCGTCGCGGGGCCGGAGGCCGTCCCGTACACCGAGTTCAAGGTCCAGGTCGCGGGCAAGAACGTGAAGGAGGTCTTCGCCCGCGGCAACACGATCCAGGGCGCCCTCAAGGAAGCGAGGCCCGTGCCGGGCGAGCCGAGCGGCACGTACCAGCAGTTCACCACGGAGCGTCCGACCTTCGCGGCTGACGACCTGCTGGCGGAGCTCGCCGCGAGTGCTTCGACCGTGCGCGCGACGCCGCTCGCGCAGGAGCGCGGCTTCCTCGCCAACCTGCTCATGTCGATGGCGCCGCTGCTGCTGCTCTTCGGGTTCTACGCGCTCATGTTCAGGCGGCAGCAGAAGGCGATGAGCGGCGGGCTCGGCGGCCTGCTCGGAGGCG
>CAZMRX010000237.1:5230-8278 GCA_964568755.1 uncultured Acidobacteriota bacterium | reverse complement strand
GAGGCGGGTCTCCTCGTGTGTGTCGATCTCGTCCTCGATCGGGAACACGGGCGTCTTCGCCTCGGACAGCACGCGGATCTCGCGCGCGACCACCTCCACCTTGCCGGTGTCGAGGTTGGCGTTGATCGTCTCGTCGGAGCGGGCCCGCACCTCGCCCGTCACGGCGAGCACGTACTCCGAGCGGACGTGGTCGGCGGCCGCGTGGGCCTCCGGTGACACCTCCGGCCGCGCCACCACCTGGCAGATCCCCTCGCGGTCGCGCAGGTCGACGAAGACGACGCCGCCGAGGTCCCGCCGCGTGGCGGCCCAACCCATGAGCGTCACCGTCTTCCCCACGTGGCCCTCGCGCAGCTCCCCGCAGTAGTGGGTGCGCACGAGGTCGCCCAACGGCTCAGCCATTCGCCCTCTCCTTGATGTGCTCCAGGATCTCGTCCTCCGTCACGGCGCGCTGCTCCGAGCGCGCCATGTCGCGCAGGGTCCACACGCCGCGGGCGAGCTCGTCGTCGCCCAGGATCGCGGCATAGCGCGCTCCCAGCTTGTCGGCCTGCTTCATGCGCGACTTGAAGCTGCGGCCCTCGGGATCGAGCAGGACGCGCAGGCCCGCCTCGCGGAGCCGTCGCTGCAGGCGCAGGGCGGGATCGAGTGCACCCGCCGCCAGCGGCATCAGGAACACGTCGCAGCGCGGCTCGGCAACGGCCGCGGGCACGAGCGACACCAGCCGCTCCAGCCCGACCGCGAAGCCGATCCCGGCCAGGTCGGGCCCGCCGAGCTCCTTCACGAGGCCGTCGTAGCGGCCACCGCCCAGGATGCTGCTCTGGGCGCCGAGCGCGCTGCTCGTCACCTCGAAGGTCGTCCGCACGTAGTAGTCCAGACCGCGCACCAGCCGGTGGCTCAGGCGGTACGGGATCCCGAGCAGGTCGAGCTGGCGACGCACCTCGGCGAAATGCTCGCCGCAGGGCGCGCAGAGGTGGTCGGTGATGCGCGGCAGCGTGTCGATCGCGGCCTGGTCCTGAGGCACCTTGCAGTCGAGCACGCGCAGCGGGTTCGTCTCCACCCGGCGCTGGCAGTCGCCGCAAAGCGTCGGCGCCAGGTCGCGCAGCGCCTGCTGCAGCCGCTCGACGTACGCGGGCCGGCACGCACGGTCGCCGACGGAGTTGAGCAGCAGCTCCCCCTCGCGCACGCCGCACGCGTCGAGGAACGAAAGCGCCAGCTCCACCACCTCGGCGTCGATCGTCGGGCTCGTGAAGCCGAAGGCCTCGACGTCCACCTGGTGGAACTGCCGGTAGCGCCCCTTCTGCGGCCGCTCGCGGCGGAACATCGGCCCGAGCGCGTAGACGCGCAGCGCCGGGTCGGTGTTCATCAGGTTGTGCTCGATCACGGCGCGCACGATCCCGGCCGTCGCCTCGGGCCGCAGGGTCAGCGAGCTGTCGTCGCGATCGGCGAAGCTGTACATCTCCTTCGAGACGATGTCCGTCTCCGCGCCGATCCCGCGCGCGAAGAGCTCCGTCTGCTCGAACACCGGCGTCCGCAGCTCGCGGTAGCCGTAGCGGGCGAAGAGCTCGCGCGCGGCGGCCTCGACCCGCTGCCAGGCCCCCACCTCGTCGGGCAGGATGTCCTTCGTGCCTCGGACCGCCTGGATCGTCACTCGCCCGTCTCCGCCGCCCGGTACTCGTCCTTGTAGCGGACGTAGTTCTCCGCGTAGCGGCGCAGGCCGGCCCGCTCGTCCTCGGTCACCTCGCGGCGCACCTTGGCCGGCGTCCCCATCACGAGGCTCCGGGGAGGCACCTGCATCCCCTCGGGCACGAGCGCCCCGGCCGCCACGATCGACTCCTCGCCCACCACGGCCCCGTTCAGGACGATCGCGCCGATCCCGATGAGACACAGGCGCTCGACCGTGCAGCCGTGGAGCGTTACCGAGTGACCCACCGTGACGTCCTCGGCAAGGACGGTCGGGTGCTGGGACGTCACGTGGAGGACGCAGTTGTCCTGGACGTTGCTCCGGGCGCCCACCCGGATCCCGTTCACGTCTCCCCGGACTACGGTGTTCATCCAGATGCTCGCGTCCTCCCCGAGCTCGACCGCGCCGATCACCTGGGCGGACGGATCCACGTAGGCGCGAACGCCCAGCGTCGGCCGTATCCCCTTGTAGGCGCGGATCATCCGGTCACCTTGAAAACCGGCAGTTTATCAGAGGCGCCGGGGGCCGTGGCGGGCGCCAGGCGCGCAAGAATTGCCTGCTCACGGCTGATCGGCGTCCGCACGCGGATGTGTCGAGCGCGCAGCGAGTTAGCATAGGGCGATGGCGGCCGCGCGCACGCGCCGGGACTTCCTCTCGAAGGGCCTCATGGCCGGGGCGGCTCTGGCCGCCTCGCCGCTCAAAGCCGCGGCGGCCCGGGCGGCCCCGCCCGCACTCGGCGACCTCCGCCGGCTCTATCCCGACCTCGAGCGGCACTTCGTCTTCGAGTACTACCCCTGGTACGGCGGCCCGCCCGATTACGAGCACTGGGACTACCTCGAGCGGCGTCCGCCGCTCGACCTCTCGACACGCTACGTGCCGAAGCTCGGGGCCTACGACGTGCGCTCGGCGGCCGTCATCGAGCAGCACGCCCGCTGGATCCGGGAGGCGGGGGTGGGCGCGGTCGCGCTCTCCTGGTGGGGGCGGGAGAGCTGGCAGGACCGTGCCGTCCCGCTGATCCTCGACGTGCTGCGCGCCCACGACCTGAAGGCCACCTTCGCGCTCGAGCCCTACGCCGACGACCGCGCGCGCTACTACGCGAGCGACATCCTGTACCTGCTGCGCGAGTACGGCGAGAAGCGGCACTGGGACACCTTCCTGCTGCCAAGGAACGCCGACGCTCGCTTCGGCCCCGTCTTCAAGAGCTTCAGGACGGTCCTGCCCGAGGCCTCGACGGACTGCCTCGGCGAGGAGCACCCGGTCTCGGACTTCACGGAGGACTCGGCGTGGCGGCGGCAGACCGACTCGCTGCGCGAGACGCTCCGCGCCGACTTCGACCACGTCACGCTGCTCGCCGACTCGCTCGAGTTCGC
>CAZMRX010000237.1:0-5130 GCA_964568755.1 uncultured Acidobacteriota bacterium | reverse complement strand
GAGTGGCACGAGGGCCACTCGTTCGAGCCGATGAAGGACTGGGGCGAGCTCACCGCCGACGAGCGCGCCATGGGCTACCGCAACCCCGAGCGCGGCGACTACCGCCTGCGCGCCCTCGCCGACCTTCAGCGGCAGATACCGCCAGCGTCACTCGATCGTTGAACCCACCCCGGCCAAAACGTCCAGCCCACCTTGACACGAAGTTCGTGATACACGAAACTCGTGAGATGAAGACGCGGAACGTGACGGTCTCGCTCGAGGAGGAGGTGGCGCTCTGGGCGCGGCTCGAGGCCGCGCGGCGAGACACGAGTGTCTCCCGTCTGCTGGGCGAGCTCTTGAAGCAGCTGATGAGCCGGAGCAACGGCTACGAGGAGGCGATGCGGTCCGCGCTCGCGCGGCCGCCGTTCCTGAAGACCGACGGCCGCTACCTCACGCGCGAGCAGGTGCATGAGCGCACTCGTCTTCGTTGACACGAACGTCCTGCTCTACGCCGTCGACTCTGCCGTCCCGGAAAAGCAGAAAGCGGCGGCAGCCTGGCGCGAGGCGCTCTGGCGCTCGCGGCGCGGCCGGATCAGCTATCAGGTGCTCCAGGAGTTCTACGCGCAGGCGATTCGAAAGCAACCGAAGCGCGCCGATCTGGCCCAGGCCGAGGTCCGCGACCTCTTCGCCTGGGAGCCGATCGCGGTGGACGCCGACCTGATCCGAGCCGCGTGGGGGCTGCAAGCGCACTTCAGCCTTTCCTTCTGGGACGCCTTGATCGTCGCGGCAGCGCAGGCGCTCCGCTGCGGCTTCCTCCTCACGGAAGACCTGACCCACGAACAGGACCTGGGCGGCGTCCGCGTCGTCAACCCGTTCCGAGTCACTCCTGCCTCCCTCGACGACCTGGCGGCGTCGTGAGTCAGGCCGCGGCGGCTCGAGATCTCGAAGTCTTGCTCACGTGAGCCTGTCACGCTCGGCGGACACGCGGCTGGGCTCGGCGCTCGCGCTGCTGTTGCTGGCCGTCAACATCCTGTCGATAGCGTCGGGTCTGGGCTTCCTGCACAAGGCGAAGCAGGTGAAGGAGTACGACCACTGGCGCTACATCGAGATGGCGCGAGGGCCTGCAGGAAAGCCCGAGCTGCAGCAGGAGCCGCCGTACTGCTTCCGCCTGGCGGTGCCGGCGCTGGCGCGCGGCCTGATGCGGCTGGGGCTGCCCGAGAACGCGGCCTTCTACCTGCTCACGAACGCCGCGCTCTTCGGCTTCCTCCTGCTGCTGTGGCTGCACCTGCGGGACCTCGGCTTCTCGCCGGCGCTCCGCGTTACGGGGCTGCTCGTGACCGGCTTCACGCAGGGCGCCGTGCGCTGGTTCGAGTACCAGTACTGGATGAGCGACCCCGTCGCGCTGTTCCTGGTGATGCTGGCCTTCTTCCTCGTCGAGCGCGGGAAGTGGGGCCCAGTCGCCGCCGTGAGCGTCGCCGCTGCGTTCGTGCGGGAAACCTATGTCCTCGTGTACCCGTACGTCTTCCTGCGCGAGCTGCGGCTCGGGCGAGGCCTCCCCGCCGCTCTCGGCCGGGCGGCCGCCGTGGCCGTCTTGCCCTGCGCGATCCTCGTCGCGATCCGCGCGCTCGTGGCGCCGAATCAGCCGGACGACTTCGTGTCCGGGATCGTCGACAGCATGACGTTCCGCCTGAACCACATCCTCGACAACCAGCCGTACGTGGTGACGCTCGGCGCCTTCGGCGTCCTGGTGCCCCTGGTGCTGCTATTCCCGGCGCGACTGCCCGGCCTGGTGCGCCGCCACTTCGACCGCGCGCTCTACGTGCTCTCGGTCTACGCCACGCTCGTGATCTCGAACAACAACGAGCGGCCGCTCGCGTACGCCCTGCCGGCGCTCGTCCCGGCGGCGCTCTGGTGCCTGCGGACCTTCCTGCAGGAGACGCGCCTGCCGCTGCTGCCGGTCTGCGCCGCGGTGGTGGCCCTGCAGCTCCTGTTCTGGACCGGCCAGCGCTGGGCCGAGATCGGCATGAGCATCTACCAGCCGGTCAACTGGACGACAGCCGTGGCGATGATGGGCGCGTGGCTGGCCGCGCAGGTCGCGCTGCGTCGGCTCAGCGAAAGTTCTCGACCAGGATGAGGTCGGCTCCGAAGGCGTCCTGCCGGGAGAAGAGCAGCGACCGGCCGTCGGGCGACAGGGTCAGCCCGTACACCCAGCCCCGCATGGAGAGCAGGGGCTTGATCTTGCCCGTTGCGAAGTCGAGGTACGCCACGGCCGTTTCGGCAGGCCCCTTGTCGGCGAGCCCCGCCTTGGCGAAGTAGACGCCGCGGCTCGTGGGGACGTAGTTGTAGCAGTAGCTCAGGTTCTCCAGGACGCGAGCCTCGGCGCCACCGGCTACGGGAGCCTTCCAGAGGTCGAACCTGGGGCGTTTCGCATAGTAGAGCCAGCGCCCGTCCGGAGACTCGAGCGGGCAGCTCCCTCCGCCACTCGTGACCTGGGTGGCCTCCCCACCGCTTCCGGGCATTCTCCACACTTCCCTTCGACCCGTCCGGTCCGACTCGAAGTAGATCCACCGGCCGTCGCGAGACCACGTCGCTTCGCTTTCGAGACTCGGTTGATCGGTCAGGGGCCGTGGCGACCCTCCCTGCACGGGGACGACATGGAGGTCGGCGGAGCCCTTCAGCCGGGAGTCGAACAGGATCGCGGTGCCGTCCGGGGACCAGCGCGGGTTGGCGGTCAGCGGGCCTCCGATCGAGGTGAGCTGTCGTGGATTCGATCCGTCGGCGTTCGAAAGCCAGATCTCCGTGCTTCCCGAACGGCTCGACATGAACGCGACGGAGTCTCCCTTCGGCGAGTAGTCGGGATTGTTCTCGAGGCGTGTCGAAGCGATCAGCCGTTCGGCTTCTCCTTCGCCTTCTCCGGGCCCGCGCAGCCCCAGGCGGTAGATGTTGGAGTCGTTCTGCGTGCGACTGAAGACGAGCCGCCGCGAGGCTCGTGAGAAGGCGAGGTTCGTCGCATCCGCCCCCAGGGATACCTGCCGTTCGGCGACGGCATCGGACCGCGCGGCGACCGCGGCCAGTCGGAGTATCTGGCGCTCCGCTTCCGGGGCGCCCTGGGAGAACAGCATCTCGCTCGCGGACAGCCAGGCGGGGCTCGCGGCATAGCGTTCCTCGGACGTCAGGCGCTCGGGCGGGCCTTGCGGCGTCCAGTCCGGGCCGAGGCGCAGCAGATGGATGTCGCCCTTTCCGATGTCGACCATGCGGGTGAAGGCCAGCGTTCGCCCGTCCGCCGAGAGCGCAGGATCCCAGTCCCTCGACCGCACTGCCGAGGGAACCCCCGGCAGTCGTTGCGCAACGGACGTCAGGCGCGACTTCTCGCTGCTTTCGAGAGACAGCAGGAACAGGCCGGGGAGCTCGCCTTCAGGTCGATCCGAGATGATGAGCTGCTTGCTGTCGGCGGTCCACGCGATGCCGGTGTTCCAGCCCGGAATGGCCTCGATGTCCGCCAGGCGTCGTTCGGCGCCCCCGAGCGCTGGGATCAGATAGATTCCTGGCGGGCCCTGGTCCGGCTCGCGCAGGAACGCGATCAGGCGGCCGTCCGGGGACCAGGCTGGGCTGTGGTCCCAGGCTGGATCCCGGGTGAGACGCAACGGTTCGCCGGGTCCAATCAGCTTCCTGTAGATGTCGTAGTTGTCCTCCTTCTCCCCGTTCCAGGCGAAGGCGATCTCGTTTCCGTCGGGAGAGAACGTGGGCTGGACCTCGAAGCCGGGCGAAGTCGTGAACGGTGTGGCCACCGAGGGGCCTTCCGGCGCCGGGGTCGTGCGGCCGCGCCACGGCCAGGCCCCGCCGACGAACACGACCCCGGCCCTGACGAGCCCGACCGCTGCCAGCCAGAAGAAGGCCCTTCGGGGGGAGGACGCTGCCACCGAGAGCTCTCCCGATCCTTCGTCCTCACGGAGCTGCTCCAGCTGGGTCCGCACGTCGTCCATGTGCTGGAAGCGGCGGGCGGGGTCCTTGCGCATGCAGGCTCGGATCAGGCGCTCCAGCTCGCGCGGCACCGCGGGCACGAGAGCGCTCGGCGGCCGCGGCTCCTCCTTCAGGATCGCCGCCAGCGTCGCGACCGTCGACTCGCGCGAGAAGGCGCGCCGGCCGGTGACCATCTCGTAGAGCACCGAGCCGAAGCTGAAGATGTCGGAGCGGGCATCCACGCGCCGGCCCTGGGCCTGCTCCGGCGACATGTAGGCGGCCGTGCCCACGATCATGCCGTCCTCGGTGAGGGGGTTGAATTCGGTCGTCTCCCTCTCTGCAACGTCCGTCTCGACCAGCTTGGCGAGGCCGAAGTCGAGCACCTTCGTCGAGCCGTTGGCGGTGACCATGACGTTGTGCGGCTTCAGATCGCGGTGGACGATGCCCTTGGCGTGCGCCTGCGCCAGCGCGTCGGCGATCTGCGCCGCGTGCCTCAGCGCGTCCGGGAGCGCGAGCCCCGTCCGGCCGATCCGGTCGGCGAGCGTCGTCCCCTCGACGAGCTCCATGGCGATGAAGTGGACGCCGTCCGTCTCGCCGATGTCGTAGACCGTGACGATGTGGGGATGGTTCAGCGCCGAGGCCGCCCGGGCTTCCTGCACGAAGCGGCGCCGGCGCTCCGGGTCAGCGACCTTGTCCGGGCGCAGGATCTTGAGGGCGACCAGCCGATCGAGACGGCCGTCGCGGGCCTTGTACAGCACGCCCATCCCGCCCTCGCCGAGCTTGGCGAGGATCTCGTAGTGTGAGACGACGCGCCCGATCATCGCACCGCGATTCTGGGACCGTCGCAACGGCCTGTCCAGCGGGATACGGCGCACAGCGGGGACCGACCCCTGAGCCGACGGAGTAGCGGACGGAGGGCGAGGGACGGCTCAGAAAGCGACGCTTCGCCGCCCGATTGGGCGAAGCGTCGCTAGAAGCCCCGCATCGTCTCGAAGTCGGAGGGGCTGTAGTCGCGGCAGGATGGACCGGGCGGGACGGCGTCGCACAGCCAGCCTCGGGCGCACAGCGCGTCCCTGACCGCGTGCGCGGCCACGCGATGGCCGAGCGGGCTCGGGTGCACGACGTCGACGCGCAGATCGCGGAACGGGTAGGCCGAGTAGCAGTCGAAGAGATCCAGGGCGCCGAGCGACT
>CAZMRX010000236.1:0-8318 GCA_964568755.1 uncultured Acidobacteriota bacterium | reverse complement strand
GGTCCGTGTCTTCGTGCCTGGGTTCGATGCTGCGCAGGACCCGCAGGGCCCGGCGCTGCCCGTCCGGCGGGCGCTGGTGGACGCGGTCGTCGGGCGTCGGGCGCAGCTCGGCCGGGTGCGGGCGCTCGACCAGGTGGGCTTCCGCGGCCTGGTCCCCGCCTCGCTCGGCAAGGCCGAGATGCAGGTCTCGGAGGACGGGACGGTCCGAGCCGGTCGGCGAGGGCTTCGGGAGTCTTCGCCGCGGCGCGTGTCGCTGGACCTCGCTCGGCTGCTGCCGAGTGTCTTCCAGGGCGAGACGAAGAGCGCCGTCGTCGAGATCACGCCGCTGCGCTACGACGAAGGACGCCGGCAGATCGTGCTCGCGAAGCGCGTGCTGGTGAAGCTGCTCTTCACCGCGAGGGAGGCGGGGGAGAGCGGACGGGGCGGCGTCGGGCGCCGAGTCCGGCCGCCCAAGCCTGTCGCTGGCGAGGTGCTGGCGCGGCTCTACACCACGAACCGTGGGCTTCACGCCGTCTCGTTCGAGCAGCTCTTCCCGGGCCGGGCGGCGAGCCTCGCGGCGTCGCAGCTGCGGCTCGAGCGACAGGGACAGGCGCAGGCTTTCCACGTCGCACCGGATGCGGACGCGTTCGGTCCCGGCAGCGTCTTGTACTTCCACGCCGAGATCTCGGCCTCCTCGACCGACTTCTCGTCCGAGACGGCGTGGGAGCTCATGCGCGCGCAGGGCGGCGTCCGGATGCCTCGGATCTCGGCTCCACCGGCAGCCGCCGGGGTCGCGACCGCCGCGAGCGGACTGGCCTCCTTCGAGACGAACCGCTTCTACCAGCCGGGGCTGCTGGAAGCGCCCGACCCCTGGCTGTGGGAAGCGCTCGCGTCGGGCGCCACGCGCGCGAAGAGCTTCTCGCTCGTCGGGGTGGACGCGGCCGCGTCGCAGGCGGCCGAGCTCGAGGTCTTCCTGCAGGGGGCGTCGGAGTCCGGCAACCCCGTCGACCACCACGTGAGCGTGTCGCTGAACGGCACGCCGGTGGGCGAGGCGCAGTTCGCCGGGAAGACTCCCTACCGGGTGAGCCTGAGCGTGCCGACTTCCCTCTTGCGCGAGGGGGCGAACGAGCTCTCGCTGACGAACGTGGCCGACACCGGTGTGTCGTCGATGGTCTTCCTGGACCGCTTCACGGTCTTCCACCCGCAATCGTCGAGCCTCGCGGGTGGGCGATGGGAAGGCGAGTGGCCGGAAGAGGGAACCGTCAGCGTGACCACCGGGAGCGCCGTCTCAGGGCCGGTCAGAGTCGTGGACCTGACAGGCGGGACGGGAGGGCCAGCCTGGCTGACGGGCATTGAAACCACGAGCGGTGCGGTGCGCTTCAGGGTCGAAGCGGGCCATCGGTACTGGGTGGGGACCGATTCCGCGCTGCTCAGCCCACGCGTGAGCCAGCCACAGCCTTCGACGCTGAAGAGCGCGGTGAATCAGGCCGACTACCTGCTGATCGCCCCGCGCGCGTTCCTCGCAGCCGGCGAGCCGCTGCTGCAGCGCCGCCAGGACCAGGGCCTCGCCACCCGGGCCGTCGCGTTCGAGGAAATCGCGGACGCGTTCGGGCACGGCCAGCCCTCGGCCGAGGCGATCCGGACCTTCCTCGCGTTCGCCTTCCAGTCGTGGGCGCGGCCGTCGCCGCGCTACGTCCTGCTGCTGGGCGATTCCAGCTACGACCCGCGCAACTTCATGGGCACGTCACAGCCCTCGCCGCTGCCGGTGCTGTGGGCGAAGACGAGCTACCTCTGGACCGCCTCCGACCCGCAGCTGGCCGCCGTCAACGGCGAGGACGCGCTGCCCGATCTCGCGATCGGACGGCTGCCGGCCACGACCGTCGAGCAGGCGCAGGCGCTGGTCGAGAAGCTGCTCGCCTGGGAGGACTCGGGCCAGGGCCTCGCGGGTCAGGCGGCGCTCGTGGCCGACAACCCCGACATCGCCGGCGACTTCGAGGCGGACGTGCGCGACATCGCGGAGAGCTACTTGCCCGGCCGCAGCGATTTGATCCTGCTCCGGGAGCTCGGCTCGCAGACCCGCCCCGCCATCCTCGACGCCCTGGACTCGGGCCTCAGCTTCCTGAGCTACGTCGGCCACGGCGGGGCGGCGGTGTGGGCGAGCGAGAACGTGTGGAGCTCCTGGGACGCTCCGAGCCTCCAGGCCCAGTCGCGCCAGCCGCTGCTCGTGACGATGAACTGCCTGAACGGCTACTTCGTCGCTCCCGCCTTCGACTCGCTCGCGGAGTCTCTGCTGAAGGCCGAGGGCCGCGGCGCGATCGCCGCTTTCTCGCCGAGCGGCCTGAGCCTCGACGGCCCGGCGCACCAGTACCACCGCGCGCTGATGGCCGAGCTCACGAGCGGCCGGCACGAGACGCTCGGCGACGCCCTGCTCGCCGCGCAGAGGGCCTACGCGCAGGCGGGCGTGATGCCCGAGCTGCTGAGCGTCTATCACCTGCTCGGCGACCCCGCGATGCGGATCCGCTAGCCAGGAGCGAGCGCAGCGACGGCTTGCCGTCCCCGGCTGTTTCGCACCACAATCCGCGCCATAGCTGCATCACTGGAGGTGGAACGTGCGGAAGAATCTGACGGGCTGGTCCCTGCTGGTTGCCGTCGGCCTGTGGAGCGCGGGCAGCGTGGCCACGGCCGGCGACAACTGGATCGGCACCTGGAAGCTGAACACCGCGAAGTCCAAGCTGGGCGCCAACGCGATACAGGCGCAGACCCTGAAGTTCGAGAAGACCGCCGAGGGGATCAAGCTCAGCTCGGAAGGCACGGACGCGCAGGGCAAGCCGATGCAGGCCGGCTATACGGCGAAGTTCGACGGCACCCCTGCGACCTGGCCCGGCAACCCGATGGCCGACACCGCCGCGCCGAAGAAGATCGACGACAACACCTACGAGAACGTCTGGAAGAAGGACGGCAAGGTCACGGTCACGGCCAAGGTCGCGGTATCGGCCGACGGCAAGACGCTGACGGTGACGCAGACCGGCACGGACCCGACGGGCGCCAAGGTCAGCGCCGTCGCGGTCTACGACAAGCAGTAGGTCACGGAAGCGGCCTTCCGGCACGTTCCGTGGATCACGGGTGCCGGAAGGCCCGGGCCGCTAGACGGGGCGGCCGAGCAGCACCTTGCCGATGCGCTTGGCCGCTCCGAGCAGGCCGAAGCGCTCGGTCAGGATCCGGCCGTAGAGCGCCTTCAGGTCTTTCGGCGGGGCGCTCGCCGCAGGCTTCGCGCGCAGCGTCACAGCGCCCGTCGGGCAGGTGCAGGCGCAAAGGCCGCAGCCGATGCAGCGGTCGAGGTCCACGGCGGACGCCCCGTCCCCCGCGTGGAGCGCCTCCATCGGGCAGCGCTCGTGGCAAGTCCCGCACTCGGAGCACAGCTCCGCGTCCACGAACGCCTGGTAGTTGGACTGGAGGTATTCGGCCGGCTTCGGGAACTGCTTGGCCGCGCGCAGCATCCCGCAGCAGCAGCCGCAGCAGAAGCAGATGAAGAGCGGGTCCTGCGCGTTCGCTGGCTGGAGCACCATCCCGTCGCGCTCGGCCTGGTCGAGAAGCGCGAGCGTCTGCTCACGGCTGAGCGTCTCGCCATCCCCCGAGGCGACGGTCGCCCGGGCGGCGCCGCCGATCGTCAGGCAGACCCGGCGGGCGGTCGTCTGCTGGCAGGGCTCGCCGAGCAGGTCCTGGCCCTGCCGGCAGACGCAGTTCCGCGCCGCCCAGGGGCCCTCGCCCTCCTCGATCATCTTCCGCGCGTCGTCGTAGCGGCCCACCAGGCGGTCGGGGACCAGGCGGGCGTTCACCGGGATGGTCCGCATCTGCTTTGTCTTGCCGCCGAGCAGCGTGGTCGCGAAGCCCTCGCGCGCGTACTGCTCGAAGTCCTGCTGCAGCTCCTTCGTCAGCCGATCGACCTGGGCCTCGTAGATCCCGACCACGAGCGGTGCCCGCGAGTAGCGCTTCGGCCTGCCGCGCGCGAGCACGCGGCCTCCGAAGATGGCTCCCTTCGCGACCATGCAATCGAGCGTGTGCTCGAGCTGCTCCTCGGTGCGGCCGGGCAGGCGGCGGCGGATCGTCGCGACGGTCTCGGGGACGGCGCTGAGGCCGAGCGCCACCTCGGCCTCCTCGGGCGTGAACAACCGCCGGAGGATCCGCAGCTCGACGCCGGACTCCGTCGCGGGGTAGCCGACCGGCAGCTCGTCGAGGCGCTGCTGCAGGCGACGGTAGACGTCCTCTTCCAGCATGGTCTCGTCGCGTCAGGGGGGAGTCTCGTATCAGGCGGGGGTGGGGTCAACGGAACACGCCTAGAACGGACGGACTAGAGGGTGCCGGAAACGGATGACGAGCCGGAAACGAACCACGGGCTGGAGACGGATGACTGACCGGAAAGGGAACGGCAGACGACGGAATAGTCAGAAAAGGGACGTTCCGCGTCAGGCGGCGGAACGTCCCTTGGCGTTAGAACCCCTTCACCTTTGCGGCGCGCTGGTAGAGCTGCCAGACGACGTGCCAGCCGATGAGGATGACTGCGAGGTAGGCGACGTAGGCCCAGGACTCGCCGATGCCGAGGTTGCCGCCGGAGAAGTAGGTGGTGTGGGAGTTGATCATCCCCCACAGCAGCGCCACCGACATGTAGGTGTTGTGGCGCGAGCGGCTGCCGGCCAGGGCCAGCAGCGCGGGGTCCGGCGCCGTGCCTTCCTTCACCGCGCGCAGGATCTTCTGCTGCGCCGGCCAGATCCGGAACCACACGTTCCACGCCATGATCGTGCCGAGCAGCGAAGCGAGGTGGATGTTGTAGGCGCGGTAGGTGTAGCCGGAGTAGTGCATCAGGCAGATCACCACGAAGAGCAGGAAGAAGGCGACGACGCCGAACACCTTCGGGTTCTTGATGCTCTTCGCGAGCGGGTCGTAGATGAAGGGCGCCACGAACACGAGCGCCAGCATCGCGATCGCGAGCGGGCTCCAGCCGCGCATCGGGTCGACGGTGATGTGGCCGCCCCAGAACACGAGCTGCAGCAGGATCACGCCCGTGATCCAGGTCCAGGCGGCGCCCCAGCGGAACCAGAAGAGGGCGCGCGGCAGGAGCTCCGGGTTCACCTTCTTCTTGGTGTCGCCGTCCTGCGTCCCCTGGAAGGGGATGTTGACGAAGTTGAAGAAGTACAGCATGCCGATCCAGACGATGCCGGCGAGCACGTGGATCCAGCGGGAGAGTGCGCTCAGGAGTTCCAAGGGGTTTCCTCCTTCTCTTCGGGGTAGGTCGCGAGCCTATCACGAGGTCACTCCAGCGGCGTGGAGTCGCAACCCGCAGTCTCGCACCGCGGCGCCTTGACCGCCCTTGCCGGGGCGAAGTATTCTCGGCGCCGCTTCATCACCATCGGCCAATTTGGGGAGGGCATCCTGGTCTTCACCGAGATCGGCGGGCGCGGGTAGGCATCTTTGGCGCAGATCTTTCCCCAGTCGGCCAACAAGCTCCCGCTCCTGGTCGCGGTCGCGGCGCTCGTGCTCCCGCCCGTGGCGGTGGGGGGCGTCTGGTACTACTTCTCGCCGCGCTTCACCGATGTCGGGTACCAGCCGATCCAGCCCGTTCCCTACAGCCACAAGCTGCACGCGGGTGACATGCAGATCGACTGCCGCTACTGCCACGCCTCGGTCGAGACCTCGCCGATCGCCAACGTGCCGCCGACCCAGGCCTGCATGAACTGCCACCTGCTGGTCTCGCGCAACGTCGAATCGCTCGCACCGATCCGCGACAGCGCGAAGAACGGCACGCCGATGCGCTGGCTGCGTGTCCACAAGCTCGGGGAGTACGCGTACTTCAACCACCGCGTCCACGTGAGCGCCGGCGTCGGCTGCGTGAGCTGCCACGGGCACGTGGAAGAGATGGAGATCGTGCGCCAGGTCGAGCCGCTCAGCATGAGCTGGTGCCTCGACTGCCACAGGAACCCCGCTCCGCACCTGCGCCCGCTCTCGGAGATCACGAACATGGCCTGGAAGCCCGCGCGCGACCCGGAAGCGAGGGCGCGCCAGGTCGCGTCGCTCCGGCCCGTCAAGCCACCCGTCGACTGCTCGGGGTGCCACCGGTGAGCGCCGAGTACTGGCGCAGCCTCGGCGAGCTCGAGGACAGCCCCGAGGCGCGCGCGTTCCGCGAGCGCGAGTTCCCCGAGGGCGCCTCCGAGGCTCCCGACGCCGTCAGCCGCCGCACCCTGCTCCAGCTGCTGGGCGCGACCGTCGGGGCGGCGGGCCTCACGGCCTGCCGGCGGCCCGAGGAGCACATCGTCCCGTACGTCCAGGCGCCCGAGCAGATCGTGCCCGGCGTGCCTCGCTACTACGCGACCACGATGCCGAACGGGACGAGCGCCTACGGGCTGGTGGTCGAGAGCCACGAGGGCCGGCCCACAAAGCTCGAGGGCAACGAGCTGCACCCGGCGAGCCTCGGCTCGTCGAGCGCGCGGGTGCAGGCCGCCGTGCTCGACCTCTACGATCCCGATCGCTCGCAGACGGTCCGCAGGCGCGGCGAGCAATCGAGCTGGGCCGATTTCGTGGCGGCCTGGCAGGCGCGGGCCAAGGTACATGCGGCGGACGGGGGCGAAGGACTGGCCGTCCTCGCGTCGCCTTCCGCCTCACCGACGCTGGCTCGCCTGGCCGCGGCCTTCCAGAAGACCTACCCACGCGCCCGCTTCGTGACGTGGGCTCCGGTCTCGGACGCCAACGCGCTCGCAGGCGTGGCGCGCGCCGCCGGCCGGCCGCTGCTTCCGGTCTACCGGCTGGAGGCGGCGAAGGCCATCCTGGCGATCGACGCCGACATCCTGCACACCGACCCGGAGATGGTCCGCCACACGCGCGCCTTCGCGGCCGGGCGCCGCGTTCAGGCCCAGGGCGACACCATGAACCGGCTGTGGGCGGTCGAGGCCGTGCTCTCGATCACCGGCGCCAACGCCGACCACCGGCTCCGCCTCCCCGCGCGGCGGATCCCGGCGTTCGTCGCCGCGCTCGCGGCCGAGCTGCGCGGCCAGGGGCTCACGATCGACGCGCCGCCGGCCGCCGAGGTGGCCGGCCTCGACGCCGCCTGGCTGCGCGCCCTCGGCCAGGACCTGCTGGCGAATCGCGGCGCCTCGCTGGTCGTGGCCGGCCCGCGCCAGCCCGCGGCCGTTCACGCCGCGGTGGTGGCGCTCAACGCCGCGCTCGGCAATGTCTCGGCCACCGTCGACTACCGCGAGCCCGTGGACGCGCAGGTCGCGTCGCCCGATGCCTTCGCCGACCTGACGAAGGCGCTCGTCGCCGGCCAGGTTGGTACGCTCGTCGTCCTCGGCGGGAACCCCGCCTACGACGCGCCTGCCGACCTCGAGTTCGCCGCGGCCGCCGCGAAGGCCGAGGAGCTCGTCCACTTCGGCAGCCACGTCGACGAGACGGCGGCGCTCGCGTCGTGGCACGTCCCGAGCGCGCACTTCCTCGAGGCGTGGGGCGACGCGCGCGCGAGCTGCGGGACGCTGAGCGTCGTCCAGCCGCTGATCTTGCCCCTCTACGGCGCGAAGAGCACGGTAGAGGTCCTGGGCCTGCTGGCCAGCGGCGAGGACAAGCCCGGCCATGATCTGGTTCAGTCCACGTGGCGCGGCGTCCTCGGCGAGGCCGACTTCGAAAAGCGCTGGAATCGCGTGCTGCACGACGGCGTCCTGCCGCAGAGCACGCTCCCGGGCGTCAAGCTCGAGCTGAAGCCCGGCACGTTCGCCGAGCTCGCCGCCGCGGCGCAGGCTCAGGGCCCAGGCGAGCTGGAGGTCGTCTTCCAGGCCTGTCCCAAGCTCGAGGGCGGCGCCAGCGCCAACAACGCCTGGCTGCAGGAGCTGCCGGACGCGATCACCAAGGTCACCTGGGACAACCCGCTGCTGGTGAGCCCGGCGACGGCGGCCGCGCTGCACCTGAAGGACGAGGACGTCGTCAAGCTCGAGGTGTCCGGGCGAAGCCTCGAGCTGCCGGTCCTGCGCGTCCCGGGCGTCGCCGACGGCACGCTGGTGCTGAGCCTGGGCTACGGCCGCAAGCAGGCCGGGCGCGTTGGCACAGGCGTCGGCTTCGACGCCTTCGCTCTGCGCACGAGCGCCGCTCTCGACCTCGCGACCGACGTGAAGCTCACGCCCGCCGGGCGCAGCTATCCGCTCGCGCAGACGCAGGAGCACGGCGCCATGGAGGGCCGCGCGCTGATCCGCGAGGCGACGCTCGATCGCTACCGCCAGGAGCCGACGTTCGCGAACGACAAGACGCCGCTGTTCTCGCTGTGGGCCGAGCACGAGTACAAGAGCAAGCCGCAGTGGGGCATG